>NZ_JAJOZB010000001.1:1742500-2067750 GCF_023701745.1 Streptomyces sp. RKAG293 | reverse complement strand
TCCGGGCCGATCCCGACGGGATGCGGGCCGGGCTCACGGCCTCGCTCGTCGACTGGCTCGACGCCCTGAAGTCGGCGGCCGAAGCCGGAACGCCCGCCTGAACCCGGCGGTGTGGCGGGCCGGTGGCCTCCCCCCGGGCGGGCCGCCACCGGCCCGGGCCGCTCTGCGATCATGTCCCCGGCGGACCCTGGGACCGGACGGGCCAGGACCGTACGGAACGGGCGGAGGGCCCCCGCATGGTGGAGACAGGCGCGGACGACGCACGGGTGACCGCGTTCTGGCGCGGGCTGGGGCTGCCGGGGCTGATCGATGTGCACACGCACTTCATGCCGGAACGCGTACTGGACAAGGTGTGGGCGTACTTCGACGCCGCCGGGCCGCTCGTCGGCCGCCGCTGGCCCATCACCTACCGCCACCAGGAGGACGAACGGCTCGCGGTGCTGCGCGGGTTCGGCGTCCGGGCGTTCACGTCGATGGTCTACCCGCACAAGCCGGGGATGGCCGGCTGGCTGAACAGCTGGGCGGCGGACTTCGCCGCCCGGACGCCGGACTGTCTGAGCACCGCTACCTTCTTCCCGGAGGAGGGCGCCGCGGACTATGTGCGCGCGGCCGTCGAGGGCGGCGCCCGGGTCTTCAAGTCGCATGTCCAGGTGGGGGCCTACGACCCCAACGACGCCTGGCTGGAGCCGGTCTGGGGGCTGCTGGCCGAGGCGGGCATCCCGGTGGTGACTCACTGCGGGTCCGGGCCGGTGCCCGGCAAGTTCACCGGCCCCGGCCCGATGGCCCGGGTGCTGGCCCGGCATCCCCGGCTGCGGCTGGTCGTCGCGCACATGGGGATGCCCGACTACACCGCCTTCCTGGACCTGGCGGAACGCCACCCCGGGGTCCTGCTGGACACGACGATGGCGTTCACCGACTTCTCCGAGGAGTCCGCCCCGCTGCCACGAGCGGAGCTTCCGCGGCTCGCGGACCTCGGCGACCGGATCCTGTGGGGGAGCGACTTCCCCAACATCCCGTACTCCTACGCCCATGGCCTGGAGTCGCTCGAACGACTCGGCCTCGGAGACGCCTGGCTGCGCGCCGTGTGCCACGACAACGCGTCGATCGTCTTCGGAATCTGACGGCACGCCAGGTCGCAGGCCTCTAGTGGTTTAGTCCTAGGTCTAGTCCAAAGCCTTGACGAGTTCGCGTCACAGCTGGATTCTGGCTGCGTTTCCCCCCACAGGAGGTACGACGTGAAGCGCCTCAAAGCACTCTGTTCCGGGGTGGCGGCAGCCACCCTCGCGGCGGCCGGCCTCGCCGCGGCCGCCACGCTCGGCACGGGCCAGGCGTCCGGTGCCGAGACGTCGGCGGCCGCCCTGGGCAACAACTGGTACGCGGCGGCGCCGTATCTGATGCCCCGCGACAACAATCCCCCCGACGCCGGGGCGATCATGGACGCCACCGGGCTCAAGGCGTTCCAGCTCGCGTTCGTCCTCGCCCCCAACGGCGGCGGCTGCAGCCCGACCTGGGACGGCACCGCCGATGTCTCCTCCGACACCGCGGTCGCCTCGGTGATCAGCGGAATCCGCGCCAAGGGCGGTGACGTCTCCGTCTCGATCGGCGGCTACGGCGGCACCAAGCTCGGCCAGGCCTGCTCCACCTCGGCGGCGACCGCCGCCGCGTACCAGCAGGTCATCACCAAGTACCAGCTGAAGGCGATCGACTTCGACCTCGAGGAGCCGGAGTACGAGAACGCCACCGCGATCTCCCACGAGATCGGCGCCGCGAAGATCCTCCAGCAGAACAACCCCGGCCTCTACGTCTCGGTGACCACGGCCGGCACCGCCGACGGCACCGGCTGGTTCGGCAAGCAGATGCTGAACGAGGCCAAGGCCCAGGGCTTCACGCCCAACAATTTCTCGATCATGCCGTTCGACGGCGGCTTCAACGGGGCGGCGGCGCAGACCAGCGCACTCACCAACTTCAACTCGATCCTGCAGACGACGTTCGGCTGGAACGCCGCCACGGCCTACGCCCACGAGGGCTTCTCCGGAATGAACGGCCGCAGCGACACCGGCGAGTACTTCCGCCAGGCGGATTTCCAGACGGTGCTGGACTACGCGACCGGTCACGGAATGGGCCGGTTCACCTTCTGGTCACTCAACCGTGACCGTCAGTGCACCCCGCCGGACAACGGAACCACTTCCGGAGTCTGCAGCAGCGTTGCGCAGACCCCCTGGGAATTCGCCAAGTTCTCGGTGAAGTTCGCCGGCGCGACGCCGCCCACGAACCCTCCGACGACGCCCCCGACCACGCCTCCGACGAACCCGCCCGGCCAGTGCACGGTAGCGGCGTGGAGCAGTACTGCGATATACGTGAACACCAATGAGGTCTCCCACAACGGTCACAAGTGGAAGGCCAAGTGGTGGACCCAGAACGAGGAGCCCGGCACCACCGGCGAATGGGGTGTCTGGGTGGACGAAGGCGCCTGCTGACCTTTCACTGAAGCCCGGTCACGGCATACGCTGCCGGGACAGCTGACATGTGCGGGCCCACCGGCCGTCGGCCGGTGGGCCCGCACATGTGCGCGAATCCGCAGCTGCGCGTTTTGGCAGGTGCATATGCCGGGAGTTCTCGCCGAAAACGGACGGACCATTTCCGGATGATATTCCGCTTCGCCCGGGTGATCGATAGCCTCGGCTCGAGAGCAGGCCGGTATCTTGGTCAGTCCAAGATCATCTGATGAGCTGGAGACCGTGATGGAGCGTCCCGCCTGGGCACCCCAGGGTATTGACCTGTCGGTGCCGAGTGTGTCGCGTATCTACGACTACTACCTCGGTGGCTCGCACAACTTCGAGGTGGACCGCGAGGCCGCCCGCCAGGCCATGGAGATCTTTCCCGGGCTTCCCAAGATCATGCAGGCCAACCGCGCGTTCATGCGCCGGGCGGTCCGCTACGCCGTCGACCAGGGCATCACCCAGTTCCTGGACATCGGCTCCGGCATACCCACCTTCGGCAACGTGCACGAGGTCGCCCAGGCCGCCAGCCCCGGCGCCCGGGTGCTCTACGTCGACAGCGACCCGGTGGCCGTGGCGCACAGCCGGGCGGTGCTCGACGGCAACCCGACGGCCCGGATCGCCGCCGCCGACCTGCGCACCCCCAAGAACATCCTGACCAGCCCCGAGGCCACCGAACTGCTCGACTTCGACCGGCCGGTGGCGCTGCTGCTCGTCGCCGTCCTCCACTTCCTGGCCGACGAGGACGACCCGGCCGCCGCGGTGGCCGAGCTGCGGGACGCACTCGCCCCCGGCAGCCTGCTGGTACTCACCCACGCCTCGACCGAGGGCGGCCCCATCTCGCCCGAGCAGGGCGGCGGCGTCCAGGGCGTCTACCGCAAGGCCAGCTCCCCGCTGATCATGCGGACCCGCTCCGAGGTGGCCGCGTTCTTCGAGGGCTTCGAACTCATCGAACCCGGTCTGGTCTCGATGCCCGACTGGCATCCGGACACCCCGGCCGGTCACGAAGAGGACCCCGCGGCCTTCGTCGGCTTCGCCGGCGTGGGGCTCAAGGCGTGACCTCACAGCCGGCAGGGACCGGTGCCTCCGGCCTGCACCTGGCCGGAGGCACCGGGCAGGACGCCACCACCGGGGACACCGGGCTGGACGCACGGGCCGACGGCCTGCGGCGGTTCGCCACCATCTGGAGCCGTGCGATCTATCCGGCGACCGCGACGTCGATGACGCGCGCCGAGTTCGAGGAGTACCTGCTCCCGCTGGCCCGCGGCCTCGACGAGGCGCTGCGGGCCACCCCGTTCGACCCGCGCCCGGCCTTCGAGGTCGGATCCGCGCTGGTCGCCGCGCACTGCACCGACCCCGAGGTGCTGCCCAGCATCCTGCGGGTGGTCGACGCGTACCTGGTGCTCTACTGCCCGCCGGAGGAACTGCCGGCCGACGAGAGCCGGTCCCGCTGCGCCCGGCTGCAGCACGCCATCGCGGCCGGGTTCGCCCGCGCGCTGGTCGAACGCACCCGCTACGAGCAGGAGGCCATCTCCCGGGCGGCGATCGCCGCCCGCGCGGAGGCCGAGACCGCGCTCCAGGCCAGCGAGGCCCGCTTCCGCGCGGTCTTCGAGGGCGCCGCGGTCGGCATCGGGATCGCCGGCCTCGACGGCCGGATCCTGGAGCTCAACGGCGCGCTGACCCAGATGTTCGGCGGCGAGCACCACGTCCGCAACCGGAACGTCAGCGACTTCGTGCACCCGGACGACGGCGCCGACGTCTGGGGGCTGTACGGGGAACTGGTCCGCGGCGAGCGCGACGAGTACCGCATCACCAAGCCGTACTACCGCCCTGACGGCACCGCGCTGTGGACCAACCTGTCCGTGTCGCTGCTCAGGGACTCCTCCGGCGTCCCGCAGTACCAGCTGGCGCTCATGGAGGACATCACCGAGGCCCGGCTGCTGACCGAGCGGCTGCGCCACGAGGCGACCCACGACACCCTCACCGGACTCCCGAACCGGGCGCTGTTCTTCGAACGGCTGGAACAGGCCCTGTCGCCCGGGACCGGCACCGAACGCCTCGGCCTGTGCTATCTCGACCTCGACGGCTTCAAGGCGGTCAACGACAGCCTCGGCCACGCGGTCGGGGACCGGCTGCTGGTCGCGGTCGCCGAGCGGCTGCAGGCCTGTGTGACCGCCCCGGACCAGCTGGTCGCCCGCATCGGCGGCGACGAGTTCGCCGCCCTGATCGTCGATCCCGCCACCCAGGGCGAGGTCACCGACCTGGCCGACCGGATCCTGGCCGCCCTGTCCACCACGGTCCGCCTCGACGGCCGTGAACTGCCCGTCCACGGCAGCATCGGCATCGTCGAGGGCCCCACCGGCACCCGCGGCGCGGCCGACGTGCTGCGCAGCGCCGACATCACGATGTACCGGGCCAAGGCCGCCGGCGGCAACCGCTACGAGGTCGCCGACCCGGACTCCGACGCCCGCGCGATCACCCGGCACGGCCTGACGAACCGGCTGCCGACCGCCCTGGAACGCGGCGAGTTCTTCATCGAGTACCAGCCCCTCATCCGGCTGGCCGACGGCAGCGTCCAGGGCGCGGAGGCCCTGGTCAGATGGTGCCACCCGCTGCACGGCGTGCTCGGGCCCGACCAGTTCATACCGCTGGCGGAGAGCACCGGGCAGATCGTCCCGCTCGGCCGCTGGGTGCTGCAGGAGTCCGCCCGGCAGGCGCGCGAATGGCAGCGCCGGAGTGCCGACGGCCTTCCGGTCCGCGTCAACGTCAACCTGTCCCCGTGCCAGCTCTACCACCCGGGGCTCGTCGACGAGGTCGCCGCCGTGCTGGAGGAGACCGGGCTGGATCCCACCGCCCTGTGCCTGGAAGTCACCGAGAGCGCCCTGATCGGCGCCGACGAGGACGCCCTCAAGCCGCTGCGCCGGCTGGTCGACCTGGGCGTGGACATAGCGCTCGACGACTTCGGCACCGGCTACTCCAACCTGTCGTCGCTGCGCTGGCTGCCGATCAGCAACCTCAAGCTCGACCGGGCCTTCACCCGGGGCATCCGGCAGCACCCGGCCGACCCCGTCGACCTCAAGATCGTCGAGGGGATCGTCTCCCTCGCGCACACGCTCGGCCTCACCGTGACCGTCGAAGGGGTGGAGACCCGCACCCAGGCGGAGCATCTGGGTCTGCTCGGCTGCGACACCGCCCAGGGCTGGTACTACGCCCGGCCGGGGCCGCCGGACCATCTCCACACCCTGACGCTCGCCGACGCGATGAGCGCCTGACGGCGGGCCGCGAGAACGTCACGGAGGACCCACCGGTCCCGGGTCGTGCCGGCGGCGTGGTGCATGCTGGCTCCTGACCCCGCCATGCGTGCGCCCGCTGCCCGCGGCTTCGCCATGTGACCGCCGTACGTTCCCAGGAGACCGACCCTGAGCAGCACCGTCGCCGAGATCCTGTCCGTCGTCCTGCTGTTGCTGGTCCTCGGGTTCGCGGTGGCCCGCCCGCGCGGCTGGCCCGAGGCGGCCGCGGCGGTGCCGGCCGCGGTGCTGGTGACCGCGACCGGCGCGGTGCCGTGGCAGGACGCCTGGTCACAGACCAGGGAACTGCTGCCGGTCGTCGGCTTCCTCGCCGCCGTGCTGGTGCTCGCGGAACTCTGCGCCGACGCGGGGCTGTTCACCGCGGCCGGGGACGCGATGGCCCGCGCCTGCCGGGGCGAGCCCGGCCGGCTGCTGGCCGGGGTGTTCGCGGTGGCCTCGCTGATCACCGCGGTGCTCAGCCTGGACGCGACGGTGGTGCTGCTGACCCCGGTGGTCATCGTGACCGCCGCCCGCGCCGGCACCCGGTCCCGGCCGCATGTCTACGCCTGCGCCCATCTGGCGAACTCGGCGTCGCTGCTGCTGCCGGTCTCCAACCTGACCAATCTGCTGGCCTTCGCCGCGGCCGGGCTCTCCTTCACCCGCTTCGCGGCGGTGATGGCGCTGCCGTGGCTGGTGGCGATCGGCTTGGAGTACCTGGTCTTCCGCCGCTTCTTCGCCGCCGATCTGGCCGCCCCGGCGCGCGCCGCGGAACCGGTGCCACGGCCCGCGCTCCCGGTGTTCACCCTCGTCGTCGTGGCCCTGACCCTCGCGGGCTTCGCCGTCACGTCGCTGGCCGGGGTGAACCCCGCCTGGGCGGCGCTGGCCGGCGCGCTGGTACTGGGGGTGCGGGCGCTGCGCCGCGGGCGGACGACCGTACGCGGCCTGGCGAGCGCCGCGAACCCGCTGTTCTGCCTGTTCGTGCTGGCACTGGGCATCGTCGTCAAGGCGGTGGTCGACAACGGCCTGGCCGACGCGGCGGACCGGGTGCTGCCGGACGGCGCGGGACTGCCCGAGCTGCTGGCGGTGGCGGCGTTCGCCGCCGTGCTGGCCAACCTGATCAACAACCTGCCGGCGGTGCTGGCCCTGCTGCCGCTCGTCGCGACGGCCGGACCCGGCCCCGTGCTCGCCGTCCTGATCGGCGTGAACCTCGGCCCGAACCTCACCTACGCCGGCTCGTTGGCCACTCTGCTGTGGCGCCGGATCCTCAGCGACCACGGCAAGGATCCGGAGCTGGGCGTCTTCACCCGCCTCGGCCTGCTGACGGTCCCTCTGACGCTGGTGGGCGCCACGACGGCCCTGTGGGCCATGCTGCGGCTGACGGGCACCTGACGGGGCCTCACAGCCGTCCGGCGGGGCTTCCGGGGCGACCCCTGGGACGGCCGGCCCCTGAGACGGCTCCTGGGACGCGCCTCAGTCCGGGCCGCCGCCCCTGGAGACCCCTGATCTGTACCGGTACCGGGCCTCGCCCCGTGACGCGGGGCGCCCGATCGGGCATACTCCATCGCGCCACAGCCGCTGATCAAGCCGCGCCGAGACCCGGCGGGAGACGATCGGCACCTGGGCATCGCAAGACGTACGGCACCGCCACACCCTGGGCGGTCGCCGCCGCGCCTGACAGGGAGGAGCGCGCCGCCATGCCTCACAACGGCCCGCAGCCGGTAGACCGCCACTTGCCCACCGAGGAGGCCCGAGACCTGCTCGCCCTCACCCGCGAGCTGGCCCAGCGGGAGATCCTGCCCCGGGCCGCCGAGGAGGAGGACACCGGGCACTTCCCGCGGGACACGTTCGCCCTCATCGGCGAGGCGGGGCTGCTCGGCCTCCCGTATCCGGAGGAGTACGGCGGCGGGGGACAGCCCTACGAGGTCTACCTGCAGGTCCTGGAGGAGCTGGCGGCCGCCCGGCTCACCGTCGGCCTCGGAGTGAGTGTCCACACCCTCGCCTGCCACGCGGTGGCGCACTTCGGCACCAAGGAGCAGCGTGCCGAGCACCTGCCCGCCATGCTCGGCGGCGCGCTCCTCGGCGCGTACTGCCTCTCCGAGCCCGCAGCGGGCTCCGACGCCGCGTCCCTGAACACCCGCGCGGTCCTCGCCGAGGGCGACTGGACCATCGACGGCACCAAGGCGTGGATCACCCACGGCGGTGTCGCCGACTTCTACACGGTGCTGGCCCGCAGCGGTGCCGAAGGCCCGCGCGGCATCACCGCGTTCCTGGTCCCCGCGGACTCACCGGGGCTGACCGCAGCCCAGCCCGAGCGGAAGATGGGCATGAAGGGCTCGCCCACCGCGCAGGTCCACTTCGACGGTGTGACCGTCCCGGACAGCCGGCGGGTCGGCGAGGAGGGCCAGGGCTTCTCCATCGCGCTGTCCGCGCTCGACTCGGGCCGGCTCGGCATCGCGGCCTGCGCCGTCGGCGTCGCCCAGGGCGCCCTCGACGAGGCGCTGGCCTACACGCTGGCCCGCAAGCAGTTCGGCCGTCCGCTCGTGGACTTCCAGGGGCTGCGCTTCATGCTCGCCGACATGGCCACCAAGATCGAGGCCGGCCGGGCGCTCTACCTCGCCGCGGCCCGGCTGCGCGACGCCGGCCGGGACTTCTCGCGGCAGGCGGCCATGGCCAAGCTCTTCTGCACGGACGCCGCGATGCAGGTGACCACCGACGCCGTGCAACTCCTGGGCGGCTACGGCTACACGGTGGACTTCCCCGTCGAGCGGTACATGCGCGAGGCCAAGGTGCTGCAGATCGTCGAGGGCACCAACCAGATCCAGCGCATGGTCATCGCCCGGCACCTCGCCGGACCGGAGAGCAAGCCGTAGTCCGGCGAACGAGCCCTGGTCCCCTGGGCGAGCCGTGACGCCACGCCGGTGCCGCGCCCCCCGGGGACGCGGCACCGGCATCGCGGGCGGTCGCCGCCGGGTTCAGGCCGCGCGCTGGCGCGGCACCCGTACCGGACGGGACTCAGGGCCGTACGCGTGCGAGAACGGCTGGGTGCGCCAGTCGAGTCCGGCCGGCAGTGTCAGCAGGGTGGCGAGATCCTCGCCGGTGTACTCCATGCAGTCCACCTGCTGCGCGTCCCGCAACGCGCGCCCGGAACCGGCACAGACGGTGAGGCCGAACGGATTCCACGGCGTGGGGCACAGCGCGTGCTCCGGCAGCACCTCCTCGCCCTCGAACAGCGCGATCGGCCGCGCGCAGTCCGGGCAGTGCACCCGCAGGATGTCGTAGACCTCGTCGTCGAACGCCTCCTCGGCGTCCAGCGCGGCGGCTTCGAGCGCCTGGGCGCGTTCGTCGTCCTCCTCGAGTACGGGCTGCGTACGTTCGCTGCGGCTGGGCCGCACATGGGTGCGCATAGTGGGATCCCCCTTGGATGAACGCCCGTTCGACGGGCCCGCCGGGCACGACGGCCACGGCCATAGCGAGCACTTCCCGCCCGGCGCGCCCGATAACCGTGGCGGCCGCCACCATGGGGTGCATCCGGTGTGGCCTTCGTCACATCTGGTGCCGTTCCGGGCGTGCGCGCGCCGGGAGAACGCCCTCCCGCCCCGGCGTGCCCCCTGCCCGCTGTGCCGGAGGCCCTCCGGGGCAGTAAGTTGACCGCCGTGGAGGAGCTGGATCAACAGATCGTGGAACTTCTCGTCGCCGATGGGCGGATGAGCTACACCGACCTGGGCAAGGCCACCGGCCTGTCCACCTCGGCGGTGCACCAGCGGGTGCGCCGGCTGGAGCAGCGCGGGGTGATCCGCGGCTACGCCGCGATCGTCGACGCCGAAGCGGTCGGACTCTCCCTGACGGCGTTCATCTCGATCAAACCGTTCGACCCGAGCGCGCCGGACGACATCGCGGAGCGCCTCGCCGAGGTACCGGAGATCGAGGCCTGCCACAGCGTCGCGGGGGAGGAGAACTACATCCTCAAGGTCCGCGTCGCGACCCCCGGCGAGCTGGAGCACCTGCTCGCCCGGATCCGCACCCTGGCCGGGGTCTCCACCCGCACCACCGTCGTGCTGTCCACTCCGTACGAGGCCAGGCCCCCGCGCATCTGAGCGCTCCGGGCAGGGGAGAGACTGTCCCTCATGAACGAGCGCACCCCTTCCACCACCGTGCTGCTGCGCGGCGGAACCGTCTACAGCCCCGCCGACCCCTTCGCCACGGCCATGGTCGTGGAGGGCGGCACCGTCGCCTGGGTGGGATCCGAGGGCGCCGCCGACTCCTTCGTGGACGGCGTCGACGAAGTGGTCCACCTCGACGGCGCGCTCGTCACCCCCGCGTTCACCGACGCGCACGTCCACACCACCGCGACCGGACTGGCGCTCACCGGCCTCGACCTCACCGCCGCCGGCTCCCTCGCCGACGCGCTCGCCCGCACCGCCGCTTTCTCCCGCGACCGTCCCGGCGACCGGGTGCTGCTCGGCCACGGCTGGGACGAGTCGCGCTGGCCCGAGCGGCGGACCCCGTCCCGCCAGGAGCTGGACGAGGCGGTCGGCGGCCGGCCGCTCTATCTGACCCGGGTCGACGTGCACTCCGCCGTCGTCACCACCGCGCTGCTCGACCTCGTCCCCGGGGTGCGCGACCTGCCGGGGTACCACCCGGAGGGCCCGCTCACCAGCGACGCGCACCACGCCGTACGCCGCGCCGCGCACGCCGCCGTCACCCCCGCCCAGCGGCTCGCGGCGCAGCGCGCCGCACTGCGGCACGCCGCCTCGCTGGGCATCAGCGCGGTGCACGAGTGCGCCGGCCCCGACATCTCCTCCGAGGACGACCTCACCGGCCTGCTGGCGCTCGCCGCGGCGGAATCCGGTCCCCGGGTCTTCGGGTACTGGGCGGAGGCCGTGAAGGACGCCTCGGGGCTCGACCGGATCCGCGACCTGGGCGCCGTCGGCGCGGGCGGCGACCTGTTCGTCGACGGATCCCTCGGCTCCCGCACCGCCTGCCTGCACGCGCCCTACGCCGACGCCCCGCACGACGGCGTCTCCTTCATCGACACCGACACCATCGCCGCCCACGTCGCCACCTGCACCGAGGCCGGCGTCCAGGCGGGCTTCCACGCCATCGGGGACGCCGCCGTCTCCTCCGTCGTGGCCGGCGTACGGGCCGCCGCCGAACGCGTCGGCGCCGACCGGATCCGGGCGCTGCGGCACCGGGTCGAGCACGCCGAGATGATGACGCCCGACGCGATCACCGGCTTCGCCGAACTGGGGCTGATCGCCTCGGTGCAGCCGGCCTTCGACGCGGCCTGGGGCGGCGAGGAGGGCATGTACGCGGAGCGGCTCGGCGCCGAACGGGCCCGGACGCTCAACTCCTACGCGGCGATGGTGCGGGCCGGCGTGCCGCTCGTCCTCGGCTCCGACAGCCCCGTCACCCCGCTCGACCCGTGGGGCGCCGTGCGCGCCGCCGCGTTCCACCGCACCCCCGGGCACCGCATCTCGGCCCGCGCCGCCTTCAACGCCCACACCCGGGGCGGCTGGCGCGCGGTCGGCCGGGACGACACCGGCGTCCTGATGCCGGGCGCGCCCGCCGACTACGTGCTCTGGCGCGGTGGCGAACTGGTGGTGCAGGCCCCTGACGAGCGGGTCGCCAACTGGTCCACCGACCCGCGTTCGGGCACCCCGGGCCTGCCGGACGTGGCGCCGGACCGTGCCCTTCCGGTCGCGCTGCGTACCGTCGTGTCCGGTCGCACGGTCTACGCACGGCCGAACGAGTGACCCTTGGCGGCCACATGCGGCCGAACGGTGTGCCCTCGGCCTGTCGCGCCGACTCGCCGGGCCCCGCACTGACCTGCTGATTTGAAGGATCATCGCAGGTCAAGTGGCTGTTGACAGCCAACGGTCGAGGGCGAGTAGGTTCGGCCGAGTCCACCACAGGACGTCGGACCGGGGACCCTCCGCGAATCCGTCGACCGCCGCTGGGCCATGGGGTGTCGCGCCGCACGTGCACGCCGCCACTGGCAGCCAGGTCCAGCGTCAGCGGCACGGAAAGCGGCTCGCTTCACGGCGAGTGCCGCCGGACGGCAGGTGTGACCCGGGAAGGGCCCGGACGCCCAGTAGACAACGGCCTTGGCGCCGACTCGCAGCCAGCGGGTCCCAGGTCGGCCCGAAGGGCGTTCCGGGCCCGTTCCGTAGCGGGCGCTCCCGCACTGCCACGCCCCCTGCCGTGCCCCCGCGCCGTGCCCGCCCGCCCGCGTTCCCGCGCCCGAGCCTTTGCACACCCGCGACCCGCACCGGCGCGAACACGTTGTACCGTCACTGCACCAGCTCACCACCTGCAGGAAGGCCGCGACGTGCGCCCGCGACCCGACACCGCCCCGGCCGTGGATCCAGCCGCAGAACCGGCCGCGGATCCAGCCAAGGACGCGGTCGTGGACCCGGCCGCCGGTCCGGACGTGGCCCAGCCCGGGCCCGCGCGGCCCGGCCGGCGCCGCCGTGCCGCGCGGGCCGCCCGCCGCGCCGCCCCGCGCAGCGCCGCCGCCGCGCTCTGCGGACTGGCGCTCGCCGCCGCGTTCCCGCCCTACGACGTGTGGCCGCTGTCGATCGTCGCGGTCGCCGGGCTGTCCGTCCTCACCCGGGGCAGGACCGCCCGGCAGGGCGCCTGGCTCGGCTTCGCCTTCGCGCTGCCGTTCTTCCTGTGGCTGCTGCTGTGGCTGCGGGTCGTCGGCTACGACGCGGTCTTCGGGCTGTCCGTGCTGGAGGCGCTCTTCATCGCCGCGCTCGGGGCCGGCCTGGCGATCACCTCCCGGCTGCCGGGCTGGCCGCTGTGGGGCGGCTGCCTGTGGGTGGCCGAGGAACTGGCCCGGGACCGGCTGCCCTTCGGCGGCTTCCCCTGGGGCCGCCTGGCGTTCGCCAACACCGGCTCGTCCTTCACGCCGCTGGCGGCCCTCGGCGGTGCCCCGCTGGTGACCTTCGCCGTCGCGCTGACCGGCACGCTGCTGGCCGCGGCCGTGCTCGCCGCCCTGCGGCTGCGCGCCGCCGGGACCGCGCGCACCGCCCGGACGCTGCTGCCCGTCGCCGGGACCGCCGCGCTCGCGGCCGCCCTGCTCGCCGCCGGCTACGCGGTACCGGTGCCCACGAACGCCACCGACTTCGTCAAGGTGGCCATCGTGCAGGGCAACGTCCAGCAGCCCGGGATGCACTTCCTCGGCCGGCCGATGCAGATCCTGGACAACCATGTCGCGGCCACCCTCAAGCTGGCGAAGGACATCAGGGAGAAGCGCACGCCCAAGCCGGATCTGGTGATCTGGCCGGAGAACTCCTCCGACCTGGACCCGTTCAGCAACCCGCAGGCGTACGACAAGATCACCGGCGCGGTGCGGGCGGTGGGTGTCCCGGTCCTGGTCGGCGCGCTGGTCGACGGCCCGGACGCCCGGCATGTGCAGAACGAGGGCATCGTCTGGGACCCGGTCTCCGGGCCCGGCGCCTCGTACACCAAGCAGCACCCGGTGCCGTTCGGTGAGTACGTGCCCTTCCGCACCGAGCTCACCAAGGTCATCCACCGGCTCGACCAGATCCCGCGGGACTTCTACCCGGGCAGGAACACCGGCGTCCTCAAGATCGGCCCCGCCACGCTCGGCGACGTCATCTGCTTCGAGGTCGCCTACGACGAGATCGTGCACGACACCGTGAAGGCCGGGGCGCGCGCGATCATCGTCCAGACCAACAACGCGACGTACGGCCGCACCGGACAGCCCGAGCAGCAGCTCGCCATGTCGCGGCTGCGGGCCGTCGAACACGGCCGCGCCATCGTCACCGCCGCGACCAGCGGCATCAGCGCGGTGGTGGCCCCCGACGGCACCATTGAGCAGCGCACGAAGGAATTCACCCAGGATGTCCTGAGTGCCCGGATCCCGCTGCGCGACGAGCTCACCGTGGCCGACCGCGTCGGTACGGTTCCCGAGTGGACTCTCGCTATGGTGGGGATTCTGTCCTGCGCTGTCGCCATCGCGCTCGGCAGGCGCGAAGCCACAAAATCGAAGGGGCAGCAGTGAACGAGGGCGGTGGGGTTTCCCATGACGGAGTCCAGGGGAGGGACTTCGGTCCGCTCGGCACGGTTCTGGTCATCATCCCGACCTACAACGAAGCCGAGAACATCAAGCCGATCGTGGCCCGGGTCCGGTCCTCGGTACCCGGGGCGCACATCCTGGTCGCCGATGACAACAGCCCCGACGGCACCGGCAAGCTCGCCGACGAACTGGCCTCGGGTGACGATCACGTCCATGTGCTGCACCGGCAGGGCAAGGAAGGCCTCGGCGCCGCCTACCTGGCTGGCTTCCGCTGGGGCATCGACCAGGGCTACGGCGTCCTCGTCGAGATGGACGCCGACGGCTCGCACCAGCCTGAGGAGCTGCCCCGGCTGCTGACCGCCCTCAAGGGCGCGGACCTGGTCCTCGGCTCCCGGTGGATCCCCGGCGGCCGGGTCGTCAACTGGCCCAAGTCCCGCGAGTTCCTCTCGCGCGGCGGCAGCACGTACTCGCGGATCCTGCTGGACGTGCCCATCCGTGACGTCACCGGCGGCTACCGGGCCTTCCGCAAGGAGACCCTGACGGGTCTGGGCATGGACGAGGTGGCCTCGGCCGGCTACTGCTTCCAGGTCGACCTGGCCTGGCGCACGGTCAAGGCCGGCTTCCACGTCGTCGAGGTCCCCATCACCTTCGTGGAGCGCGAGCGCGGCGACAGCAAGATGAGCCGCAACATCGTGGTCGAGGCGCTGTGGCGGGTCACCGCCTGGGGTGTGGGCTCCCGGGCGAGCCGGGTCTTCGGCCGCTCGTCCCGCTGACGGTGGTCGGGTCGGGGCGTTCCGGCGGGGTGCGATCCGGTCGGGCGTGATCGGCGATGTCCGCCGGTGATCGTGGCTTTATCCGGGCCCAGGCACAATTGACCGTATGACTACCAGCACCCCGCCCCCCGTCCGTCCCCGGCGCTCGCGCGTCCGTACCTTCGCGCCGCTCGTGGTGGCGGCCTGGGCGGTCCTGGAGATCTGGCTGCTGACCGTGGTGGCCTCGGCCACCAGCGGGCTCACCGTCCTGCTGCTGCTCGTGGCCGGGTTCGTGCTCGGCGCGCTCGCGGTGAAGCGGGCCGGGCGCAGCGCCTGGCGCAGCCTGACGGTCTCCATGCAGCCCGGGGCTCCGGGGACCCCCGGCGCACCGGGGATCGCTCCGTCAGGGAGCGAGCCGACCGGGGCGGCGCTGGGCATGCTCGGCGGTCTGCTGCTGATGATCCCGGGCTTCGTCTCCGACGCGGCCGGGCTGCTGTGCCTGTTCCCGCCGACCCGCGCGCTGCTGCGCAAGGCGGCGGACCGTGCCCTCGGGCGCCGCAAGAGCTACGACTCCGGCTCGATCGGTGATCTGTTCCAGCAGGCGCGGGTGGCCAACGAGCAGATCCGGATCCACCGTCCCGACGGCAAGGTCATCCCCGGCGAGGTCATCCAGGGCGAGGTCGTGGACCCGGACCGCAAAAACCCCGGGACAGAGCGCTGATCGGCGCTCCGCCACGGGGCAGAAGTGTTGGGCGGGCCCGTGTGTCACCACGGGCCCGATGCCTGTTGGTCAGGCGCTCTTGCGGTTGTCGCGCGGATGCACCGCGATGTTCATCGCTCCGGACCTCAGGACGGCCAGCCTCTCGGCCAGCACCTCCTCGAGCTCCTCGAGCGTGCGCCGCTCCATGAGCATGTCCCAGTGCGTGCGCGCGGGCTTGGTTTCCTTCTTCTCCGGGCCCTCTCCGTCCACCAGAAGTGCGATGGTGCCGCATGCACGGCACTCCCACTCCGACGGAATCTCGGCCTCAACCGAGAACGGCATCTCAAAGCGATGTCCGTTCCGGCATGCGTACTCAACGGTCTGGCGAGGTGCCAGATCGATACCACGGTCGGTCTCGTAGCTAGTGGCCCCGAGTCGCGTACCGCGGAGAGCTCGCTCACTCATGAATCGTGCCTCCCGGGCTTTGTCGCCCACAGGACAGGTGTCGCTGTCGTCGTCATCCGGTCAACGTCCGGTCGGCGGTGAAGATTCCCGTTGAGGGACATGCGCCCGCCCGTCGCCCACCGCCACCCTTTCTCGGAGGGCGCTGCGCGCCGCGCTTTTTCCTACCGTCGTGCCGCCCCTGTTTGTACCCACCATTGACCGTTTTGTCACATCTGTTACCAGATGTCACCCGGCGCTTGGGTATCTTTGGCGCGCAGTAACGGTCAACCTGGCGGGACAACCGCGTACACTACCGGCCCGCGACCCCCAATACCTAAATTGTGTCCGGGACGCGATTTCCCGCGGCCTCCACCGCCGCGCGCACCGGCACCCGGGCCAGCAGCACGAACCCCACCGCGAAGAAGATCACCAGCGAGATGATCGCGTCACGATAGCTGCCGGTCAGCTGGTACGTGAGCCCGAAAAGCAGAGGTCCGAGCCAGCTCGTTCCCCGGTCGCTGACCTCGTACACGGAGAAGTACTCGGCCTCCTTGCCCCGCGGCACCAGGTGGGAAAAGAGCGATCGGGACAGCGCCTGACTGCCACCGAGGACCATCCCGATGGCCGCAGCGAGCGCGAAGAACCAGACAGGTTCACCCGCGGGAAGGAAATATCCGGCGCCGATGGTGACGGTCCAGGCGGCCAGCGAGGCCAGTACGGTGCGCTGGGCCCCGTAGCGGGCGGCCAGCCGGCCCAGTACCAGCGCGCCGACGACGGCCAGCACCTGAACCAGCAGGATGGCGGTGATCAGCGTGCCCTGTTCCAGGCCCAGCTCCTCCGAGCCGTACACCGACGCCTGCGAGATCACCGTCTGGATGCCGTCGTTGTAGACGAGGTACGCCAGCAGGAAGGCGAGCGTCAGCGGATAGCGGCGCATGTCCCGGGCGGTGGCCGCCAGCTGCCGCCAGCCCTGGCCGAGCGCGCCGGACCCGGCGTCGCCGGCGGACGGGCCGGCGGCGGCGCGTGGCGACGGGCGGTCCCGCAGCCGGCGCAGCGGCACCACCGTGAACACCGCCCACCACAGTCCCGCCGAGGCGAGGCAGATGCGCACCGCCGTCCCCTTGGACACGCCGAAGGCGTCGTGGCCCAGGAATAGCCCGAGGTTCGCCACCAGCATCAGCGCGCCCCCCGCGTACCCGAAGGCCCAGCCCCTCGACGACACGGCGTCCCGCTCGTGCGGCTCCGCGATCTGCGACAGGAAGGCGTTGTAGAGCACCACGGACGCCGCGTACGAGACGTTCGCCACGATCAGCAGCGCGCCGCCGAGCAGATAGCGGTCGCCGGACAGGAAGAACATCCCGGCGGTCGCCGCCGCGCCCAGATAGGCGAACGCTCCCATCAGCGGCTTCTTGCGGCCGGTACGGTCCGCGACCGCGCCCGCCAGCGGCATCACCAGCACCGACAGCAGCACCGAGGCGGAGATCGTGTACGCGAAGTACGCGCCCGCCCGCACCGGGATGCCCAGCGGGTGCACATAGCCGTCGGCGTCGGAGGCGGCCTTCGCGACCTCCGTGAGATAGGGGCCGAGGAAGACCGTGATCACACTCGTGGAGAAGACCGAGTTGGCCCAGTCGTAGAAATACCAGCCGTGCTGCTCGCGGCGCCGCTCCAGGGCGCGCTCCGCGACCGCCGTCTCCGTTACCGCCGTGTCCACCAGGTCCCCCGCTCGGACAACACCGTGCGCAGTGCCTCGATGTGATCGGTCATGATGCCATCCACTCCGAGGTCGAGGAGCGCGGTCATCCGCCGGGGGTCGTTGATCGTCCAGACATGGACCTGCAGACCCCGCCGGTGCGCGGCGTCGATGAACCTGCGGTCCGCCACCGGAACGCCCGCGACGCGCTCCGGCACCTGGACGCAGACCGCGCCGCGCCGTACCGCCGCGTCGAGCAGCCGCGCGGGCAGCCGCTCCAGCGGCCGGCCGCCGTACGAGCGCAGCCGCAGGCCCGCGACCCCCCGGGTGCCCAGCGAGGTGGCCAGCCGGGGTCCGGCGAGCGCCCGCAGCCGGGCCACCCGGGCCTCGGAGAACGATCCGGCGCACACCCGGTCCCAGGCGTCCGCCGTGCGGATCGCGTCGAGCAGCGGGCCGGCGGCGGCCTCCGCCTTCACGTCCACGTTCCACCGGGCACCGGGAAAGGCCGCCAGCAGCTCCGCGAACGTGGAGACCGGCTCACGGCCCGCGACCCGGGCCCGGGAGACCTCGCTCCAGGGCCGTCCGGCGATGGCGCCGCGCGCGTCGGTGACCCGGTCCAGGGTCGCGTCGTGGAAGGCGACCAGTACGCCGTCCGACGTCAGATGGACGTCGGTCTCCAGATAGCGGTAGCCGAGGTCGACGGCACGGCGGAAGGCCGTCAGGGTGTTCTCCAGGCCGTCCGCCGCACCTCCGCGATGGGCGAAGGCGAGGGGTGCCGGATGGTCCAGGTACGGGTGGACCGGGGGAGGGGGAGGTGCGCTCACCTACGGCAGTATGGCCGGGTCCGCGGCGGCCCCGGCCACCGGGCGGTCCCCGCAGGCCGCGACGGCCGGCGAGCGTTCCGGCTCCGGCGGGGTGACCGGAGCCGGCTCAGGCGGTGCGGCCGGCTGCGGGATCTCGAAGAAGCGCAGGAAGTACTGGGCCAGCGGCCCGATCGCCACCGCGTACAGCACGGTGCCCACCCCGACGCTGCCGCCCAGCAGGAAGCCGACGGCCAGCACCGTCAGCTCGATGCCGGTGCGGACCAGCCGGATCGACCGGCCCGTCCTGCGGTGCAGTCCGGTCATCAGCCCGTCGCGCGGGCCGGGTCCGAAGCGTGCCGTTATGTAGAGGCCGGTCGCCACTCCGTTGAGCACGATCGCCGCCACCAGCAGCGGGATCCGGACGCCGAGCGCGTGGACCTCCGGCAGCAGCCGCAGCGTGCCGTCCATGGCCAGTCCTACGATGAAGACGTTGGACACGGTGCCCAGGCCGGGCCGCTGCCGCAGCGGCCACCACAGCAGCAGCACCGCCGCCCCCACCACGATCGACACCATGCCGATGCTCAGCCCGGAATGATCGGATATCCCCTGGTGGAAGACGTCCCACGGGTCCAGGCCGAGACCGGCGCCGACCAGGAGGCCGTCGCTGGCGCCGTACAGCACCAGACCGGCGTAGAGATGGACGATGCGGCGACCGGTGTGCACGGTGACCCCCCTGGTGAAGGTGGCAAGATGCGTGGCACTCTGTGGCATGGATGTGGGTGACCGCCACAGCCAATCCGCGAAAGGTGGACTGAATTCCATGTCGCAGTGGACTGCATCGGTAGGAGCGGCGCCGCTCGCCCGGCTGCTCGAACCCCGGCCGGCCCCCGGTGCCGGTGGCCGTCGCGTACCCGCGTACCGCGGACTCGCCGACGGCGTACGGCTGCTGGTGCTCGAAGGCCGGGTACCGGTCGCCGCCCGGCTGCCCGCCGAGCGGGAGCTCGCGCTCGCGCTGGGTGTCAGCCGCACCACCGTCGCCGCCGCGTACGAGACGCTGCGCGCCGAGGGGTTCGCCCGTTCCCGGCGGGGCGCCGGCAGCTGGACCGCCATACCGGAGGGCCACGCGCTGCCGAGCCGGATCCTCGACCCGCTCCCGCCGGACTCCGCGGGCACCGTCATCGACCTCGGCTGCGCGGCCCTGCCCGCCCCCGAGCCGTGGCTGACCCGCGCGATGGAGGGCGCCCTGGCCGAACTCCCGGCCTACGCGGCCACCCACGGCGACTTCCCCGCCGGACTCCCGGTGCTGCGCGAGGCGATCGCCGACCGCTACACCGCCCGTGGGGTCCCCACCATGCCCGAGCAGATCATGGTCACCACCGGTGCCATGGGCGCCATCGCCGCGGCGGCCCGGCGGCTCGTCGGGCTCGGTGAACGGGTCGCGGTGGAGTCCCCGAGCTACGCCAACGTGCTGGAGCTGTTCCGCGAGACCGGCGCCCGGCTGGTGCCGGTGGCCATGCGCGACAACCTCGGCGGCTGGGACATCGACGCCTGGCAGCGGGTGCTGCGCGACGCGGCGCCGCGGATGGCCTACGTCATGCCCGACTTCCACAACCCGACCGGCACCCTGGTCGGCGACGAGCAGCGCCGCGCCCTGGTCGAGACGGCCCGTGCCTCGGGGACGGTGGTCGTCGCGGACGAGACGATGGCGGAGCTCGTGCTGGACCCGGACACGACCGTGCCGCGGCCGATGGCCGCGTTCGACCGGGGCGGCACGGTGATCACGGTCGGCTCCGCGAGCAAGGCGATCTGGGCGGGACTGCGGATCGGCTGGGTCCGGGCGGCGCCCGACGTCGTCCGCCGGCTGGTCTCCGCCCGCGCCTATCTGGACCTCGGATCCCCCGTCGTCGACCAGCTCGCCGTGGCCTGGCTGCTGCGTGGCGGCGGCTGGGACCAGGCCGTCGGCACCCGCCGCGCCCGCGCCGCGGGGCACCGTGACGACCTGGTGGCGGCGCTGCGCGAGCAGACCCCGGACTGGGAGTTCACCGTGCCGGCCGGCGGTATGACGATGTGGGTGCGGACCGGCGACGTGTCGGGCTCCCGGCTCGCGGTGGCGGGCGAACGCCTCGGCGTCCGTGTTCCGTCCGGGCCCCGGTTCGGTGTCGACGGGGCCTTCGAGTCCTATGTGCGGCTGCCGTTCACGGTCGGCGGGGCCACCGCCGAGGAGGCCGTCTCCCGGCTGGCCGCCGCCGCCCACATCGTCCGCTCCGGCGGCGGCTCCGACGCCGAGGGCGCCGGCCTCTTCGTGGCCTGACCGCAGGATCCGGGTCCGGCGGGCACCGGACCCGGACCTGGACCCGGACCGCTCCGGCGCGGAGCGTCAGCGCTCCAGGTCCGCCGTCCGGCGGATCAGCGGCTGCGGCAGCGGTTCCCGGCCGGGCTCCCGCTCCGGTGCGTGCTGCTCCGGTTCCTGCTCCGGTTCGTGCTCCAGGGCGTCGGCGGGGGCGTCGACCAGGGGCAGCAGGGCCAGGACGGCCTCGCGGTCGGCCTCGCCGGTCTCCTCGTCGTACGGGTCGGGGGTGGCCGGGACCTGCAGTCGCAGCACCGGGCCGGTGCCGAGCCGGGCGTAGCCGCGGCCGGCCGGGACCTCGGCCGCCGAGGTGGTGCACTGCGGGGCGCCGAGGACGGCCCGCGCGTGCTCGGGGTCGAGTGCGCCGAGCAGGACGCGGGCGCGGGTGTGGGTGATGACGGCCGGGGTCAGTACCTCGGCGGCGTCGACCTGGTCGGCGACGGCCACCGCCACGTTGGCGGTGCGTCCGTGTCGCAGCGGGACGTCCAGCAGCAGCTGCGGGTCGGGGCGGCCCTCGGCGTGGGCGAGCTGGGTGAGCGCGGTGGGCCGGTCGACGAGGATCCACAGCGGGCGGCGGGTGTCCTCCGGTGCCGGATGCCCGGCCTGGCGGGCCCGGTTGACGGCGATCAGCCGCCGTTCCGTTTCGTGCGCCGCCCATTCGAGGGTGGCGCAGGTCCCGGCCAGACCGCTCTCGACGGCCAGCACCCCCGGACGTCCGACGAGGCAGGCGTACTCACCGCTGCCGCTGCCGTCGATGACCACGACATCGCCGTGGCACAGCGCCTGCAGGGCGATCGACCGCAGCAGGCTGGTCGTGCCGGTGCCCGGCCGGCCCAGTGCCAGCAGATGCGGCTCGGTGGCGCGCGGCCCGGTCCGCCAGACGACGGCCGGGGCGTCGCGGACCTCGTCCCCGTCGGCGACCGGAACGGTGCGCTGGACGGCTTCGGAGTCGGTGAAGCCGAGGACGGTCTCGCCGGGCGCGGTGACGAAGCGCTGGGCGGTGATGCCGGTGGACAGCGGCCCCAGCGCGGTGAGGGTGAGGTGGTTCTCCTCCTCGTTCCAGTCGAAGCGGTACTCGCGGCCGCGCCCCGCCTTGGCGTGCAGCAGCTGTTCGACGCGGGACCGCGCCGTGGCCTCGCCGTCGGTGAAGTACGCCGGGTAGCGCAGATGCAGCCGGGCCAGCCGGCCCTCCTCGAAGGTGTACTCGGTGAAGGCGCTGTCCCAGCCGCCGTCGCGTGCGTACAGCGGGGCCGGGTCGTCGGGGTCGGACAGATAGGGCACCAGCGCCTCGTACAGCGCCTGGAGCTTCCCGGACTCGGCCTCGCTGGGTCCGGTCGGCGCCGGTGCGGTGCGGTCGCGGCCCATCCAGCCCGCGCAGGCCAGCAGTGCGCCCAGCGCCAGCAGCGGGCCGTAAGGCATCAGCGCGACGACGACGATCGCGGCGGCGCAGAGCAGCAGTGCCGGGCCGCGCCGGTCCTTGGGGGTGCGGGCCCACCAGCTGCGGGCCCAGCCGGCCTGCATGCGCATGCCCCGGGTGATGGTGATCAGCGGATGGAGCACGTCGGTGGCACTGTCGGCGGCGGTCCGCGCGAGTTCGCGGCTGCGCGCGAGCGACGGCCGGCTGTTCACGATGGTCGCGAACGACGGCCTGCTGCTCAGGATGCTGGGGAGGGGGCGCCTGGCCACGGATGCTCCAGTGGGTGGGTTCGCGGGAGGGTGGCGGGTCGTGGGTGACGAGATGGGGCCCGGAGCGCCGGCATGCGGCCCCGGGCCCTGGGGCTGCCGTCGTAGACGGCCCCGCTAGATCTTGATCCCGCCCAGCAGGCTCGCAAGGCTGGCTCCGCCGGCCTTGATGCTCGGGGCGATGCCGGTGCCCGCGAGGTAGAAGCCGAAGAGGGCGCAGACGAGAAGGTGGGAGACCTTCAGTCCGTCCTTGCGGAAGAACAGGAACGCGATGACGCCGAGCAGAACGACGCCTGAGATAGACAGGATCATTGGGCTTTCTCCTGGGTGATGGGGACGGTCACCATGAGTTCTTCCAGGCTCACAAAAAGTAATGGGTACTGGAAAGTGGTAAATGGGTGATTTGTAGGAAATTTCCCCCGGATGGTCGTTCCGGAAGCCCGCCGGAGCGATCTCGGCGCGATCATTGCCGGGCCCGCCGCGGGTCATGTCCGCCGTCACGCCGATGGCGCAGCCAAGTCGCCCGGACGGCCGAGTGACCCCGCCGATCCAGGGCCAGGGCGTGGCGCCGCGTATGCGACGATGCCGCCCATGCGGCTGACTCCGATCACCTGGCCCCGGCTGGCCGGGACCCTCGCCGACCGGGTGGCCGGCCTCACTCCGACGGCCGCCAGGCCGTGGCTGCGGGTGGCCGTCGACGGCGCCCCGGCCGCCGCGCCGGCCGCCCTGGCGGACGCGCTCGCCGGTGAGCTGCCCGCCCGCGGCCACCGCGTCCTGCGGGTGCGTGCCGCGGACTTCTGGCGGCCGGCCTCGCTGCGCTTCGAGTACGGCCGCGAGGACTCCGACGCGTACTACGACCTGTGGCTGGACACCGGAGCGCTGCGCCGTGAGGTCCTCGACCCGCTGGCGCCCGGCGGCAGCGGCCGGGTGCTGCCCTCGCTGTGGGACGCGGCCACCGACCGCGCGACCCGGGCCGGCTACGTCGAACTGCCGCCCGGCGGCGTCCTGCTGCTGGACGGTCAACTCCTGCTCGGCCAGGGGCTCGACCTGGACCTGACGGTCCATCTGCGGCTCTCCCCGGCGGCCCTGGCCCGGCGCACCCCGGACGAAGAGCACTGGACACTCCCCGCCTTCGGGCGGTACGCCGACGAGGTCCGTCCGGCGGAGGCCGCGGACGTCCTGGTGCACGCCGACGACCCCCGGCACCCGGCGTGGAGCGGACATCCCTTGCCGCCGGACCACGCGGACGGCTAGCGTCGCCCACCACCATGACCTTCGCGATCGCGCCGATGAGCGCCGAGCACATACCCGAGGCCGCCGCCCTGTACGACCGCTGGTCCGGACACTCCCGCAAGAGCCGGCCGCCGGGCGCCCCCACCGGTCAGGAACTGCTCGGAAGACTGCTCGCGGAACCGGACACCGAGGCCTACTTCGCCCGGGACAGCGGCGGCAGGCCCGCCGGCTATCTCGCGGCCTCCCCGCTCGACCTCGCCGAGGACACACCCGGCGCGCTCCGCAGTCACCCGCGCTCCGCGGTGGTCCGGCACGGCGGGCACGCACCCGCGCCGGGGCAGCGCGACAACGCCGCGCTGCTCGCCCTGTACGCCGAGGCGGCCGCCCGGCTCGTCGCCCAGCGGCGACTGGTCCACTACGTCGAACTGCCGGCGTCCGGGACCGCCGCGATGGACTGGTGCCAACTGGGCTTCGGCTTCGAGGAGATGTACGGGCTGATGGCGGTCAAGCCCCGCGGCCGGCAGCCGCGCGGGGTGGACGGGCTGAGCATCCGCCGGGCCGGCCCCGGCGATCTGCCGCAGATCGGCCGGATGGCCGCGGAGTCGGCCCGCTACCAGCGGGAGTCGGCCATGTTCCTGCCGCAGTCCGACGCCGCCCTCGCCGCGATGCGCACCCGCTACACCGACACGCTCTCCGACCCCCGCTGCGCGGCCTGGATCGCCGGCCGCGGCGGTGAGGAGA
The DNA here is from genome assembly GCF_023701745.1 of Streptomyces sp. RKAG293. NCBI lineage: Bacteria > Bacillati > Actinomycetota > Actinomycetes > Kitasatosporales > Streptomycetaceae > Streptomyces > Streptomyces sp. RKAG293. Next base: position 2,043,525 of record NZ_JAJOZB010000001.1, on the reverse strand, counting down.
TCGGCATGGTGCTGCTCGCCCCGTCCCCGGCCGGCCCGGTCACCCCGGACGGCTGCGTGGAGCTGGCCGAGGCGTACGTCGAGCCGTCCGCGCGGGGCGAGGGCGTCAGCCGGATTCTGCTCGCCACCGCGGCGGCCTGGGCGTACGACCACGAGTACCGGCACATCGGCGCCCGCTGGCACTCCGCTTCGCCGCTGGCGGCGGGGCACTGGCCCGCGGTGGGCTTCCGGGTCGCGGCCTACCGCCTCAGCCGCGTCCTCGACCCCCGGATCCGCCCGGGGCACGCCTCGGGGCAGTTCGCCGGGCAGGTCCAGGGGCGGGATCGGGCACCGCTCGGCACGTGACCGCGCTCACACCCGGCCCGCCGAGTGAGCGGGCTCACGCGTGTGATACGCAGAGCTGCCGCCTTCTCCACGGTGCGTTCCCGACATACGTCTTTTATTACGCCTTCAGTGTGTCGCTTCACTGAAAGTGAAGAAATCGCACACGTACAGAACGGGCGGAACGACTCAGGGTCACCGAAATGCGCGGGCGGCTCCGCACGTGATATGCGGCTCATGCCCGAATGTTGCCCTGTCGTCGGGAGTTCGCCTAGCTTCGCTCTCCTGCGGGTCAAATGCTCGCAGGATCCCACCGGGTGGAACGCCTAGTCCTGCCGCTGCCCGGTGCTTTGAACACCAAACTTCTACGGCAGGAGCGGGGGACCCAGGTAAGTGCCGTTCCCGAAGATCGGGAACGGCTTGGGGTGAAGTCGCAACAGGCCGCGCCGTCAATGGCGCATGCCGCGACCGGGCAGCTCCAGCCCGAACCCGACAGCTCACCTCGCCGGCGTAGGAGAGGAACTCCCCCATGCCCGCAAAGGGAAAGCACCGTATTGGCCGTATGAGCCGGCTCACCAGGATCTGCGTCGCGGCCGGCACCGGTGGCGCCGCGCTCGCGCTGCCGCTGGCGATGTCGTCGAACGCCTTCGCCGCTGACACGCACGTGACCGCCGCGAACGCCGCCGCCTCCGCCCCGGCGCACGCCGCCCCGGCCGCCAAGGCCGCTCCGGCGAAGACCGCCGACACGTACAAGGTGGTCGGCGGGGACAGCCTGTCGAAGATCGCCGACGTGCACCACGTCAACGGCGGCTGGCAGAAGCTGTACGCCGACAACAAGCAGACCGTCGGCGGCAACCCGGACCTGATCTTCCCGGGCCAGACCCTGGCCCTGGGCTCCAAGGCCGTGCCGTCGAACTCCGCCCCGTCCGCCGACCCGGCGCCGAAGGCGTCCCCGAAGGCGTCCACGGAGACGAAGACGGAGACGAAGAAGGCCCCGGCGAAGAAGGCCCCGGCCAAGAGCGAGTCGACCGCGAAGTCCTCGTCCTCCGCCGACAAGGCCCCCGCCGCCGCGAGCTCCTCCTCCGGCTACACCCTCCCGGTCTCGGGCGCCAGCATCGGCACCCCGTACCACCAGTCCGGTTCCAGCTGGTCCAGCGGTTACCACACCGGTGTGGACTTCGTCGTGTCGACCGGCACCACGGTGAAGGCGATCGCCGCCGGCACCGTCATCTCCGCGGGCGACGGCGGCGCGTACGGCAACCAGGTCGTCATCCAGCACAGCGACGGCAAGTACTCGCAGTACGCGCACCTGTCCTCGCTGTCCGTCTCGGCCGGCGAGACCGTCACCGAGGGCCAGCAGATCGGCCTGTCCGGCGCGACCGGCAACGTGACCGGCCCGCACCTGCACTTCGAGATCCGTACCGGTCCCGACTACGGCTCGGACATCGACCCGGTCGCGTACCTGAACGAGCACGGCGTGACCGTCTGACCCGTCCCGCGACGCCGCGCGTGAACGCGCGCGCCTCGTGAGACGCGCAGTGCCCGCCTGTCCTGGAACTGACCCGGGACGGGCGGGCACTTCCGCGTTCCGCCCCGGATCGGTACCCGTACCCGAACCGGTGCGCGGTCAGCCGGCGGGGTGGTTGTAGCCGAACACCCGCGCCCCGGTCTCGGACCGCGGTCGGTGGCTGGAGCCCTGTTCGAGCAGGACGTAGGTGCCGGGGCCGTGCCGCAGGTCGCCCTCGATGACCTCGCCCTCGGCCACGAAGTAGCCCTCGCCGACCGTCTCGTGCACATCGACGCCGGGCCACCGGGAGCCGGGTTCGAAGTCCACCACCCAGAAGGTGAACGGGGCCGGGCCGGGCAGTTCGCGCAGCAGGATGCCGGGGCCGATCTCGGTGGTGGGCACATCGTCGACGTGGAGGGCCAGCACACTTCCCGGTGTTCTCCGAGCCTGATCAGGTGCGTTCATCCGGTCAGCATCTCCCGACCTGCCCCGCTCCGGGGGCGATCACTCGAAAAGGGCGGCGAGTTCGCCGCGGGAGGCGATCCCGAGCTTCGGGTACGCCTTGTACAGGTGGTAGCCGACGGTGCGCGGGCTGAGGAACAGCCGGGCCGCGATGTCCCGGTTGGACATGCCCTGCCCGGCGAGCCGGGCGATCTGCAGCTCCTGCGGCGTCAGCCCCGCGAGCACGCCCGGCTCCCGGCTCCGCGGGGCGACCGAGCCGGCCGCCCCGAGTTCGCTGCGCGCCCGGTCAGCCCACGGCCGGGTACCCAGCCGCTCGAACACGTCGAGCGCCGCCTGCAACTGGCCGCGCGCCTCGCTCTTGCGGCGGGCACGGCGCAGCCATTCGCCGTACAGCAGCGCGGTGCGGGCGTGCTCCAGCGGACGGCGGTGCTCGTCATGGAGTTTCAGCGCGGCCGTGAAGTGCGTCTCGGCCTCGGAGTCGGCGGCGAGCAGCGCCCGGCAGCGCAGCACCAGCGCGTCGGACCAGGGCTGCCGGGAGCGGGCCGCCCAGCGTTCGAAGCGGGCGAACGGCCCGGCGGCGCGCGGGCCGAGACCCAGCCGGACGGCCGCCTCGACCAGGTCGGGGGTGCTGCGGGTGGCGCAGAAGTGGTGCCGCAGCGGCTCATGGGTGAGCCGCTCCAGCCCGTCCAGCGCCGACTGCGCGCGGCCCAGGCCCAGATCGAGCATGCCCTGCGCCCAGTACGACCAGGGCGCGCCGGGCGGCATCGCCGCGCCGGCGACGACGGCGAGCGCGTCGTCGGAGTACTTCCGGCAGCGCTCGTCGTCCCCCTCGACGGCCGCCAGATACGCCAGCACGCTGCTGAACTGGCTGGTCCACTGCTGCTGTCCGGTGTCCCCGGCGATCCGCAGCGCCTCCTCGGCGGTGGCCAGCGCGTCACGGTGCCGGCCCGCGAACACCTCCGCCTCGGCCATGAAGAAGAGCACCGTCGGCAGCCGGCCGATGCCACCCCGGTCGCGGCTCTCGGCGGTGAGCGCGGCGGCCAGTTCATGGGCCTCGTCGTCCTGCCCGACGGCCAGCCCGGCGCCGCACAGCAAAATCAGGTCGCGCGGATCACGGGACCCGGCGGCGCGGGCGGCGGTGACGGCGGCGGTCAGGTCCGGCGGGCCGCCGGCGGCCGGCGGGCCGAGAGCGGCGGTGATGAAGCGGGCCACCGGCGTCACGGGATCCGTCGCCGGCAGTACCAGCGCGTCCAGCCGCGCCACGGTGTCCGCGACGTCCTGTTCACCGAGGTACCAGGCCGTGTGGGCGGCCTGCATGAGCATCCGCGCGGCGCGCTGCGGATCGGCGGCGGCCGCGTGCCGGGCGCCGTCGGTCAGCAGCCGGTGCGCGGTGGGGAAGGAGCCGCTCAGGAAGTCCGCCAGGGCCCGGACATGGAGCAGCCGGGCCGTCAGCGCGGGATCGCCGGTCCGGCGCGCGGCCTGCTCGGCGAAGTCGCGGGCCCGGTCGAGCTCACCGGCCTCGGAGGCCGCCTCGGCCGCCAGGACGAGCCGCCGGGTCGCGGCCCCGGGGTCGGTACTGAGGCGGGCGGCCCGTTCGAAGGCGAGAGCGGCCGCTCCGTAACCGCTGCGGTCCCTGGCCCGTCCCGCGGTGTCCTCCAGCGCGGTGGCCGCCGTCTCGTCGGGGCCGGTCGCGGCGGCCGCCAGATGCCAGGCCCTGCGGTCCGCGTCCTGCGGGGCGTCCAGAATCGCGGCCAGTGCCTGATGCACGGTCAGCCGGTCGGCCAGCGGGGCGCGCTGGTAGACCGCGGCCCGGACCAGCGGATGGCGGAAGCGCAGCCGGTCGTCGTCCAGCCGGATCAGACCGCCCTCCTGGGCGGGCGGCAGATCCGCCGCGCCGGCGCCCAGCGCCCCGGCCGCCCGCAGGATCGCCCGCAGATCGCCGGTGTGCTCGGCCGCCGCGACGAGCAGCAGCAGCTGGGTGGCGGCCGGCAGATGGCTGACCCGGCCGTGGAACGCCATGTGCAGACGGCTGGTGAGCGGCAGCGCGCCCGGCCGGAAACGGCCGTCGGGGCGCTCCGCCTGGAACGCGACCGGCAGTTCCAGCAGCGCCAGCGGATTGCCCTGGGCCTCGGTGAGGACGCGGTGGCGGACGGTGGGGGACAGCTCGGCGCCGTGCAGCGCGAGCAGGGCCCCCGCCGACACCGGCGACAGCCCGCCCAGCCGCAGTTCGGGAAGGCCGGGGGCGGGGAACGTGCCCTCGCCGTCCCGCGCCGCGAAGACCAGGGCGATCCCCTCGGAGTGGAGCCGCCGGGCGGCGAACATCAGCGCGTCGGCGGACACCCGGTCCAGCCACTGCGCGTCGTCCACGACGCACAGCAGCGGCCCGTCGCCCGAGTGCGCGGAGAGCAGGGACAGCACGGCGAGCCCGACGAACATCGGGTCGGGGGCCGCCGCGACGGTCATCCCGAACGCCGCCTCCAGCGCGAGCCGTTGGGGTCCGGGCAGCGCGCCCAGCGAACCCATCGCGGGGAGCAGCAGCAACTGGAGCCCGGCGAAGGGCAGTTCGGCCTCGAACTCGATGCCGGAGCCACGGACGACGGTCATCCCGCCGGCCGCGTCGACCGTGTCGTCGAGCAGCGCCGTCTTCCCGATGCCGGCGTCGCCGCGCAGCACCAGCACCCCGCTGCGGCCCGCCCTGGCACCGGCCAGCAGCTCCCCGACCGCCGCCCGCTCCTCGGTACGCCCGTGCAACATGCCCTGAACGCTATCCAACGGTCCGGCCGCCGCCGATGCCGCGGGACCCCTCCAGGCCCCGCCGGATCGCGGTCTCCACCGGGCAGTAGGCGCCGTTGGACCGTTCCAGCTCGTAGTGGACCGCCGGAAACAGCGGGGGCTGCGCCATGAACCGGGGGCGGCTGCCGTGGTGCGGCTGGGCCGCGTGCACCAGGAAGGGATGACACAGATAGACGTCCCCGGGGCTGCCGGTGGCCAGCGCGACCGGCCGGTGCGCGCTCACCTCGTCGATCCGCGGGGCCATCTCCAGGATCGACGCTCCCTCCTCGCCGTACGGCAGCAGGACCTGCGGGACGTCCAGGTGCGAGCCGACCCGGATCCGGGTCGGCGCGTCCTCGGGGCCGGTCTCGCTGAAGAGGAACAGCATCAGCAGCGCCCGGCCCTCGGAACGGAGGTTGGCGAACGGCCACTTCTCGCCCTCGCGGTAGTAGCTGCCCTCGATGTGCCAGCCGGCGTCGTCGGGCTCCCGCGGGTGCGGGAAGCGGAGCGGGAAGGAGCCCAGCGAGGGCCGCGGAACCCAGCGGCCGGGGCCGACCAGATGATCGAACGCGTCGTGCAGGACCGGGGTGTTGGCGGCCTCCACGAAGGGGGCGTCCGACATGTCGGAGACCCAGTGCACCGGTTCCGTCCACGAGGCCGGGTCGTCCGGATCGGTGCCGGTCTTCGCCCAGAGCAGTTCCGCGCAGGCCCGCGCGGTCTCCTCGGAGAAGGCCCGTTCGATCCTGATGAAGCCGTTGTCGAGGAACTGCTCGATCGTCGTAGGGTCCACCCGACCATCCTCACCGTTACCGGGCGGCGGGAGCCAACGGGTTTCCGGCCGGAGTGATGAGCTCCTGCAGCGCGGGGGCGCAGCGCTCGACGAGGGCCGGCACGGTCATCGCGCGGACCGCCTCGCCGCGCGCGATCCCGTAGACGGCGCCGAGGCCCAGCAGCATGCCGACGGTGAGTTCGGCCCGCAGCTGGGCCTCCGGACCGGTCAGCCGCCGGGCGAGGCCGGCGATGACCTGCTCGCGGAAGTTGGCGCGCAGGATGTCGCCCTGGCCCTCGGCGGAGTGCAGCGGTGCGAAGACGATCCGCAGGATGGGGTCGATGCCGCGTTCGTTCTGGCTGGTGAGCACCTGGGTGACCATGTGCCGGCCGAGCTCGTCCAGCGGGGCGTCCAGCAGTACTTCCGCGTCGGACTCGAAGGAGATGATGCGGGCGAAGAGCTTCTCCTTGTTGCCGAAGTACTTCACGATCAGCGGCGCGCTCACCCCGGCCCGCTCCGCGATGGCCCTGAGGGTGATGTCGCCGTAGGCGCGCCGGCCCAGCATGGTGCGGGCGGCGCGCAGGATCGCGGCCTTGGTGGCGTCGGCGTCACGGCGCCGGCTGTCGGGGGCTGCTGTCGTCATGGGACTCATGCTCCCTCCAGCGCGGGGTCCGCGGCGGCTTCGGAGCGCTGCGCGGGCGGTGTCGGCGTGCCGCGCCGGCCGCCGGGGATCGACACCGCCGCGAGGAAGGCGAGGATCGCGACCCCGCCGGCCATGGTGAAGGCGATGAGATAGCCGTGCAGCGTGGGGATCTGCAGGCCGCCGATCGGCGCCGTGTGGTGGATCAGGATCGCCGCGACGGCGGCGCTGCAGGTGGCCTGGCCGACGGTGCGCATGAGGACGTTGACGCCGTTGGCGGACGCCGTCTGGCCGGCCGGGACGGCGCGCAGGATCAGCGTCGGAAGGGCGGAGTAGGCCAGCGTGGTCCCCGACGCGACGACGGAGGCGCCGACGATGATCGCCCACAGCTGCCGGCTGTCGGCGATGCGCAGCACATAGCCGAGGGTCAGCAGCACGGCTCCGGCGGCGAGGGTGAACTTCGGGCCGCGGGCCGCCGATATCCGGGCCGAGACGGGGGACAGCAGCAGCATGATGATGCCGCTGGGCAGCAGGCACAGCCCGCTCGCCACGATGGACAGCCCCAGCCCGTAGCCGGTCTCCTTGGGCGCCTGCACCAGCTGGGCGGTCACCAGCGAGTTGGCGTAGAAGGCGAAGCCCGCGAGGAGCGCGGCGATGTGCGGCAGCGCGACGCGCGGGCTGGCGGCCAGCCGCAGGTCCACCAGCGGGCTCGTGGCGCGCAGTTGCTGCCACCGCCATCCGGCGAGGATGACGACGGAGGCCACGGCAAGACCCAGCACGGCCGGGCTGGTCCAGCCCCACTGGCCGCCCTGGGAGACCGCCAGCAGCAGACAGACGAGTCCGGCCGCGAGTCCGGCGGCGCCGGTGAAGTCGAAGCGGCCGGGGGAGCGGATCGGCGACTCGCGCACGACCCACCAGGCCAGCCCGAGGCCGAGCGCGCCCAGGGCGGTGGTGGCCCAGAACATGACGTGCCAGTCGGCGTACTGCACGATCAGGGCGGCCAGCGGCAGCCCGAAGGCGGCGCCGATGCCGACGGTCGAACTCATCATCGCCACGGCGGAGCCGGTCCGGTGCGGGGGCAGTTCGTCGCGCAGGATGCTGATGGACAGCGGTACGACGGCGGCGGCGGCGCCCTGCAGGGCGCGGGCGGCGATCAGCAGCCGGATGTCGGAGGTCACGGAGCACAGCAGGGAACCGAAGGTCATCAGCCCGAGCGCGATCAGCAGCACGCGGCGCTTGCCGTACATGTCGCCGGCCCGGCCCAGAACGGGGGTGAGGACGGCTCCGGCGAGCAGGGTCGCGGTCACCATCCAGGAGACGCCGGCGGGCGAGGCGCCGGTGAGGCGCGGCAGATCGGGCAGGAGCGGCACCACGACGGTCTGCATGATCGCCATGAGGATTCCGCCGAATGCCAGGACGGGGACCATGAGCCGTTTCCGGAAGTCCACGGGGCGCGCTCCATCGGACGTGAGGGAGGTGAATAGACGTTCACCAGATTAGGTGAATTATTATTCACTGCCAAACGTCTTCCGGTCGGGTACGGCCGGAGGGAGCCGGCCGGAGTACCGCCCGGACGGTCGGCTCAGGTGTTCGGGTGTTCAGGCGCCGGGGACCGTGCGGTGGATCTGCTGGAGGAACGTGGCGTTGTCCGGGGACTGCCGCATCCGGGCGAGCAGTATTTCGAGGGTCTGCTGGGTGTCCCTGGACTGCAGGGCCCGGCGCAGGCCGCGCACGGCCGCCAGCTCGGCGCCGGGCAGCAGCAGCTCCTCGCGCCGGGTGCCGGACGGGGTCACGTCGATGGCCGGGAAGATCCGCTTCTCGGCGAGCGAGCGGTCCAGTCGCAGCTCCATGTTGCCGGTGCCCTTGAGCTCCTCGAAGAAGTAGTCGTCGGCCCGGGAGCCGGTGTCGACGAGGGCGGTCGCCAGGATGGTCAGGGAGCCGCCCTCCTCGGCGCAGCGCGCGGCGCCGAAGAGCCGCTTGGGCGCCTGCACCGCGGCGGAGTCGACACCGCCGCTGAGGGTGCGGCCGTTGCCGGGCGCCGCGTTGTTGTGGGCGCGGCACAGCCGGGTGATCGAGTCGAGGAGTATCACCACGTCCTGGCCGAGCTCGACGAGGCGCTTGGCGCGTTCGACGGCCAGTTCGGCGAGGGCGATGTGCTCCTTGGCCGGGCGGTCGAACGTCGAGGCGAGCACCTCGCCGCGCACCGACCGGCGCATGTCGGTGACCTCCTCGGGGCGTTCGTCCAGGAGGACGACCATGAGGTGGACATCGGGGTGGTTGACGGCGACGGAGTTGGCCAGGCTCTGCAGGAGCAGGGTCTTGCCGGTCTTGGGCGGGGCCACGATGAGCCCGCGCTGGCCTTTGCCGACCGGTGCGACGAGGTCGACGAGCCGGGTGGTGAGGACACCGGGCGAGGTCTCCAGCCGCAGCCGCTCGCGCGGGTGGACGGGGGTGAGATCACCGAAGTGCGGGCGGACGCCGGGAGCGCCGGCCGCACGGCCGTTGATCCGTTCGACGGTGCCGAGGGCACGCGGCCGCTCGGTGGTGCCGTCGACGAGGTCGCCCTTGCGCAGACCGTACTTGCGGATCTGAGCCGTGGTCACCTGCGGGTCGTCGGGCGCCGGGTGGTAGCCGCGAGTGCGCAGGAAGCCCTGGTTGCCGACGATGTCGAGGACGCCGGTGACCGGCGTCGGGAGGGTGGTGCGGGTGGTTCTGGCAGGGGGGTGTTCGAGTGTGGTGGTCATGCTGGGTCCTTTCACGGACATACCAAAGAAGGGTCCCGGCGGGGGCGGAGTGAGGGTGCGGACGTGTCACGCACCACTGGCTTGCCGACCCGCGAGGGAGAAGGAAGGAGATGTACTGCCGGGCGGCCGGTCCTGAAGGACGGAATTCGCCACGGCGGGGAGTGGAACAAGCACCGGCGCCGAGAAGCGGCGTACTCGAGTGCTGTTCGCACTGTAGCACGCCGCTTCGGGTGGTCGGGGAAATCCGCCGGAAATTCCGTCGGGAACAGCCCTGTGCCGCTCTTTCCGGCCGATCGCGGTCAGCGCGAGCGGAGGTACCGGCGGCGGGCGAAAACGGTACCGGCGGCGGCCGCCACCAGGGCGCCCGCGGCGCCGGACCAGGCCCAGCCGTTCCAGGCCGCGGCGGATTGCGAGGCGGGAGCGGTGGTCATCACCGGCGCCAGCGCGGCGGCCGCCGGCCGGCGCGGCGCCGAGGCGGGCACGGCGCGGGTGACGGTGTTCAGCGTGCCGACCGAGCCGTTCACCCCGGCGGCGTCGAAGCCCCAGTCCAGCAGGGCGCGGGCCTCCTTGTACACGGCCTGCGCGACGCCGGACTGCGGGTTCATCACCGTGGCGATCAGCGTGCGGTCACCGCGCTGGGCGGCGGCGATCAGCGTGTTGCCCGCGTTCGTGGTGTAGCCGTTCTTCACCCCGATGATCCCCGGGTACGTCCCCACACCGTCGGCCCCGGTCAGCAGGCGGTTGGTGTTCTGGATCTGGAACGGCGGCACCTCGCGGCCCCGGGAGTCCGTGCCGCCCGGGAACATCGCGGTGGCGGTGGAGGTGTAGCCGGCGAAGTACGGGGTGGCGAGACCGGCGCGGGCGAAGAGCGTCAGGTCGTAGGCCGACGAGACCTGGCCGGGGGCGTCGTACCCGTCGGGCGAGACCACCTCGGTGTCGTCGGCGCCGAGCATCCGCGCCTTGGCCTGCATCTGGGAGACCGTCAGGGGCACCGAACCGTTCATCCGGGCCAGTACATGGACCGCGTCGTTGCCCGAACTGAGGAACACCCCGCGCCACAGGTCGGCCACCGTGTACGTCTGGCCCGCCTGCACCCCGACCCGGCTGCTGCCCGCTCCGATGCCGGACAGCTCGTCCTCGGTCACGGTGTGCGTGGTCTCCTGCGCGAAGCGCGGCAGGACGGTGACGGCGAAGAGGGTCTTGAGGGTGCTGGCCGGCGGCAGCGCGCGGTGCGCGTCCTTGGCGGCGAGCACCTGGCCGGTGCGCGCGTCGGCCACCAGCCAGGAGAGGGCCGACAGGCCGGCGGGCAGCGCGGGCGAGCCGGACTTCGGCAGGACGTGCACCCCCGGCCGCGCCAGCGTCGCGCCGCCGATGACGGTACGGCCGGGCGCGTGGCCGTCGTCACCGTGGGCGGACGCCGGGGCGGCCGGGCAGCTGACGGTCAGACAGACGGCGGTGAGAGCCGCCGCGCGGGACCAGAGGGACGGGGTGCGGGCAGGACCGGAAACAGTCATGGGTTCACGGTAGGAACGCTTCCGCCCGTTCTGCGCGGTGACCTGCTCCATCCGGTGGAGCGAGCGGCCGGACGGCGGAACCCGTGCGGGTTACGCGCCCTCAGAAACCTGTTCGGACAGCGGATCTGACCGGTCGTCGGAGACCGTCCGGGCGCTGCGCCCCTTGGCCAGTTCGGCGTTGAAATGCGCGCCGACGAGCAGCGCGATGTGGGACACCCACAGCCAGACCAGGAACACGACGGTCCCGGCCAGCGACCCGTACAGCCGGCTGTACGTCCCGAAGACGGAGACGTAGAGGGCGAACCCCACCGAGGAGAGCAGCCACAGCACGACGGCCAGCGCGCCGCCCGGCGCCATCACGCGCAGCGGCCGGAACCTGGCGGGCCCCGAGCGGAACAGGATCAGGACCAGCACCGTCGCCAGGCACAGCAGCAGGGGCCACTTCAGCACGTTCCAGCTGGTCACCGCCGCCTCGTCCATCCCCAGCACTTGGCCGGCACGACGGGCCAGCTGACCCGTCGCCATCAGGGTGACCGCACTGCAGACCAGCAGGGTGAGCAGCACCAGCGCGGTGATGACGATGCGCGGCGCGGTCCGCCAGGCGGGCCGGTGGTCGGTCACGCCGTACATCGAGTGCAGCGCCCGCCGGAAGACGGCGAGGTAGCTGGAGGCGGACCACATCGCCGCCACCGTGCCGCTGGCCGCCAGGAACCAGGCCGCCGAGTGCTCCTGGGCCATGTCCTTCATGGTGCTCGCGACGAGCTGCCGCGACTCGGCCGGCACCACTGCCGTGACCTGGGCGATCAGATCGCTGGTCGAGGAGGTCCCGGCCAGGCCGATCACCGAGACCGTCACCAGGAGGGTGGGGAACAGGGCGAGCATGGCGTAGTACGTGAGTGCCGCGGCCCGCTCGGAGGCGTCCTCGTCCCAGGCGGCGACGGCCGCGCCGCGCAGCGCCCGCAGGACCAGCCGCCGGCGTCCGGTCGCCCGGGCGACCGCCGCGGGCTTGCCGCCGGTGGGCCCCAGGGCCAGTACGGCCTGCTCGTCGATCATTTCCGGCTCCTCGGTGAAACGGTGCGCAGCGGACGCTGCCCGGTGGAACGGTGCCCCTCGAGACGGTGCTCGCTGAACAGTACGGAGTCGGCGGTGTGCCGATTTGCCAGTCGGATACCCGGGAACCGCCGGTCCAGCCGGGCCGGCCGGACCCGCGGATCCGGACACGGTCGCCGGGCATCCGGCGGTTGAAGGGCCGAATGCGGGCAAGACGCAGGGATGACCGATCAGTTGTGGACATCGTGTGAACCTCCGGTGTGCTCGGGAGGCTCAAAAAAGCTTGGGAAAGGAAGTCCGGATGCTCGCCATCGCCGCGGCCGTCGTCTTCGCGGTCGCCTTCATCATCAACGCGACCGAAACCTCGACGGACATCGTATTCGCACCCGGCAGCCTCCAGCTCGTGGGGCTCGTGCTGGTCGCCCTCCACCTGGCGGGACTCGGCTCCGGATGGTCCGTCCCCAGCCGCCGCCGGCGCCGCCGCTGACCGGGGCCGCCGCGGACGGACGGTCATGGAACACTGAGGTGGCCACCGGCGAGTGGCCCGGCCGGAGCGGGTACAGGACTCCGGACGGGCGCCCGCCGGGCCGGCCCGCCGACTGGAGGACCGGATGAGCGACACCACCCTGGTATGGACCCTGGCGGCACTGGCCGTCGTGATCATGCTGGTCATCGCCGTACGGCTGGCCGTGCGCCTGGTCCGGGTGCGCCGGCTGCTGGTGGCCGCCCATGTCCCGCTGACCGGGAAGGCGATGTTCTGGGGAGCCATCGCCTATCTCCTCTGCCCGGTCGATCTGCTGCCCGACCCGATCCTGATCGACGACATCGGCGTGCTGTGGCTGGCCGTGCGGGCCCTGGAGAGCGCGGCCCGCCGGGCCGGCATCGGCCCCGGTGAACCGGACGGCGACCGTCCGGTGGCTCCCGCCACGCATGGAACACCGCAGCTGGGGCAGAGGGCGAAGAGAACGAGCACGTGACCGGCGAGGCAGAAGGGGCTCACCCCACATGCTGGATGTACTCACCACCGTGACGGAGCCTCTGCGGCGATCGGTCCGCTACTCGGGCAGAGACGGCACCATCGCGGCCGCCCGCGACACGGCCGCCGCGTTCCTCGACGGCCTCGCCCCGGACCGCGCCGCCCCGGTGCCCGGCGAACGTGCCGAGGAGATCCTGCTGGTCGTGAGCGAGCTGGTGACCAACGCCGGACGCTACGCCCCGGGGCCGTATGTGATGGAGCTGGGCTACTGCGGCGGCGCCGTCGAGATCACGGTCTGGGACACCAGCTCCCAGCTGCCCCGGCGCTTCGAGCCCGACCCGCTGCGGATCGGCGGTCACGGGATGGAGATCGTCGGCCGGCTGTGCCGGCAGGTCACCGCCGAGCGCGTCCACGGCGGCAAGCGCGTCACCGCCCGCCTGGACGTGGACCGGCTGGCGTGAAGTGACACGACGCGCGAGGGCCCGGCCGGCGTGGTGCTGGTTGCCGGCCGGGGCCGTCGGAGCGGGGGTCAGGAGGCGTACACCTCGAACTCGGAGAGCTGGCCCGCGGGCCATCCGGTGTTCGCCGTGAACGTCAGCCGCAGATAGCGGGTGGTGGTTCCGGCGGGCAGCGTGATGCTGGCGCTGTTGCCGCTCGCCGGGTTGAAGGTGTAGCCCGCGGAGCCCTTGAGGGTGCTCCACGAGGAGTTGTCGGCGCTGCCGAGCACGCTCAGGGTCTGCGTGCGGGTGGCCCAGGCCGACGGCGGCGGGAGCTTGAGGACGATCCGGCCGGCCGCGGTGGCCGCGCCCAGGTCGACGGTCAGCGACTGCGGGAAGGTGTTGCTCGCGCTCTCCCAGTAGCTGGTGGAGTTCCCGTCGTCGGCGTTGCGGGCCGCGTAGACGTCGTTGCTGCTGGTGGCGCTGATGTTCTTGCCCGCGGCCAGGTTGCTGTCGGCCGGCGGGGTGGTCGGGGGTGTGGTGGGCGGAGTCGTCGGCGGCGTCGTACCGGTGTGGCGGACCTCCAGCTCGGAGAGCTGGGCGGCCGGCCAGCCGGTGTTGGCCGAGACGGTCACCCGGACATAGCGCACATTCGCGGCGGTGAAGCCTGCGGTGACGGTGTTGGCGCCGCCCGGGTCGAAGGCGTACGCCTTCGGCGCGGCCAGCTGGCTGAAGTTCGATCCGTCGGCGGAGCCGAGGACCGTGATGTTCTGCGAGCGCGACTCCCAGCCCGGCGGCAGCTTGAACGTCACGCTGTCGACGCTCGTGGCCGCGCAGAGGTCGACGGTCAGCGACTGCGGGAACGCGTTGTTGTTGCTCTCCCAGTAGCTGCCGGCGTTGCCGTCGACGGCGTTCGCCGCGCTGTAGGCGCCGTTGGCGCTGGTGGCGGTGACGGGCTTGCCCTGCGCGAGGTTGCCGGTGCCCGGGACGCAGGCCGGCGGGGTGGTCGGGGGAGTGGTGGGCGGTGTCGTGGGCGGGGTGGTCGGCGGGTTCGAGGGATCCGACGGGATGCCGCCGTTGGTCCAGATCGGGGCGGGCCAGTTGCCGGTGCAGGTGGAACCGGTGTTCCAGCCGGAGTTCCCGCCGCCGTCGACGATCACGAAGCTCGGGCCGACGCAGTTGTGGATCGGGGTGGCGGCCTGGGCGATGTGCTTGGCCGTGACATTGGTGAACTTCATGTTGGCCTGCACCTGGGCCTGGATGGCATAGGTCCCGGCGCCGTCGATGTTGATGTTGGTGAAGTTCACCCCGCTGACGCCGCCCTCGATGGTCTGGATCGCCTCGTAGGAGCTGTCCAGGATGTCGGTGTCGGTGATGTTGATGACCGCGCCGCTGATCGCCTCGTTGAGGCCGTCGAACCAGATCGCGCCGACTCCGAAGTTCCAGTTGAAGTCGCTGTTGCCGGTTCTGATCAGGGTGTTGCGGGCCGCGGTGATGGTGCCCGCGACGGCGGTGCCGTTGCCCGAGCTGACCCCGGGGTAGCGGTTGGCGATGTGCAGGCCGCCGCCGTTGGAGATGGTGTCCGCCATCACGTTGTCGGAGATCGTGAAGTTCTTGCCGCCGTAGGTGACGATGTTGTTCGCCAGGATCGGCAGGATCACCGTGTTGTGGGTGAAGGAGTCGCCGACGTTCGGGACCCGCTCCGGCCAGGACGCCAGCCCGTCGTCACCGAGGTTGCGCAGGAAGGTGTTGGTGACCGTGGAGTTGGTCACCCCGGTGTGGAAGTTCACGCCGTCCGCGGTCTGGTCCAGGATGCGGCTGTTCTTGATGGTGAAGTTGTCCATCGGGCCGTCCATCCAGGCGCCGACCTTGGTGTGCTGGATCCACAGGTCGTCGACCACGGAGTTGGACATCGCGCCGCCGAGGCCGTTGACCTGGTCGTCGTCCGAGCGCTCGCGGATGTCGCCGATGATGGCGAAGTCCTTGAGGGTGACGTTCCGGCTCGGCCCGTTGGCCTCCTGCGGCCGGACCCCGCCGGTGTAGCCGCCACCGGGGACGTACTTGCCGTAGATGCCCGCGGCGCGGTTGCGGTTCACCGGGTCGCGCCCGCCGAGCACGCTGTACCACGGCCCCGCGCCGGCCAGGGTGACGCCGTCGACGACCACATGGTCGTAGAGCGTGAAGTTGCCCTGCGGGATGTAGACGGTCTTCCCCTGGGCCTGGCCGGCGTTGACCGCCGCCTGGAACTTGGCGGTGGAGTCGGCGGCGCCGGTCGGGTCCGCGCCGAAGTCGGCGACCACGTCGAGCGCGCCGGCCGGCTTGGCTATCGGGGCCGCGACCTGCTCGAAGTCGGCCAGGTCGATGGTGAAGGTGGGGGAGGCGGCGGTCGAGGCCACCTGCAGCCGGATCTTCGTCCCGGCCGGCAGCGTCGAGCCGAGCAGGGTCCGGGTCTCGTCGTAGAAGTGGTGCGGGTTGGTGTCGCCCGGGTTGTTGTTGAACGGATAGCCGCCGTAGTACCAGCTGTACTTGGAGGTCACCGGCACGCTCTTCAGCGTGGAGCCGTTGACCTTCAGGTCGATGGCCGCGTCGCGCCCGGCACCGTTCGACGTGTCGGGCAGGCTGTAGCGGAACGACATGGCGTTCGCGGGGGCGCTCAGCGTGAACTCGACGTACTGCCCGACCGCGTTCAGCGTGACGGCCTGCCGGCCCTGCGCCTCGGACGGCAGGTTGCCGTACAGCCGGTCCGGCCCGATCACCGTGCCGTTGGTGGCGGCGTACTCCGCCTCCTGCTCCTTGAACGGCACGACCGCGCCACGGTTCGGAACATCCAGGGGGGACAGCGCGGCGACGCCCGCCGCGTGCGCGGCGGGCGCGGTGGCGAGGCCCACTCCGGTGAGTGCGGCGGCCGCGCTGACGACGAGCGAGACGATCGCGGTGGTACTGCGCCTGAGGCGGGGACTTGGGGGTGCATGCATCACAGAGGCACGTCCTTGCAGGTCGAAGGTGGGGGGCGGGAGGCGCGCGTTGCGGCTGCGCTTCGGGCACGTGTCGTGGGGGTTTCGGCCGGGCGTGGGAGAGACTACGAGCACCCCTGCAGCAAGTCCATAAGTCAGCGCAATATTGCGACGATCGATTGCAAGGAAGAGCTAGATCCATGGCACAAATGGGTGTTGAAGGGCCGCATGGGAGACCCACGGGTCGGAAGCACGTGCTGTGACGGCCGCATATGCGGCGGCGGGGACCCGTTACCGGGTGACGAAGACCTCGATGCCGTCGAGCAGGCGGCGCAGCCCGAACTCGAAGATCGTGTCGAGACTGATCTCCAGGTCGTGGCGCCCGGCGAGGGAGGAGTACATGGGGAACCGGCCCGACGCCACGATCGCCCGCATCGCCGCGTCGTTGGCGTCCAGATACTGCTGGCTGGTGATCCCGGTGGCGTGCTCGGCCTCCGCCTCGGCCTCCAGGTTCACCGCCGTGCCCCGGGCGTAGTTCACCATCGTGACCGCCACATGGATCATATCGGCCGGATCGAGGTGGTCCAGTGCGCGCATGGACCACTCGACGACCGCCATCGCGTTGGGCACCAGCGGTGGCCTGGTCGTCGACATCACCTGCGCCAGCCACGGGTGGCGGCGGTACATCTCCCACTGCAGCCGGGTGCCCTGCTCCAGCCGGTCCCGCCAGCCGGACGGTCCCGGCTCGGGCAGTTCTGCCCGGCCGGCCGCCTCGTCGGCCATCAGCACGACGAGTTCGTCCTTGCCCGGCACATGGCGGTAGAGCGCCATCGCGGCCACGCCGAGCTCGGCGGCGACCCGGCGCATGGACGCTGCCTGCAGTCCCTCCGCGTCGGCGATCGCGATCGCGGCGAGCACGATCCGTTCGCGCGTCAGCTCCCCGTCGGACGGACGGGCCGGACGCGGCTGCCGTACCGGCCGGGCGGGCTGCGCGGCCCGGGCCGCCGGGGGTGACGAATGGGGGCCGCGTTCCGCGACGACGGTGCCGATGCCGGCCAGCGCCTGGACCAGGCCTTCCTGGCGCAGGGTGGTGAGGGCCTTGGTGGCGGTCGCCATCGCGACGCCGAACTCCTGGGTGATCCCCCGGGTCGAGGGCACCCGGTCGCCCGGGGCCAGTTCGCCGGCCGCGATGCGGCGGCGGATCTCGCCGACGATCCGGAGATAGGGCGGTTCCGCGGAGGCGGCGGACCGGATCACGGAGATCTCCCTCGTCGGCGGGCGGGAACGGCGTCAAAGCGTACTAGTGCACCGACGCCACCGAGGCTAGCAGGGTGACCACGGCGGACGGCCTGGCACGCCGCCGGAAGGCCCCGCCGGCCGGCCGCACTACCACGGTGAACTAGTGCAGTGGGTGCCGAAAACCGTGCCGGACAAGGGTTGTTGCAGCGTGCTGGTCGGCGTGTACGGTGTTGGAAATACAGTGTACGCACCAGACGGGGAGAGGCATCAGATGCCGGACGCACTGCCAGAAACGACCATCCCTGACGCGAGCGGCGGACGCCGGGCGGGCCGCCGCGAGTGGATCGGATTCAGCATCCTGCTGCTGCCCCTGCTGCTGGTCTCGATGGACGTCTCGGTGCTGTACTTCGCCGTGCCGTTCATCAGCCGTGAACTGGAGCCGTCCGGCACCCAACAACTGTGGATCTTCGACATCTACGGTTTCGTCCTGGCCGGGCTGCTCATCACGATGGGCTCCCTCGGCGACCGGATCGGCCGCCGCAAGCTGCTGCTCATGGGCGCCACCGCGTTCGGTGCGGCGTCCCTGCTCGCCGCGTACTCGCCCAGCGCCGGGGCGCTCATCGCGGCCCGCTCGCTGCTCGGCATCGGCGGCGCGACCCTGATGCCCTCGACCCTGGCGCTGATCCGCAACCTGTTCCACGACGCGAAGCAGCGCGCCACGGCGATCGGCATCTGGTCGGGAGCCATGGCGGGCGGCATCGCCATCGGACCGGTCCTCAGCGGAATCCTGCTGGAGCACTTCTGGTGGGGATCGGTCTTCCTGATCAACATCCCGGCGATGGTCCTGCTGCTGATCCTGGCGCCGCTGCTGCTGCCGGAGTTCAAGCACCCGCGCCCCGGCCGCTTCGACCTGCCGAGCGCGGTCCTGTCCATGGGCACCCTGCTGCCGGTGATCTACGGCATCAAGGAGCTGGCCAGGGACGGTTACGCGCCGGTGCCGGTGCTGGCCGTCGTGGCCGGCCTGCTGCTCGGCGCGGTCTTCGTCCACCGCCAGCGCCGCCGCCCCGACCCGCTGATCGACCTCACGCTGTTCCGCCGGCGCGCCTTCAGCGGCTCCATCGCGGTGAACGTCCTGGCCATGTTCGCCACCGTGGGCTTCGCCATCT
Organism: Streptomyces sp. RKAG293; assembly: GCF_023701745.1. Classification (NCBI taxonomy): domain Bacteria; kingdom Bacillati; phylum Actinomycetota; class Actinomycetes; order Kitasatosporales; family Streptomycetaceae; genus Streptomyces; species Streptomyces sp. RKAG293. The sequence continues at coordinate 2,024,975 of NZ_JAJOZB010000001.1, read as the reverse complement.
TCCTGACGCAGTACCTGCAGTCGGTGCTCGGCATGAGTCCGCTGCGGGCCGCGCTGTGGGCGCTGGTGCCGTCCTTCGTGGTCGGCGCGACCGCTCCGCTGGCACCCGGTCTCGCCGGGCGCGGAGTCGACCGGGCCGTCATCATGTGCGCCGGGTTCCTGCTGGCCGCCGCCGGGTTCTCCGCCCTGACCCTGGTGGGGACGGACACCCCGCTGTGGTGGCTGCTGGTGGCGTCGAGCGGCTACGCCGCCGGGCTGGTCCTGGTGATGGCGCTGGTCACCGAGATGGTCATCGGCGTCGCACCGCCCGAGCGGGCGGGTTCCGCCTCGGCCCTGCTGGAGTCGGCCACCGAACTCGGCGGCGCGCTCGGCATGGCGGTGCTGGGCAGCATCGGCAACGCCGTCTACCGCCGGGACATCACGGACGCCCTGCCGCCGGGACTGTCGCCCGACGCGCTGCACACCGTCCGTGAGACCCTGGGCAGCGCCCAGGCGGCGGCCGCGCTGCTGCCCGGCCGGACCGGTGACGCCGTACTGGGCGCTGCGCGCGACGCGTTCGTCGGCGGACTGCACGCCGCCGCCATCGGCGCCGCGGTGGTGTGCGCCGCGGCGGCCGCCCTCGCGCTGTACGCGCTGCGGGACGTGCCGGCCGCGCCGCTCACCACCGTGGCGGATCCGGAAGCGGGTCAGCCGCGCGGGTACACCGAGGACAGTACGGACGGCAGCGCGTACCAGTCGGCGGTCACCAGGCTGCCGTGACGGGCGGCGACCTGCGCGGCCTTGGCCCGCGCCTCGGCCTCCGTCGGATGGGTGCCGTCGATGGCGGGCGCCACCTTGTTCACGTCCGTCATCACCACGATGTAGTGCCTGTTGTCGTACCAGGCGGTGTCGATCCCGCCGTCCACATAGGCGGCGGCGTCACCGTCGAAGAACACGAACCACGGCCTGAGCGTCGCGTCCGGGTAGCGGGAGGTCCGCGGGTCGGCCGCCGCGGCGCCGTGCACGGCGGGGAACGCGGTCGCCTGGGACAGCGTTCCGGCGGCGGCGAGGTTCCGCAGCCGGGTCGCGTACTCCTTGTCGGTCCACAGGCTGTCGAACGGGTTGCTCTCCTCGACCGTGCCGGGTATCAGGTCGACGAGGAACTTGCCCGCCAGCGCGGCCCGGGTCGGCCAGGCGCCCGCGAGCGCCGCCGCGTCGAGGGTGCCGTGCCCGCCCACCAGGTCCGCCGGGCGGTACAGGGCGTTGCCGAGCTTGCTGCCCACCAGGGCGTCGAACTCGTCGGGGCCCAGGCCGCCCTTGTCGTTGAAGCCGTCCTTCATCTCCACCTTGAGCAGCACCGGGGCGTGTCCGGGGTGCGCGTCGCTCCACGCCTTGATGTCGGCGAAGCAGCCGTCGAGGCCCTGGTTGACCGGCTTGACGCGCAGCTGGGAGGCGTTGGCGGCGTTCTCGCAGTTGTTGTCGTTGCCGAAGGGGTTGCTGTGCGAGACACGGAACTTCGCGCCGCCCAGCGCGTTGGTCCAGACGTCCAGTTCCAGCAGCGCGGCACCGGAGTCCAGCGCGTCGGCGAAGTACGGGTACTTGGCCTTGTCGTACGCGTTGTGCACACCCACCCCGGTGCTGCCGGAGTAGGGGAGGGTGTCGGTGCCCGCCGCCTGCGATCCGGTCGGGACGAGAAGGGTCAGTGCCGCCGCCGCGGCGAGTGCCGCCGCTGCCGATGTGCGTCCGAACATGCGCATGAGCCGCCTCCCATAGAGAGCAAGTGGGAAGCAGGTTAGGGGAGTTGTGCTGCCGCAGGGTGATCGCGAGACGACCGGACGTGAACTACTCGGTGCCGGAAGCCAACGAGGACGGCGCTAACCCGTGATGTCCACGATGAAGTTGTCAAAAATGTGCGCACCAGGGCGGCCGCCGGTCTCGGTGAGCGCCGTCCGCAGGGCGGTCAACTGCCCGACGGTCAGCTGCAGCGGCGGCTCGTCCGGCTGGTACGTGGTGCCGCGCGGATACGCGTCACCAGGAGCGGTGGTCATCTCGATGTGGCAGCCCAGGACGTGGGTCACCGGTCGGGTGGCGCAGAAGTCGAGCAGCCGGTCGACGGTGGCGGTGAACGCGGCGGGGTCCTGGACGTAGAGCATGCCCGGGTAGAAGGAGTCACCGGTCAGCAGCAGACCGGTGGCGCGGTCGTAGAGGACGACGGCCGCCTCCTGGTGGCCGGGGCCGGGGATCACGTCCAGGATCCGGCCGCCGCCGAGGTCCAGTTCGGCCCGGGTGTCCGGCCAGCCCGCCAGGCCGAAGAAGTCGATGACGTCCGGCAGACCGGTCCCCACCACGGTGGTGTCCGGGCGGCCGGTGAACTGGCCGTCGGCCGCGATGTGGTCACCGTGGCCGTGGGTGTGGGCGACCAGCAGCCCGTAGCCCGGCCGGGGATGGCGTACGAGCCAGTCCTCGATCGCCGCGTCGACCGTGCGGCGCAGCGGGAAGTACCGCTCGTCCGACGTGGCCCCGGTGTCCAGCAGCAGCGCCCGGTCCGCGCCGAGGAACAGGAACACGAACGGCGCCTCGAAGTGCACCGACATGTTCTGCCGCAGGATCAGCGTGCTCTCGTCGTACGCGTGCACCTGGATCTCCGGTGCGGGGTCGTGCTTCGCCGACGGCCAGCCGGCGTGCCACCGGACGTCGAGGTCTCCCGGCCCGGCCGGCGGCCCGCTGAACTCGTTCATGGGGCGACGCTACAGGGCGCCCGCCGGGGCGCCGAGGCCCGCCGCCACGGCCAGCCGGCCGAAGGAGTCGAGCAGTTCCGCGCGGTCGAAGGTACTGGTGGTCAGCATGAGCTCGTCGGCGCCGGTGCGGCCCACGAGAGCGCCCAGCGCCGCGGCCACCTCGTCGCCGGTCCCGTGGAGCTGGCCCTCCAGCGCCGCGTCGAAGTACGAGCGCTCCCGCGCGGACATCTCCAGCGACTCCACCTCCGCCGTCGGCAGCAGCGGCGGGAAGGCCCCATGGGTGCGGGAGTACGCGCTCGACCAGGCCTCGGACAGCAGCAGCCGGCGCGCGCCCGCCGGCGACGCGGCGGCCGCGGCGTTCACGGACACCACGACGTACGGCTCCGCCGACCAGGCGGAGGCACGGAAACCGTCCCGGTACCGCTCGATGGCGCGCAGCATCGGCTCCTCGCCGCGGACGGCGCCGATCACCAGCGGCAGCCCCAGCGCCGCCGCATGATCGGCCCCTGAGCCGGTGGCCAGCACGAACGCGGGGGGCCGCAGGCCCTCGGCCGGCCAGGCGTGCACCTCCGGGTGCACCCGCTGCTCGCCGGTGAACCAGCCGAGCAGCTCCGTCAGCTGCGCGCCGAAGTCCTCGGCGGCCTCCTTGTCACGGCCCAGCGCCCGCCGGATGCCGTCGGTGAACCCGACCGACCGGCCCAGGCCCATGTCGACGCGGCCGGGGAAGAGCGCCTCCAGGACGCCGAACTGCTCCGCCACCACCAGCGGCCGGTGATTGGGCAGCATCACGCCGCCCGTACCGACCCGGATCCGCGAGGTGGCGGCCGCGACGGCCGCCGCCAGCACGGTCGGTGCCGAACCGGCCACTCCGGGCACACTGTGGTGCTCCGAGACCCAGAACCGGTGGTAGCCGAGCGTCTCGGCCTGCCGGGCGAAGCGGACGGTGTCCCGCAGCGCCTGGGAATGGCTCTGTCCCTGGCGGGTGCGCGACCGGTCAAGGATGGACAGCGGGATGTCTCGGAGTGCTGATGTCACCTTCGGTTCAACGCCGTGGATCACTGAGGATTCCCGGCCCGGATCCGCCGTCCGGCCCCCGGTGGCGCGGCGCCGGTGCCGAATGCGGGTTCATACGCGAAAATGGGGCAAACGATCAGGACAGCCGAGCCCCAGGAGGCATTGCCGTGCCGATCGCGACCGTGAACCCGGCGACGGGCGAGACGCTCAGGACGTTCGAGGCCCTCGGGACCGCAGGGGTCGAGGAGAAGCTCGCCCTGGCCGACGCCGCCTTCCGCCAGTACCGCACCACCTCCTTCGACGAGCGCGCCGAGCTGATGCGCCGCGCGGCCGCGCTGCTGGAGGAGGAGGGCGATGACATCGCCCGCACCATGACCACCGAGATGGGCAAGACGCTGGTCGCCGCCCGCGCGGAGGCCGCCAAGTGCGCCAAGGCCATGCGCTGGTACGCGGAGCGTGCCGAGGGGCTGCTGGCCGACGAGCACCCGGAGCCGGCCGACGTCAAGGACTCCGGCGGCAGCCGCGCCTTTGTGCGCTACCGCCCGCTGGGTGTGGTGCTGGCCGTCATGCCGTGGAACTTCCCGCTCTGGCAGGTGGTCCGGTTCGCCGCGCCGGCCCTGATGGCGGGCAACACCGGCCTGCTCAAACACGCCTCGAACGTTCCGCAGACCGCGCTCTACCTGGGCGACCTGTTCCACCGCGCGGGATTCCCCGAGGGGTGCTTCCAGACGCTGCTGATCGGATCCGGCGCCGTCGAGGAGATCCTGCGCGACCCGCGGATCGTGGCGGCGACCCTGACCGGCAGCGAGCCGGCCGGCCGCGCGGTGGCCGCGACCGCCGGTGACGTCGTCAAGCACACCGTGCTGGAACTCGGCGGCAGTGACCCGTACGTGGTCATGCCGTCCGCCGACGTCGCGCGGGCCGCGAAGACCGCGGTCACCGCCCGGGTGCAGAACAACGGGCAGTCCTGCATCGCGGCCAAGCGCTTCATCGTGCACGCCGACGTGTACGACGAGTTCGCCGCGCTCTTCACCGAGGCGATGGCCGCCCTGCGGATCGGCGACCCGATGGACGAGTCCACCGACGTCGGGCCGCTCGCCACCGAACAGGGCCGGGCCGACCTGGAGGAACTCGTCACCGACGCCGAGAAGCTCGGCGCGACGGCGCTCTGCGGCGGGCAGCGCCCCGCGTCGCAGGCGGCGGGCTGGTTCTACGAGCCGACGGTGCTCGCGGGCATCACCGAGCGGATGCGCATCCATCACGAGGAGGCGTTCGGCCCGGTGGCCACCCTCTACAAGGCCGCGGATCTCGACGAGGCGGTGCGGCTGGCCAACGACACGCCCTTCGGCCTCAGCTCCAACGTCTGGACCCGGGACGAAGCCGAACAGGACCGCTTCGTAAGGGACCTGGAGGCGGGCGGCGTCTTCTTCAACGGCATGACCGCCTCCCACCCGGCCATGCCGTTCGGCGGGGTGAAGCGGTCCGGCTACGGGCGCGAGCTGTCCGGGCACGGCATCCGCGAGTTCTGCAACATCACCACGGTGTGGCACAGCGCGGCCTCCTGACCGCCTGCCGGCCGACCGCCTGCCGATCCGTCCGTGACCCCCGGTGCCCCTGTGGCGCCGGGGGTCACGGCTGAGCAGGTGCGGACATGACACCTGGGGCGGTGTCGGGACGCGGGAGGGGTGGGTGTAGGGTCCGCGTCTCGCACATGCGCGGCTGAACGGGGCTGCCGCCCAGGGATGTTCATGGAGGATTCATGCAGATAAAGCACCACGGCCGGGTTCGTACCGGTGCGATAGCCGCTGTCAGTTTCGCGGCACTTGTCGGAACGGGCGTTCTCGCCACTCCGGCATCGGCGCACACGCCGGTCTGGTCGGTTACCTGCGACAAGGTCACCGTCGACCTCACGCAGTACAACAGCAGGGTCGAGAACACCGTCACGATCACCGTGGACGGCAAGGACCTGCTGGCGACGACCAGCTTCAAGAGCAAGTTCCACAAGACGCTGGAGCTGGCTAAGCACGGTCAGGACGTGTCCGTGCACCTCGTCGTCAAGGCGGGCGACACGACCGCCAAGCACAACTTCGACAAGGACGAGACCAAGACGGTCGCGCCCTGCAAGGGTGACGAGTCCACGCCGCCCACCACGACGCCGACCACTCCGGCGACGACGACGCCGACCACCCCGGCGACCACGACTCCGGGTACGCCGACCACCCCGGCCACCACGCCTTCGGCCTCGCCGACGTCGAGCGCCCCCGTCGTCGCGCCGAGCCAGTCCACCCCGCCGACCAACCTGGCGGAGACCGGTGGTTCCAGCTCCACGCCGATCATCGGCGGCATCGCCGCGGCCGTCGTGGCCGCCGGTGCGGGTCTGCTCTTCATGAACCGGAAGCGCCGCTCCTCGCACAGCTGATCCACCAGTTCCCACCCGCAGGCGGAATCCCCGTAGCGCGTCGGAGGGCCCGCACTCCTGGACTGTCCAGGGGTGCGGGCCCTTCTCGTGGGCCGCGGTGTCAGCCCTTCGGCCGGCCGGGCGCGCTCGGCGCGAAGTGCATGTAGGACTTCTCCTGGAGGCGTTCAGCGATGCGCCAGGCGCCGTCGACACGGACGAAAGCATCGATGTACCACATACCGCAGTGCAGCACCCCGCCGTCCGCCGCGCCCTGCTCGCCGGGCAGGACCAGCGGGTTGTGACACATGGTGCGACCGGTCGCGGTGTCGCCGTCGAGCCGGATCGAGGCGTTGCCCAGGAGGTGCTGGTAGGCGGGGAACCGCCCCATCACGGAGCCGAGGAAGTCCTTGATCTCCGGGAGGGTGCCGCGGGGCCCGCCGGTCGCGGTGTAGTCGATGACGGCGCCCGCCGCGAACACCTCGTCGAGCAGGTCCCATTGCCGGGTGTCGACGGCGTGGCAGTAGTCGACCATCAGGTCCTGTATCTCCAGCCGGTCGGAGATTTCGGTGAGCGTCAGCATGCGGCTCCCGGTACTTCGCGGCCCCCGAGGGGCCGTTGGGCGGTCGGAACCGCCATGGATCGCACGGGCCGATCGAGAAGTCAAGGGAGGCGGCCGTCCGAGACCGCTGCCCGGTGTCTGTGAATACGCGGGGAATCCGGCGGCCGGTTCGAGGCCGGCCGGAGGGGCGACCGTAGGATCGGGCCATGGATCTTCGACTGCCGCGGCGCAAGCGGTTGCTCACCGGCGCGGTGGTGCTCGCCCTGCTCGGTGGCGCCGGAACGTGGGCGGTGGCGTCGTCGGCCGCCTCGTCCGGCACCGCCGTGCACCAGGAGAACGCGATGCTCCCCGGGCAGGGGGAACGGCTCGACACGTCGTTCTTCACCTCCGGCGGGACGCAGCGCCGCCCCGCCGTGCTGCTCGGACACGGCTTCGGCGGCAGCAAGGACGACATGCGCGACCAGGCCGAGGACCTGGCGCGCCAGGGCTACGCCGTGCTCACCTGGTCCGCCCGCGGCTTCGGGAAGTCCACGGGCACCATCGGCCTCAACGCGCCGGACGGTGAGGTCGCCGATGTGAGCCGGCTCGTCGACTGGCTCGCCAAGCGGCCCGAGGTGCGGCTCGACGCGGCGGGCGACCCCCGGGTCGGGGTCGCCGGGGCGTCGTACGGCGGGGCGATCTCACTGCTCGCCGCGGGGTACGACCGGCGGATCGACGCCATCGCCCCGCAGATCACCTACTGGAACCTCGCCGACTCGCTCTTCCCCGGCGGCGTCTACAAGAAGCTCTGGGCCGGGATCTTCTTCTCCAGCGGCGCACGGGCCGGCGATCCGGCGTGCGGACGCTTCGCCCCGGCCGTGTGCGCGATGTACCAGCGGGTCGCCGTCGCCGGGAAGCCCGACGCGGACGCCCGCACCATGCTGGACAAGCTCAGCCCGTCCGCCGTCGCGGACCGCATCAAGGTGCCGACCCTGATCGTGCAGGGGCAGAGCGACTCGCTCTTCCCACTCGGCCAGGCCGACGCCATGGCGAAGGCGATCACCGCGAACGGCGCGCCCGTCGACGTCGACTGGATCTCCGGCGGCCACGACGGCGGCGACCTGGAGACCGCCCGGGTGGAGGGCCGTATCGCCGCCTGGTTCGACCGCTACCTCAAGGGCGACACCGCGGCCGGCACCGGACCGGCCTTCCGGGTGACCCGCACCGGCGGGGTGAACTCCACGGACGGCCGGGCCGTGTTGCGCGGCGCGACCGCGGACCGCTACCCGGGCCTGGCCGGCACCTCGTCGCGCACGGTCACCCTCGCCGGCGGCGAGCAGACCATCGCCAACCCGGCGGGCGGCAGCCCGCCCGCGATCTCCTCGCTCCCGGGCATCGGCGGCCTCTCCCAGCTGTCCAGCCTCGGCGCCGGCATCTCGCTGGACTTCCCCGGCCAGTCGGCGCACTTCGACTCGGCCCCGCTCGCCTCCGGGATCCGCGTCACCGGCTCGCCCACCGTCACCGTGCGCGTCAGGACCGCGGCGGACGACGCGGTGCTCTTCGCGAAGCTCTACGACGTCGCCGCGGACGGCCGCCAGTCACTGCCCGCGCAACTCGTCACGCCGGTACGCGTCGCCGGCGCGGCCGACGGCAGGAGCGTGGAGCTGCGGCTGCCCGCCGTCGACCACCAGTTCGCGGCCGGCCACCGGCTGCGGCTCGTCCTGGCCAGTACCGACCTCGCCTACGCCTCACCGGCCCCGGCCGCCACGTACACGGTCTCGCTCAGCGCTCCCGCGCTGACGCTGCCGACCGACCCCGGGGTCGCCACCGCGGCCGCCGGGCTGCCGTGGTGGACCTGGGGCATGCCGCTCGGCGCGGCCGTCGTCGCCGCGCTGCTGCTCCTCACCGGCCGCCGCCGGGTACGGACCCCGGCCCCCGACCCGGCGCTGTCCGGGGTACCGCTGCAGATCACCGACCTGAGCAAGAAGTACGCCAAGTCCGCCGACCGCTACGCCGTCCGCGATCTGACGTTCCGCGTCGAACGCGGCCAGGTGCTCGGACTCCTCGGCCCCAACGGCGCCGGAAAGACCACCACTCTGCGGATGCTGATGGGGCTGATCCGTCCCGACGGCGGCGAGATCCGGGTCTTCGGCGAGGCCATCAGGCCCGGTGCGCCGGTGCTGTCCCGGGTCGGCTCGTTCGTCGAGGGCGCGGGCTTCCTGCCGCACCTGTCGGGGCGCGCCAACCTCGACCTGTACTGGCAGGCCACCGGCCGGCCCGCGCAGGACGCGCACTTCGAGGAGGCGCTGGAGATCGCCGGCCTCGGTGACGCGCTGCGCCGGGCGGTCCGCACCTACTCGCAGGGCATGCGGCAGCGGCTCGCCATCGCGCAGGCGATGCTCGGCATGCCGGACCTGCTGATCCTGGACGAGCCGACCAACGGCCTCGACCCGCCGCAGATCCGCGAGATGCGCGAGGTCCTCATCCGGTACGCGGCCGAGGGCCGCACCGTGATCGTCTCCAGCCATCTGCTCGCCGAGGTCGAGCAGAGCTGCACCCACCTCGTCGTGATGGACCGCGGGCGGCTGATCACCGCGGGCCCGGTCGGGCAGATCACCGGCTCGGCCGACACCCTGCTCGTCGGGGTGGAGGGCGAACTGCCCGAAGGGGTCCTGGAGAAGGTCGCCGAGCTGCCGGGGCTGTCGGGCGCGGTGCGCGACGACGACGGCCTGCTCATCGCCCTCGACGGGATGACCGTCCCGCAACTCCTCGTCGAACTCGTCCGGCTGGACGTCCCGGTCACCCGGGTCGGACCGCACCGCCGCCTGGAGGACGCCTTCCTCACCCTCATCGGAGGCAACGCATGAGCGCCACCGCCCCGGCACCTTCCCCGTCCTCCGCCCCCGCCACCTCCACGGCCCCCGGCTACCACCCGCGCCGCACCCTGCCGCTGCGGGTGGAGGCCATGCGGCAGTTGCGGCGGCGGCGCACCCTCGTCGTCGGCGCGGTGCTCGCCGCACTGCCCTTCATCCTCATCGCGGCCTTCGCCATCGGCGGCCAGCCCGACGGCAGCGACAGCCGCAACGGGCCCTCCCTCATCGACACCGCGACCGCCTCCGGCGCCAACTTCGCCGCCACCTGCCTGTTCGTCTCGGCGGGCTTCCTGCTGGTGGTGCCGGTGGCGCTGTTCTGCGGCGACACCATCGCCTCGGAGGCCAGCTGGTCCTCGCTGCGCTATCTGCTGGCCGCGCCCGTACCCCGGATGCGGCTGCTCACCAGCAAGTTCCTGGTGGCGCTCGGCTTCAGCGCGGCGGCGATGCTGCTGCTGCCCGTCGTCGCCCTCGCGGCCGGCACCGTCGCCTACGGCTGGGGCGATCTGCAGATTCCCACCGGCGGGTCGCTGCCCTCCGGTACGGCGCTGCCGCGGCTGGGAATCGTCGTCGCGTTCATCTTCGTCAGCCAGCTGGTCACCGCGGCGCTCGCCTTCTGGCTCTCGACGATCACCGACGCCCCGCTCGGCGCCGTCGGCGGAGCCGTCGGGCTCACCATCGTCGGCAACGTCCTGGACGCCGTCACCGCGCTCGGCTCCTGGCGCGATCTGCTCCCCGCCCACTGGCAGTACGCCTGGGCCGACGCCCTCCAGCCGCACCTCGAATGGTCCGGCATGATCCAGGGCGCGGCGGTCTCCGTCTCCTACGCCCTGGTGCTCACCGCCCTCGCCTTCCGCGGATTCCGGACGAAGGACGTCGTGTCCTGAGCACCACGGCCTGACGCGGGGTGGCCGTTCGTCCAGTGCTGGGCGGGAGTTCACCGGGGCGTGGGCCCGCGTTGGGCCGGACCGCAGAGCCTTGGGGCGCCCGAAGTACCGGTGTTCTGGGGGAGGTCCGATGATGGAGCGTTTCGTGGGTGTCCGACGGGTCATGCGTCGTCCGGTCGCTGTGGTGATTCCGGTGGCCGCGCTCGCCGCCCTCGGACTGCCCGGCCAGGCCGAGGGCGCGCCCGCCGCGCACCGTCCGGCCGCCCGGGTCACCGGCACCGCCACGCTGCCCGCCATCGCGCTGGGGACGTTCAGCAACGACCTGCTGCCCGGCACGGTCGGGGACGACCGCGGGGTGAAGCTCGGCGGCATCGGCAGCGACATCTTCCCGGCGGGACGTCCCGGCGAGTACTGGACCGTCACCGACCGGGGCCCCAACGGCCAGATCAAGGTCGGCAAGGACAAGCGGCGCACGTTCCCCGTGTCCGGGTTCGACCCGGCGATCGTCAAGGTGAAGGTCGTCGGCGACACCCTCAAGGTGCTGACGGCGATCCCCATCACCACCTCGCACGGCGCGCCCGTCACCGGGCTGTCCGACCAGGCCTCGCGGGACGAGGCGCCCTTCACCTACGACGCGTCGACCCCGCTGGCGTTCAACCCGAACGGGCTCGACACCGAGGGCATCGTCCGGGCGGCCGACGGCACCTTCTGGCTCGTCGACGAGTACGGTCCCTCGCTGGTCCACGTCTCGGCGAAGGGCCGGGTGCTGACCCGGTACGTGCCCAAGGGGCTCGGGCTGACCGGCGCCGACTACCCGGTCGTCGAGTCGCTTCCGGCGATCCTGCTCCAGCGCAAGATCAACCGTGGCTTCGAGGGGCTCACCCTGCTGCCCGGCGGCGACCTGGTGATGGCCGTGCAGAGCCCGCTGTCCAACCCGGACAAGACCGCGGGCGAGACCTCGCTGACCACCCGACTGCTGCGCTTCTCACCGCGCCACCGGGCGGTCACCGCCGAGTACGTCTACCGCTTCGACCCGGTGAACGTCGTCGACCCGAGCGAGACCGACCCCTCCGAGCTGAAGATCTCCTCGGTCGTCGCCGTCGGCCGGGACCGGCTGCTCGTCGAGGAGCGCACCGACAAGGCGGCCCGGCTGCAGCTGGTCACGCTGCTCGGCCGGGACGACGTCCTCGGCCGGTCCTGGGACGACCCCGCGACCGCGCCCTCGCTGGAGCAACTGGCCGACCCGGCCGCGGCCGGGGTGCCGGTCCTGGCCAAGAAGCTCGTCGTGGACCTGAACACGGTCCCGGGCGTGCCGCTGAAGGTCGAGGGCGTCGCCGTCGTCGACCGCTCCACGCTCGTCCTGATCAACGACAACGACTTCGGCATGACGGACGGCCCGGGAGCGTTCGACGCCGCCGGACGCCTGGTCGACAGCGGTGTGCGGACTACCCTGGTACGTGTACGGCTGGACCGGCCGCTGCCCCGGTGAGCCGTGTGCGGGAACCAGGACGGACCACTGGGCGTTCTTCCTGACAAGCGCGGCATGTGCCGCGGACGGAGGCGGGGAAGATGTCCAATCGTGCGAAGCTCGCCATCGGCGGAGTGGGCATAGGGATCGTCCTGCTGATTCTGGGCGTCCCCTTCTGGCTCGCACTGCTGGTGGTCATCGGTGTACCGGTGGCCGCGTATCTGACGCTCGATCCCTCGCAGCGGCGTCGGCTCAAGAGGATCTCCCGCCGGGAAATAGGCCGCTGACCTGCCCCTCGCCGATAGTAGGGTGATCGTGGAATCATCCACCGGTCGAGGGGGAGACGGCTCATGGGCGGGACGGTCACGGCGGTCAGCCGCAGTGCGGAGCACCACTTCACCAAGCCGAACGAGGAGAGCATCCGGCTGCTCGCCGGTCTCGGTGTGGAGGGCGACGCCCACCTGGGCGTAACGGTCCAGCACCGGTCCCGCGTCGCCCAGGACCCGACGCAGCCCAACCTGCGCCAGGTCCATCTCCTCCACGCCGAGCTCTTCGACGAGCTGCGGACCGCCGGTTACGACATCGCCCCCGGCGACCTGGGCGAGAACGTCACCACCCGGCAGCTGGACCTGCTCGGCCTGCCGGTCGGCGCCCGGCTGCGGCTCGGCGCGGAGGCGGTCGTCGAGATCACCGGACTGCGCAACCCTTGCCTGCAGATCGAGCACTTCCGCACCGGCCTGCTCAAGGAAGTCGTCTTCCGCGACGAGGCGGGTGAGCTGATCCGCCGGGCCGGGATCATGGGCATCGTGCTCTCCGAGGGCGAGGTGCACCCCGGCGACCCGATCGAGGTCGAACTGCCCGAGGGCCCGCACCGGCCGCTGGAGCGTGTGTGACATGGCGGACGAGGACAGCACGGCAGCGGGTGTCCGCACCGTCGAGGACCTGATCGAGTACACCCGGCGCGGCCGGCGGGTGAAGTACGTCCACTTCTGGGGTCATCAGCCGCAGCGCGACGGCAGCGTCGGCGCCGGCTGCTTCAGCCAATGGTGGCCGTCGCCCTTCACCGTGAACGGAGTCGGGTACGCCACCGCCGAGCACTGGATGATGGCCGGCAAGGCCCGCCTCTTCGGCGACGCGGAGGCGGAGCGCGCCGCCGTGGCGGCCGTGCACCCCAAGGCCGCCAAGGCCGTGGGGCGTTCGGTACAGGGCTTCGACGACGCGACGTGGCAGCGGGAGCGCTTCGAGCTCGTCGTCGAGGGCAGCGTGGCCAAGTTCGGGCAGCACCCCGAGCTGCGGGACTATCTGCTCGGCACGAACGAGCGCGTGCTCGTCGAGGCCAGCCCGCTCGACCGGATCTGGGGCATCGGACTGGCCGGCGACGACGAACGCGCCCAGGACCCGGCCCGCTGGCGCGGTCTCAACCTGCTCGGCTTCGCGCTCATGGAGGCCCGCGCCCGGCTCGCCGACGAGAAGTAGCCACTGAGCGGACACCTGGACGGTGCGGGTGCCGGACGGTGCGGCTGCCGGGAGCCGGCGGAAATACCGTTGCGCGCGGTTCCCCCGGGTGCGAGCATCACGGTCATGATGATCCGAAAGGCCGGCCTCGCGACCGTCCGGTGATCGCGATGACCCCACACGCATTCGACCACCTGCCCTTCCCGGCCCGTATGCTGGCTGCGCCGTACGGTGACCACCGCCGCCGCCGGGGGCGACGGAGAACGGGCGGCGGCCGTCGCCCTCCTGCTGACCGAGATCGTCGCAGACCCGCGCCGGGCGGGCGGAACCGTCCCGCTGAAACTCGCTGACCACGCGTCGCGGCTGGTCTGGGAGGCGGCGCGCCGGACCGATCCGCGTCCCTGGTGCTGGACGTCCTCACCGACGCCCTGCTGCGCGCGGGACTGCGCCGCACCGCCACCTCCACCGCGCTGGACGCCGCGCTGACGGCGATGCGCGCGGGGGATCCGGCGCCCGACCGGTGGGACCGCTGGCTCGGCCTGGTCGCGGACCATCCGCACGGACTCGAACTGGGACAGCGGCAGTATCTCGATCACGGGCGCGAGCCGGTGCCTGCTGCCGTGCACGCGACGGTCGTGAGCCTGCGGGGCCGCGGTGCTCCCGCCGCCGGTCTCGTCGCCGTGGAGGTGGTCGGCGCGGCGGGCCGGAGCTCCGGATGGGAGGCCCCCTGGCCGGCCGAACTCGCGGCGCTGCGCGCGGACCCGCACCCGGGCGTCGCCGAATCGGCGCTCCTGGTGGACGTGGAGCGGGGTTCCGCCTGACAGCCTGACAGCCTGACGGCTACGGGCCGGTGGTCTCCGCATCGGTGGCGGGCTCGAGATGGCCCGCCGCCGAGCGGCCGGCGGCCGCGGCGCGTACGTAGTCCTCGATCGCGGCGTCGAGACCCACGTCGTGCTGGGCCTGCTCGGACAGGAACCAGCGGTGCTCCAGGAGCTCGTGGAACACCTGGGCGGTGTCCAGGGAGGCGCGCAGCTCCTGGGGGACCGCACGGACCGTCGGCCGGAAGACCTCGCGGACCCAGCGGTGCGCGAGGACCTCGGGCCGCGCGCCCAGCGGGTCGCCCGGCGTGTAGTCGTCCTGCGAGGCCATCCACGTCTCCAGGTCGTTCAGGAGACTGCGCGCCTGGTTCTCCTCGGCGTCCATGCCGGTCAGCCGCAGCAACTGCCGCTGGTGGTGGCCCGCGTCGACGACCTTGGGGAGGAATGTGACGGCGTCGCCGTCCGGCGACCGCTGGATCTGCATCTCGGCCACGTCGAACCCGAGCTCGTTCAGCCGGCGGATGCGCCGGTCGATGTAGTGCCGCTTGCCGACCGGATAGACCGACTCCCGGGTCAGCTCGTGCCACAGCTCCTCGTACCGGTCGGCGATCGCCTGGCCGAACAGGACCGGGTCGACCGACGGGTGCAGCGAGCCGCCCGCCTCCAGGTCCATCAGCTCGCCCGAGATGTTCACCCGGGCGACCTCGATGTCGTACTCGCGCTGCCCGCGCGTCAGCTTCGGCTGGATCTGGCCGGTCTCGGCGTCCACCAGATAGGCGGCGTACGCTCCGGCGTCCCGCCGGAAGAGCGTGTTGGAGAGGCTGCAGTCACCCCACGCGAAGCCGGTCAGGTGCAGCCGGACCAGCAGCACGGCGAGGGCGTCGAGGAGCCTGCTGACGGTGCCGGGCCGCATCGTCGTCTCGAACATCGACCGGTAGGGCAGCGAACCGTTGAGGTGCCGGGTGATCAGCACCGGCTCCAGCGGCTCCCCGTCCGCGCCGGTGCGGCCGGTCACCACCGCGACCGGGTCGACCGCGGGTATCGCCATCCGGTCGAGATCGCGCAGCAGCCCGTACTCGCGCACGGCGGCCCACTCGCCGACCTCCTTCACCGCGACGACCTCGTCGCCGGCCCGGGCGAACCGCACCACATGGCGCGAGATGCCGCGCGGCAGGGCGACCAGGTAGGCGTCGGGCCACTCCTCCAGCGGGATGCCCCAGGGCAGGTCGAGGAGGGCCGCCGGGTGTTCGGGCGCGGTCGCGGTGATCTGCAGCTCCATGACGCACCAGTGTGCGGCAGCCGCGGCGCGCCCGGACAGGCGGGTCGGGGAAACTCTCGGGGGCCGGGCACCGTTGAGTGATCATGCGGTGGCGCGGGTCGCGGTGGCCGCGGGCTGACAAGGAGCGTGTGAGACATGGCGGAACGACTGGTCGTCATCGGCGGGGACGCGACAGGGATGTCGGCCGCCTCGCAGGCACGCCGGCGCCGGGGCCCCGACGACCTGGAGATCATCGCCTTCGAGCGCGGTCATCACACGTCCTACTCGGCCTGCGGCATCCCGTACTGGATCGGCGGCGAGGTCGACGGGGCGGACGCGCTGGTCGCGCGGACCGCCGCCGAGCACCGCGAGCGCGGGATCGACCTGCGGCTCGGCGCCGAGGCCGTCGGGATCGACCTCGACCGGCGGCGGGTGCGCACCCGGGAGGTGGCGGGCGGCGCCGAGTCCTGGACCGGGTTCGACCAGCTCGTCATCGCCACCGGCGCCGTCCCCACCCGGCCGCGGATTCCCGGCATCGACGCGGACGGGGTACACGGTGTGCAGACCCTGGACGACGGCGAGGCCGTGCTGCGCACCCTGGAACGCGGCGGCGCACGGCGGGCCGTGGTCGTCGGCGGCGGCTACATCGGCGTCGAGATGGCCGAGGCCATGATCCGCCGCGGCCTGGACGTCACCCTCGTCGACCGCGGTGAACAGCCGATGTCCACGCTCGACCCCGACATGGGCCGGCTCGTGCGCGAGGCGATGGAGGGCATGGGCATCGAGGTGGTCTCCGGCGCGGAGGTGCGCAAGGTGCTCACCGGGGACGACGGACGGGTGCGGGCCGTCGCGACCGGGGACGCCGAGTACCCGGCCGACGTGGTGGTGCTCGGGCTGGGCGTCCAGCCCAACACCGGGCTCGCCCGGGACGCGGGCCTCGCCCTCGGCGAGCACGGCGGGCTGCTCACCGACCTGGCGATGCGGGTGCGCGGCGCGGAGGGCGTCTGGTCCGGCGGCGACTGCGTCGAGGTCCTGAACCTGGTGTCCGGCACCCACCAGCACATCGCGCTCGGCACGCACGCCAACAAGCACGGACGGGTCATCGGCATCAACATCGGCGGCGGGTACGCCACCTTCCCCGGCGTCGTCGGTACCGCCGTCAGCAAGGTCTGCGACGTCGAGATCGCCCGCACGGGTCTGAAGGAGTCGCAGGCGCGCGCCGCGGGGCTGCGCTTCGTCACCGCCGTCATCGAGTCCAGCAGCCGGGCCGGTTACTACCCGGGAGCCGCGACCATGACGGTCAAGATGCTCGCCGAACTCCGCACGGGGCGGCTGCTCGGCCTGCAGATCGTCGGACGGGAGGGCGCGGCCAAGCGCGTCGACATCGGCGCCGTCGCCCTCACCGCCGGCATGACCGTCGACCAGATGACGGCGCTCGACCTCGGCTACGCGCCGCCGTTCTCCCCCGTCTGGGACCCGGTGCTGGTCGCGGCGCGCAAGGCCGCCGACAAGGTGGAGGCCGAACTGCGGGGGCACTGAGACACCGGAACATCGATATGTCGACTCCGGTGGGGCGGTTCCGGGCGCTCAGACGGGCCGGGCGGCCAGCCGGTCCAGTGCTTCCAGCAGGGCCGGCAGCGCCGGGCCGCGGCGGACCGGGTGGACCTCGCCCGGTTCGTCGTCGAGGAGCACGAACGCCATGTCGTCGGTCCGCGCCACCAGGCTCCAGCCGGGACCGTCCGCACGTACCGCTCCATGCGCCGCCCGGACCCGTCCGGGCGGCGGCGGTGAGCTGAGGTACGCCTCCGCGCTCTCCAGCGCCCGGCGCACGCCCGCATGGTGCACGGCCACGGTCCCGGAGGCGTCGTTCCCGGCCGCGTCGTCCGGGGCGTCCGCCTCGTCCGCGGCGTCCTCGTCGGCGGTGGCGTCGCCCGGAGTTGCCTCGTCGGAATCGGCCTCGTCCGTACGGGCTCCGTCCGTGGGAGCGTCGGGATCGGGCGCTCCGTCCTCGGTCGCCGGAGCGTCCTCGGTCGCTGCTTCGTCCCCGGCCGCCGCTTCGTCGACGGCGTCATCGGTGAGCTGTTCGCGCCAGGCCCACCACCGCAGAGCGATCTCGTCCGCGCCCAGCCGTCGTTGCGCCCCGCCCCAGGTCTCCAGGTCGGGCGGTGCCAGCGGCGGACGGCCGCCCTCCTCCTCCGACGGATCGTGCGGATCGGGTACACCCGGCGCGGCCACCGCGACCGGCAGCGGCCAGCCCGGCAGGGCCGCGGCAACGTAGCGCTCGTCGGGGGAGAGGTCGTACTCCAGCCCGCAGTCCCAGGCCGCCAGCGCGCACGCGACCAGGGCCGTGTCGGTGATCGCGACGGTCCACCGGGCGCCGCCGCCGTCCTGTCCGAAGAGCAGACCGTAACCGTCCCTGGCGGGCTCCAGACCCAGCGCCTCGCAGGCCTGCGGGTAGTCGTCGGCGAGCACGCTCGGGAACTGCGCCGGCGTCAGCATCGCCGCCGTGAGCACGAACAACGCGTCGTCGTCCTGCTGCGTGTAGTCGTCCGTATCGGTCACGGGGCCCCTCCCTCTCTTCGGTCCGCGCACCTTAACCAGCGGGTAACGTCCGCGTCGATAGCGGGGCCCGACCGGAGGAAAAACCGCTCGGAACGGAGGCACCGCGGCCCTTACCCTGCGGGGTATGGGTGTCCACCGCACGCACTACGTCTGCCTCCCGTGCCGCGCCTCCTACAAGCAGGAGTACGGGCCGGAGCGGGCCCGGCGCTGCCCCCGCTGCGCGGCCGGGCTGATCCACGCGGGTTCCGCTTTCGCGGCGCCCCGCCGGAGCGACGCCCCGGCATGGCGGGTGCTCACCGTGCTGCTCACCGCGGGCGTCGGGTTCCACAAGTCCTGCTGCGGCGGTCCCGGCTTCCGCCCGCGGACCCTGCGCGAGGTGCGCGAAAACCTGGCGTACGCGGCCGCCACCGGGGAACCCGTCGCGCGCGCCCTGACCGGCTACCGCCTCTCCATCGCCGACCGCCGTCCGGGCAAGCCGGGTTCCCGCCCCCTGAAGCGGAGATAACCCAGGGGAGAGCGCGAACTCGGCGACAGGGAGAGGTGATGGGCATGCCCGGCCTGCTGCACAGGATCGGAGACGTGTTCAGACTGCCGGTGCGAGCACCCGACCCGGCGGGTCCCGGGGACCGGGCCCCGCTGGAGCACAACCTGTTCGACGCGGCCGCGACCTACGTGGTGGCCTGCATCGCCGACGACCAGGACCGGATCGACGAGGCCGCGGGCCGAGTCGCCCCCGACGCCCTGATGTTCGGAGTCAACGAGCTCGCGCAGCGCGCGGTGCTGACGCTGGCCCGGGAACACGGAACCGAGCCGGAAACCATGGCGCGCACCTTGCTCGGCCTGCCCGCCGCGTAGCGCCTGTCCGGCCGAGCTCCGGGGCCGTTGCCGCTACTTCGCGTCCGGATCGTCGCCGAGCTCCTTCAACGTGCCGCGCAGCCAGTCCAGTTCGGCGCGGCTGGTGGCGCGGGCGATGGTGAGGACGCCCCTGCGGTAGAGATCGTCGAGCTCCTCGGCGCGGACCGGCCGGTCGCCGTCGTAGAAGAAGCTGGCGGGCTGCTCCAGGAAGGCGAGCCGGCGGCGGAGCACCGCGGCCTCCTGGCGGGCGTCGCCGAGGTGGCGCAGGAACGCGAGGAGGGTGAACCAGCGGTTCTCGTCGCTCAGATCGAGCTCCGCGGGCTCGGCCAGCCGCCGCCGCAGTTCGGTGCGGCCCTCGGCGGTGAGGGTGAGGACATGGCGGGGAGCGGCGACCGCGCCGGGCTGTGTCTCCCGCCGGAGCCAGTCCGCCTTCTCCAGTCGCTTGATCGCCGGATACAGGGTGCTCTCGGCGACGGGCTTGACGTGGCCGGTGAGGGCGGCGATGCGTTTGCGCGGATTCGGGATCAGCGACCGGCCCGCGGACTTCGGCTACTCGCTGGAGGAGCATGCCGACGCGGTCGCCGCGGTCCTGGAAGCGGCCGGCGTGAACGGCGCCGAGGTCGTCGGGCACAGCATGGGCGGCGCGGTCGCGATCGTTCTGGCGCACCGCCGCCCGGACCTGGTGGCCCGGCTGGTGCTCGCCGAGGCCAACCTCGACCCGAACCCGCCGGCCGGAGCCGACAGCAGCCGTATCGCGCGGTACGGGGAGCGGGAGTTCGTGGAAGGCGGTGGATTCGCCGCCGTGCTGGAGCGGGTGGGCCCGATCTGGGGGGCCACGATGCGGCTCGCCGACCCGGTGGCGCTGTACCGCACCGCCACCCGGCTGGCGCGGGGCACCGAACCCACCATGCGGACGATGCTGCTGGCGATGGACATTCCCCGCATCTTCCTGGTGGGGGAGTTGAGCCCGGACGTCGACGGCCGGACGGAACTGGTGGCGGCGGGTGTCGACGTCGAGACGGTGCCGGACGCCGGTCACAACATGATGTTCGACAACCCCGGGGCGTTCGCCGCCGTGATCGCCGGGGCCGGTTCGGCAGCGGTCAGTTCAGCCGCGTAGCCACGGACAGGTACCGGTCCTCGGAGTCGTCGTACACCGTCAGCTCCCAGCCCGCGTCGGTCAGCAGCCGGGGGAGGTTGGGCTTCGCGCGGACGTCGTCCTCGTGCAGCTCATGGCCGCGCCGGGCGGCGAGCGCGGCGCGGCCGATCGGGTGGAAGAGCGCGAGCCGGCCGCCGGGCCGGGTGACGCGGGCGAACTCGCGCAGCCCGGCCGCCGCGTTCGGCAGATGGTGCAGCAGCCCGGCGGCGAAGACGGCGTCCAAGCAGGCGTCGCGCAGCGGCAGCCGGGCGCTGTCCGCCTCGATGAGCGAGCCGGCGCGGTGGCGGCCGAGCGCGGTCGCCTCGTGCAGCATCTCCGGGGTCAGATCGGCGCCGACGACGGTGCCCGCCGGGCCGACGGCGGCTCGCAGCGGGGGCAGCGCGCGGCCGGTTCCGCAGCCCACGTCGAGGGCCGACTGGCCGGGCCGCAGGCCCAGTTCCGCGACGGCCGCCGCGTAGGCGGGACTGTCGTCGGGGAAGCGCTTCTCCCAGCCCACGGCCTTGGCGGCGAAGAATTCGCGGACTCGTTCACGTTCGGTCTCCATGCATCATGTTCGCATGATCACGCTGCGTTCCGCCGCTCTGTTCGTCCTTGCCGCGCTGCTGGAGATCGGCGGTGCCTGGCTGATCTGGCAGGGCATCCGTGAGCACCGCGGCTGGGCCTGGATGGGGGCGGGAGTGGTGGCCCTCGGGTGCTACGGGTTCGTTGCGACCCTGCAGCCGGACGCCGAGTTCGGACGGATTCTGGCCGCGTACGGCGGTGTGTTCGTCGCCGGTTCGCTCGTGTGGGGGATGGTGGCGGACGGCTACCGGCCCGACCGGTTCGATGTGGTGGGGGCGGTGGTCTGCCTGGTGGGGGTGGGCGTGATCATGTATGCGCCACGCAGTGGCTGAAACGTCCCGCCTGCGCGCATGTTCGAGCGTTGCGCGATCGTTCGGGGCCGGATCAGCGTACGAGACTGTCAATATCCGCCGGGTTCCGAACTGCCCGGAGGGCTGCGAACACCACGGGTCTAGCGTCCCGGACCCATGGGACACATGGACCAAGCCGGCTTCGGCTGGCTGACCCCGACGCTGTCGTACGTGATGGCCTGCGTGGGCTCGACGCTCGGCCTGCGCTGCACCGTACGGGCGCTCGGCGCGACCGGCCGCTCCCGGCGCAACTGGCTGCTGACCGCGGCCAGCGCGCTCGGCACCGGCATCTGGACGATGCACTTCGTCGCGATGCTCGGCTTCCGGGTCTCCGGCACCGAGATCCGCTACAATGTGCCGCTGACCGTCCTGAGCCTGCTGATCGCCGTCGCCGTCGTGGGCGTCGGCGTGTTCATCGTCGGCTACGGGCGGGGCCGCATCCGATCCCTGCTGGCGGGGGGCCTGGCGACCGGACTCGGCGTCGCCGCCATGCACTACGTCGGGATGGCGGCCCTGCGGCTGCACGGCGCCATCTCCTACGACCCCGTGCGCGTCATGCTGTCCGTACTCATCGCGCTGGCCGCCGCCACCGCCGCGCTGTACGCGGCGCTGACGGTCCACCGGCCGGTCGTGGTGGCCGGGGCGTCGCTGGTGATGGGCGCGGCGGTGAGCAGCATGCACTACACAGGGATGTTCGCCGTGCGGGTGACGGTCCGTCCGTCGTCCGAGGTGCTGCCGGGCGCGAGTGCCACCGCGTTCCTCTTCCCCCTGGTGGTCGGCCTGGGCTCGTACCTCTTCCTGACGTCGGCCTTCGTCGCGCTCTCCCCGAGCGCCCGTGAACGCGCCGCCTCCGCGTCCGCCCAGTCGCTGCACGAGGGTGCGGCGTGAGCGCTCCGCGCGGCCGCCGCGCGCACGCCGGACCGCCCGCCGACGAGCGGATGTCACCGCTGGCACTGGCCGCGGGCGCACCCAGGGCGACGGGTCCCGGGGGTGCGGACGTTCCGCCGCGGACGGATGCGGATCCGGAGGGGCCCGGCGGGGCGAAGACGCCTGCCGGGTCGAACGTTTCCGCCGGGTCGAACGCTTCCGCTGGAGCGAACGTTTCTGCCGGGACCGGTGGTCCGCGATGGCCGGGTGCACGGCCGCCGGGTCGGTCGAGGTTCGTCCCGGGGCTGGTGCTGCGGCCCAGGACGGTGCGGGCGAAGATCGTCTCCATCCTCATGGTGCCCGTCGTGTCGCTGATGGCCCTGTGGGCCTTCGCCGCCGTCAACGCGGCCCAGGACATCTCCGGCCGGCTGCGCACCCAGCAGGTCGAGAAGGAGGTCAGCGGTCCCGTCGCCGCCTCCGTCACCGCCCTGCAGGCCGAACGCCGCGCCGCCGCCCTGTACCTGGCCGCCCCGACCGCCGCCCGCGCGGCGCAGCTCGACAGCGCCGCCGCCACCACCGACCGGGCGGCCGGCGCGCTGCGGCAGGGGAGCAGCCACACGATCGCCGACGGCATCGGGCTGCCGTCCGGCGTCGCGCCCCGGCTGCGGACGTTCATCGACGGCGTGTCCGGGCTGCGCGCGCTGCGTGCGCGGGTCACGGCCCGCACCGCCGGCTGGGACGAGACGTACCGCGGCTACTGCGACGCGATCGAGAACGCCTTCTCCGCCATCGGCGTACTGACCGCCGGCCCCGACCCCGTCCTGACCTCCGGCAGCCGCGTCGCCCTGGAGTTCGGGCGGGCGGGCGAGATGCTGGCCCGTGAGGACGCCCTGATCTCCGTCGCGGAACTCACCGGCACCCTGGACGGCCCGCGCTACCGCGACTTCACCGGCGCCGTACAAACCCGGCGGCTGTTGCTCGATGCCTCGGCCGGTGACCTGGGGGGCGGCAGCCACGCGTCCTGGCAGAAGCTGAGCGGCTCCGCACCGTACAGCGCCCTGCTCGGCCTGGAGGACGGGGTGCTGCGCGCCGACCCGGGGCCGCACGCCGCGGCCGCCGCGCCCGCGGACACCTGGACGGCTGCCTCCGGCCCGGTCATCGGCGGCCTGCGCGCCATCGACATTCCGGCGGGCGGCGCGGCCGCCGCCTCGTCCGGCACCGACCCGGTCATCGGGGGGCTGGCCAGCACCTCCGGCGCGGCGGTGCTGCTCGGCCTGCTCGCCGTCATCGTCTCGCTGATCGTCTCGGTGCGGATCGGGCGCGCCCTGGTCACCGAACTCGTCGAACTGCGCAACACCGCGCTGGAACTCGCCCGCCGCAAAATGCCGTCCGCCATGCGCCGGCTGCGCGCGGGCGAGGAGATCGACCTGGACGCCGAGGCGCCGCAGGGCACCCATGGCGCGGACGAGATCGGCCAGGTCGGCGAGGCGCTGCGCACCGTCCACCGTGCCGCGCTCACCGCCGCCGTCGAACGCGCCGAGCTGCTCAGCGGCGTCACGGGGGTCTTCGTCAACCTCGCGCGCCGCAGTCAGGTCCTCGTCCACCGCCAACTCGCCCTGCTGGACGGCATGGAGCGGCGTACGGAGGACCCCGGCGAGCTCGAGGACCTGTTCCGGCTCGACCACCTCACCACCCGCATGCGCCGGCACGCGGAAGGACTGATCATCCTGTCCGGCGCCGCCCCTGGCCGGGCCTGGCGCCGGCCGGTGCCCCTGCAGAACGTGGTGCGGGCCGCGGTCGCCGAGGTGGAGGACTACGCCCGCGTCGAGGTGCGGCGGCTGCCGCAGGCCGCCGTCGTCGGCGGCGCGGTCGCCGACCTCACCCACCTGATCGCCGAACTCGTCGAGAACGCCACCCAGTTCTCGCCGCCGCACACCAAGGTGCGGATCAGTGGCGAACAGGTCGGCAACGGCTATGTGCTGGAGGTCGAGGACCGCGGCCTGGGCATGGGCGGCGGGGCGCTCGACGAGGCCAACCGGCGGATCGCCCGCGCCCAGGCGCTGGACCTGTTCGACAGCGACCGGCTCGGGCTGTTCGTGGTCAGCAGGCTCGCCGCCCGGCACGACGTCAGGGTCTCGCTGCGGCCGTCCCCGTACGGCGGGACGACGGCCGTCGTGCTGCTGCCCACCGCGCTC
This sequence comes from Streptomyces sp. RKAG293, assembly GCF_023701745.1. Lineage (NCBI taxonomy): Bacteria > Bacillati > Actinomycetota > Actinomycetes > Kitasatosporales > Streptomycetaceae > Streptomyces > Streptomyces sp. RKAG293. Next base: position 2,001,004 of record NZ_JAJOZB010000001.1, on the reverse strand, counting down.
ATCGAGCGCTACGTCCCCGACCCGGCCCCCGCCCGCCGCGCCGCCGAGCGCAACCGCGCCCAGCGCGCCCACCGCGAGGACCCGGTCGTGGTCCGGCCGCTTCCGTCGCGGGGCGGAGGGGAGTTGGGGCGTGGTGCGGAGCCGGGGCCGGGGCACGGAGCGGAGTTGCGGAACGGATCGGAGTCGCGGAACGGCAGGGCGTTGGGGAACGGTCGAGCTTCTGGGAACGGCGACGGGTTGGGGAACGGTCGAGCTTCTGGGGACGGCGACGGGTTGGGGTCAGGGAACGGCAACGAGCGGGAGCGGCAGCACGGCTCGCCGGAACCGGTCGTGGTCCGCGGGTCAGCCACCTCGTCCGCGCATCCGCCGCCGGGTTGGTCGGCTTCGTCGGCTTCGCCGGGTTCGCCGGGTCAGGACGGCCCGGCCGGTCCTGCCGCACCGGCCGCCCCCGTGGGCCCGGCGGCGAACGGCACCGCGCGCGGCGACGACGATCTGCCCCGTCGGGTACGGAAGGCGAACCTCGCTCCGCAACTCCTGGAGCGGCCCGCTCCGGAACGGGACGGGCCTGCGCCGGGCAACGGGCCGGACGGTGAGTCGGAGGACGCGGGCGGGCGTACTCCTGAGCAGATCCGCGCCACCATGACCGCGTACCGCAGCGGTTGGGCGCGCGGCGGTGGCCGTCCGGCCGGCCGCCCGGCGTCGAACGAGGGAGACCCGGCATGATCGAGGCGAACCGGTCCGGCCGGCTGGACTGGCTGCTGGACGAGCTGACGGACCGGGCGGCCGGGGTGCGGCACGCGGTGGTCCTGTCCAACGACGGTCTGGCGGTGGGCGCTTCACGGGCACTGAGCCGCGAGGACGCCGAGCACCTGGCGGCGGTCGCGTCCGGCTTCCACAGTCTCGCCAAGGGCGCCGGCCGGCACTTCGCCGCCGGGGACGTACGGCAGACCATGGTCGAACTGGACGGCGGGTTCCTCTTCGTGGCCGCCGCGGGCGAGGGGTCGTGCCTCGCGGTCTTCGCGACCGCCGGGGCCGATGTCGGGCTGGTCGCCTATGAGATGGCCCGGCTCGTCAAACAGGTCGGCGAGCACCTGCGGACGCCCGCCCGGCCGGACTCCGACACCACGGCAGGCGGCTGAGCGCGGATGGACGGCCGCTGGTACGACGACGAGGCGGGCCCGATGGTCCGCCCCTACGCCCTGACCGGCGGCCGGACCCGGGGAGACGGCGGCAGCGCGCATCTCGATCTGATCGCGCAGGTCGTCGCGGAACCGGGCGCGGAGCCCGGCGCCGCCGGCGACCCGGCCCTGGCCCCGGAACACGGCACGATCCTCGCCCTGTGCCGGACCGATCCACTGTCGGTCGCGGAGATCGCGGCCGACTCCGACCTGCCCGTGGGCGTCGTACGCGTCCTGTTGGGCGACCTGCTGACGCTGGGGTGGGTCCGGGTGCGCCGGCCGGTGGCGCCCGCCGAACTTCCCGGCGAACACATTCTGCGAGAGGTGATCGATGGACTTCGGGCGCTCTGAACAACCGGACAGGCGTGACGAGCCCGCGCTGGCGTTGAAGATACTGGTCGCGGGCGGCTTCGGGGTCGGCAAGACCACCCTGGTGGGAGCCGTCAGCGAGATCCGGCCGCTGCGTACCGAGGAATCGCTCAGCGAGGCGGGCCGGGGCGTCGACGACACCGGCGGGGTGGAACGCAAGACCACCACCACGGTCGCCATGGACTTCGGGCGGATCACGATCCGGGCCGGGCTCTCGCTCTATCTCTTCGGCACCCCCGGGCAGGATCGTTTCTGGTTTCTGTGGGACGAGCTGTCCCACGGCGCGCTGGGCGCCGTCGTCCTGGCCGACACCCGCCGGCTGGAGGACTGCTTCCCCGCGGTCGACTTCTTCGAGCACCGCGGCATCCCCTTCGCGGTCGGCGTCAACTGCTTCTCCGGCGCGCGCTCCTACCGGCCGGAGGACGTCTCACGGGCCCTGGACCTGACGGAAGGGACGCCGGTCGTGCTGTGCGACGCGCGGGACCGTGAATCCGGCAAGGACGTGCTCATCGCCCTGGTCGAGCACGCCGAACGGATGCACGCCGAGCGTCAGCTGCGACGGGTCGGCTGACGGGGGGTGCCGGCGAGGGCTGCGAGGAGGCTATGGGGGCTTGGGGGCTATGGGGCTACAGGGGTGGGCCGGCCACTCCCGGTGGGCCCCGCTGCCCGATACCGATTGCCGCTCGTGACCCGATGGGGACTTGCCGTAGCGCGCTGTTCAGGACAGTCTCGTACCGCAGTCGATACGGGGAGGCCGGGAATGACGGTGGGCAATGGACTCGCTTGGCTGTTGGACGACCTGACAGAGCGGGTACCGCATGTGCAGCACGCGCTCGTACTGTCCAACGACGGCCTGGTGACCGGGGCCAGCGGCAGTCTTGACCGGCCGACGGCCGAGCATCTTGCGGCCGTTTCGTCCGGGTTCCACAGCCTTGCGAAGGGCGCCGGCCGGCAGTTCCGGGTCGGCGGAGTGCGCCAGACGATGGTGGAGTTCGACGAGGGCTACCTCTTCGTGACCGCGGCCGGCGACGGCAGTTGTCTGTCGGTGCTGAGCGGTATGGAGGCCGACGTCGGGCAGGTCGCCTATGAGATGACGCTGCTCGTGCACCGGGTGGGCGAGCACCTCGGGGTCGCGCCCCGGCAGCCGGGGATAACTCCTTCCGGAGGGTGAGCCGGCGGCTCGGCGGCCCGGCGATGTGGTGCGCCGGTAGCGGTGGAGTTATCCACAGGCCACATGGGTGGGTCATCGGGCTGCGCTAGATTCGTCACTGTCAGTAGTCGAGGCGGTGGGGGAAGTCATGGTGGTACGGGAGTCACTCGCGGTCGCGGTCGGAGTCGGGGTCGGGGTCGGGGTCGCAGCCGCGGTCGGCAAGGAATCACCCACGGGTGAGGCGCCGGCGGGCGAAGCGCTCGGGATGAACCGGGCCAGGGAAGAACTGGAACTGGAAACGGGAGAGTTCGAGCTCGCCGTCCAGCTCGGCGAGGTCCGGGCCGTAGCGGCCGGGCCGGGCCGCAGGCGCGTCCTGCGCGACGAGGTCGACCGGCTGCGAGCGGCCGAGGGCTTCCCGCAGGCGCTGCGCGACCGGCTGCGCGTGGTCGGCAGCGGCGATGGAGCGGAGCTCATCGGGGTCAGCCGCGACCGTTTCGTCAAGCTGGCGAAGGGCGGCTTCATCCGGCCGGTCCGCTGGTACGTCAACCGCTACCGGGCCGTCGTCTGGATGTATCTGGCCGACGAGATCGGGCAGTACGCCCGGGATCATCCCGAAGCGCTGCACGGCAGGCTGCCGGTAACGCTGCGTGGCGCCCTGGACGACGGCGTGGACCACCGGGCACGTGGCTGGCGGGCCCGCCGGGCCGGGCAGTTGGTGCGGGACGCGGCCGACGCCTGGGAGGCGGCGGCGGTCTGGGCGGCGCTGCTCGGCACCGACGGCGCGGCGGAGGTGGTGCCGGATCTGTACGAACGGGCTTATCTGCGCAGGTTGCGGTCCGGCCTGCCACCGGGCCGGCCCGGTGAGTTCGCCTCCCGTGAACTGATCGACGCGGCGGTCACCGCGGACCATCCGGACGAGATCGCCCTGGCCCGGCTCTCCCTGGCCGAGGCCCTCGACCGCGCCCGACAGGCCCGCCCGGCCCCCCGCCCGGCCACACACCCAGCCCCCGCGGCGGAGCGGGAGCCACGACCGGCGGCCCCTGCGGTGGAACCGGAACCGGAACCGGAGCCGGATCCGGGGTCGGGGTCGGGGCATGAGCCGGGGCACGAACCGCGGCCGCGGGCGGAACATGCGCCGGAGCCGTGCTCCGAGCGTGAGCCGGAGCCGCGCCCGCGCCGGGGCTGGCGGTTGCAGCGGCCCGGGGACAGCGCGGGGACCCGCCGCCGCAAGAAGCTGTTCCGGCGTACCTGAACGGCGGCGCCGGCCGCCGCCGCAGCTTGGGTGCCGGTCAGCCGCCGATCTTGCGGAAGAGCCCTTCCTGCATCACGGAGACCAGCAGCCGGCCCGAGCGGTCGTAGATCTGGCCACGGGCCAGGCCGCGGGCGCCGGTCGCGATCGGGGACTCCTGCTCGTAGAGGAACCACTCGTCGGTGCGGAAGGGGCGGTGGAACCACATCGCGTGGTCGAGGGAGGCCATGTCGAAGCCGCGGGGGCCCCACAGCGGTTCGACCGGTACCCGCACCGCGTCGAGCAGCATCATGTCGCTCGCATACGTGAGCGCGCAGGTGTGCACCAGCGGATCGTCGCCCAGCGGTCCCACCGCGCGCATCCACACCGCGCTGCGCGGCTCGGCGCCCTCGATCTCCTCGGGCGTCCAGCGCAACCGCTCGACGTAACGGATGTCGAACGGCTGGCGGCGGGCCATCCGCTCCAGCGACTCGGGCAGTACCCCCAAGTGCTCGCGCAGCTCGTCGCCCAGCTTCGGCAGGCTCTCGGGCTCGGGCACATCCGGCATCGGGATCTGGTGCTCGAACCCCGGTTCCGGCTGATGGAAGGAGGCGGTCAGATTGAAGATCGTGCGACCCTGCTGGATCGCCACCACCCGACGGGTGGTGAACGACCGGCCGTCACGCACCCGTTCGACCTGGTACACGATCGGCACGCCCGGGCGGCCGGGCCGCAGGAAGTACGCGTGCAGCGAGTGCACCGGCCGCTCGCCGTCCGTGGTGCGGCCGGCCGCGACCAGCGCCTGGCCCGCGACCTGCCCGCCGAACACCCGCTGCAGCCGCTCCTCGGGGCTGCGGCCGCGGAAGATGTTCTCCTCGATCCGCTCCAGGTCGAGCAGATCCACCAGCCGCTCGGCGGGGTTGGTCATCGGAACTCCCTCGTGTCGTGCCCGGTCACAGCTCGCCGACGGTCGTCACACGGATGATCGCCCGGCCCTCTTCGTCGGAGGCTGCCAGATCGACCTCGGCGGAGATACCCCAGCCATGATCGCCGTTGGGGTCCGCGAACGTCTGGCGGACCCGCCAGAGCGAGTGCTCCGGCTGCTCCTCGATCTGCAGCAGCTTCGGGCCGCGGGCGTCGGGACCGGTGCCCAGGTCGTCGTACTCGTCCCAGTACGCGTCCATCGCCTCCGCCCACGCGTCGGCGTCCCAGCCCGACTCGGCGTCCAGTTCGGCCAGCACGTTGTACTTCTCCAGCGCCGCCAGCTCCACCCGGCGGAACATGGCGTTGCGCACCAGCACCCGGAAGGCACGGGCGTTGGCGGTGACCGGCTTGACCTGGTCGGCCCGTTCTGCGGCCTGTTCTGCCGTCTCGACCTCGGGGTTGGCGAGCTGCTCCCACTCGTCCAGCAGGCTGGAGTCGACCTGGCGCACCAGTTCGCCGAGCCACGCGGTCAGGTCCTGGAGGTCCTCGGACTTCAGGTCGTCCGGGACGGTGTGTTCCAGCGCCTTGTACGCCCCCGCCAGGTAGCGCAGCACGATCCCCTCGGTGCGGGCCAGTTCGTAGTGCGAGGTGAACTCGGAGAACGTCATGGCGCGCTCGTACATGTCGCGCACGATCGACTTGGGGGACAGCGGGTGGTCACCGACCCAGGGGTGGCTCTGCCGGTAGATGCCGTAGGCGTGGGAGAGCAGTTCCTCCAGCGGCTTGGGGTACGTGACCTCCTGCAGCCGCTCCATCCGCTCCTCGTACTCGACCCCGTCGGCCTTCATCAGCCCGATCGCCTCACCGCGCGCCTTGTTCTGCTGCGCGGCCAGGATCTGGCGGGGGTCGTCGAGCGTGGACTCGACGACGGAGACCATGTCCAGGGCGTACGACGGCGACTCCTTGTCGAGCAGCTCGAAGGAGGCCAGCGCGAACGTGGACAGCGGCTGGTTCAGCGCGAAGTCCGACTGGAGGTCGACGGTGAGCCGGACGATGCGGCCCTCCGCGTCCGGCTCGGCCAGCCGCTCCACGACGCCGCCCGCCTCGAGGGAACGGTAGATGGCGATGGCCCGCCGGATGTGCCGCAGCTGGTTGCGCCGCGACTCGTGGTTGTCCTCCAGCAGGTGCCGCATCGCCTCGAAGGCGTTGCCCGGCCGGGCGATCACCGACAGCAGCATGGTGTGGGTGACCCGGAAGCGGGAGGTGAGCGGCTCGGGGTCGGAGGCGATCAGCTTCTCGAAGGTCGCGTCGGACCAGTTGACGAAGCCCTCCGGTGCCTTCTTGCGGACCACCTTGCGGAGCTTCTTCGGGTCGTCCCCGGCCTTGGCGACGGCCTTCTTGTTCTCGATGACGTGCTCGGGCGCCTGCGCGACGACGAAGCCCGCGGTGTCGAACCCGGCGCGGCCGGCCCGCCCGGCGATCTGGTGGAACTCCCGGGCCCGCAGGGTGCGGACCCGTGTGCCGTCGTACTTCGTCAGGGCGGTGAACAGCACGGTCCTGATCGGCACGTTGACGCCGACACCGAGGGTGTCCGTACCGCAGATGACCTTCAGCAGGCCCGCCTGCGCGAGCTTCTCCACCAGCCGCCGGTACTTCGGCAGCATGCCGGCGTGGTGCACGCCGATGCCGTGCCGGACGAACCGGGAGAGGTTACGGCCGAAGGTGGTGGTGAAGCGGAAACCGCCGATCAGGTCGGCGATGGCGTCCTTCTCGGCGCGGGTGCACATGTTGATGCTCATCAGCGCCTGCGCCCGCTCGACGGCCGCCGCCTGGGTGAAGTGCACGATGTAGACGGGCGACTGCCGGGTCTCCAGCAGTTCCGTCAGCGTCTCCGTCAGTGGTGTCGTCACGTACTCGTAGGAGAGCGGCACCGGCCGGGTCACGGAGCGCACGACGGTCGTCGGGCGTCCCGTGCGGCGGGTGAGGTCCTCCTCGAAGCGGGACATGTCGCCGAGGGTCGCGGACATCAGCACGAACTGGGCCTGCGGCAGCTCCAGCAGCGGGATCTGCCAGGCCCAGCCGCGGTCCGGCTCCGCGTAGAAGTGGAACTCGTCCATGACGACCTGGCCGACATCGGCGTTCCGGCCGTCGCGCAGCGCTATCGAGGCGAGCACCTCGGCCGTGCAGCAGATGACCGGTGCGTCCGAGTTCACCGAGGCGTCGCCGGTCAGCATGCCGACGTTCTCGGTGCCGAAGAGCTTGCAGAGGTCGAAGAACTTCTCCGACACCAGCGCCTTGATCGGAGCGGTGTAGAAGGTGACCTGGTCCTTCGCCAGCGCGGCGAAGTGCGCCCCCGCCGCTACCAGGCTCTTCCCGGAGCCGGTGGGCGTCGACAGGATCACGTTCGCCCCGGAGACGACCTCGATCAGCGCCTCCTCCTGAGCGGGGTAGAGCGTGATGCCCTGGCTCTCCGCCCAGGTCGAGAAGGCTTCGTACAGGGCATCGGGGTCGGCCTCGGGAGGCAGCTGATCAATGAGGGTCACCCCACCATCTTGCCTGGCTTCGGGCCCCGCGGCGGAACCGGCGGTATTACGGAAGATCGCCAACGGTATGGTGTGCCGTCGACTGGGCGTCAACTCCGCCTGCGGGCGGGCCGAAAGGGGCGGGGCACCACACATGATGGGACCGGCACATTCACTTTCCGGAGCGGCGGCATGGCTGGGGGTGGGAGCGGGCGCGGCCGCGCTCGACCACCCCATGCCGTGGCCGACGCTTGTCGTCGGCGCCCTGATCTGCGCCGGCGCCGCTCTCGCTCCGGACCTGGACCACAAGGCGGCGACCATATCGCGCGCCTTCGGGCCCATCTCCAAAGCACTGTGCGAGATCATCGACAAGTTGTCGTACGCCACGTACAAGGCCACTCGTATGAAGGGCGACCCGCGCCGTACCGGCGGCCACCGCACCCTGACGCACACCTGGCTGTGGGCCGCCCTGCTCGGCGGCGGATGCTCGGCGGCGGCGCTCTTCGGCGGGCGCTGGGCGGTGCTCGGCATCCTCTTCGTCCATATGGTGCTGGCCGTCGAGGGTCTGCTGTGGCGCCAGGCCCGTGCCTCCAGCGATGTGCTGGTCTGGCTTCTCGGGGCGACCGCCGCCTGGATGCTGGCCGACGTGCTGGACGACCCGGGCAACGGCAAGGACTGGCTCTTCACCGAGCCCGGCCAGCACTATCTGTGGATCGGCATCCCGATCGTGCTGGGCTCGCTCGTGCACTGCATCGGCGACGCCCTGACCGTGTCCGGCTGCCCGATCCTGTGGCCCATCCCGATAGGCCGCAAGCGCTGGTACCCGATGGGGCCGCCGAAGTTCATGCGGTTCCGGGCCGGCAGCTGGGTCGAGATCAAGGTGCTCACCCCGGCCTTCTTCGTCCTGGGCGGCGTCGGGGCGCTGGGCGCCCTGGGCATCCTCGGCTGACGCCCCCGGTTCCGTGCCCGCCGCCGGACAGGCGGCGGGCACGGAACCCGGGAACGGGAGGCGCCGCGCTGCTCCTAGGGCCTGTCCGGTCGATCATGGGCGGCCCAGGCGTCGTCTGGTGCGGTGCCTCGCAAGGCGCCGGAGCGCCCGCATACCGGTTGTACTCGGGCGTTTCGGCAACGCCGCGAGGGGCCGTGCCAGGCGGCGAAGGGGCCGTTCGTGATCGGCCGGACAGGCCCTAGCCGTGCCAGGAGCGCCACAGGGCCGCGTACGCCCCGTCCGCCTCGACCAGCTGGTCATGGCTGCCCAGCTCGCTGATCCGGCCCTCCTCGACGACCGCGATGACATCCGCGTCGTGCGCGGTGTGCAGCCGGTGCGCGATGGCGATCACGGTGCGGCCCTCCAGCACCCGTGCCAGCGAACGCTCCAGATGCCGGGCGGCCCGCGGGTCGAGCAGCGAGGTCGCCTCGTCCAGCACGAGGGTGTGCGGATCGGCGAGCACCAGCCGGGCCAGGGCCACCTGCTGGGCCTGGGCCGGGGTGAGGGTGGAGCCGCCGGAGCCGACCTCGGTCTCCAGACCGTCGTCCAGCGCCCGTGCCCAGCCGTCGGCGTCCACCGAGACCAGCGCGTCCCACAGCTCGGGATCGTCGGCCCCGGACCGGGCCAGCCGCAGATTGTCCCGCAGCGAGCCGACGAAGACGTGGTGCTCCTGGTTGACCAGAGCCACATGCCGCCGTACCCGCTCGGCCGGCATCCGGGCCAGCTCGGCCCCGCCGAGCGTCACCTCGCCGGTCCGCGGCGCGTAGATCCCGGCGAGCAGCCGCCCGAGGGTGGACTTGCCGGCCCCGGAAGGCCCGACGAGCGCCAGCCGGGTGCCCGGCCGCAGCCGCAGCGACACCCCGTGCAGCACGTCGCTGCCCTCCCGGTAGCCGAAGCGCACCTCGTCGGCGTGCATGTCGCGGCCGTCCGGGACGACCCGCTCGTCCGACTGGTGCTCCTCGACCTCGCGGACCCCGACCAGCCGGGCCAGCGACACCTGGGCGACCTGCAGCTCGTCGTACCAGCGCAGGATCAGGTTGACGGGGTCGACGAGCATCTGGGCGTAGAGCGCCCCGGTGGTCAGTTCGCCGACCGACACCCAGCCGTGCAGCGCGAAGGTCCCGCCGATCATCAGCACCGACGCCAGGATCAGGGTGTGCGTCAGGTTGATCACCGGGAAGAGCACGCTGCGCAGCCACATCGTGTAGCGCTCCCAGCCGACCCAGATCCTGATCCGCTCGTCGGATTCCGTGATCCGGCGGGCACCCAGCCCGTGCGCCTCGATGGTCCGGCCGGCGTCGACCGACTCGGCGAGCGAGGCGGCGACGGCCGCGTACCCGGCGGCCTCGGAGCGGTAGCCGGCGGGTGCGCGCCGGAAGTACCAGCGGCAGCCGACCAGCAGCAGCGGCAGGGCGACCAGCACCGACAGCGCCAGCGGGGGAGAGGTGACGGCGAGCGCGCCGAGCAGCAGCGCGGCCCACACCACGGCGATGGCCAGCTGCGGCACGGCCTCGCGCATGGCGTTCGACAGCCGGTCGATGTCGGTGGTGATCCGGGAGAGCAGATCGCCGGTACCGGCACGCTCCAGGACACCGGGCGGCAGCCCGACCGACCGGACGAGGAAGTCCTCGCGCAGGTCGGCCAGCATCCGCTCGCCGAGGATCGCGCCGCGCAGCCGCACCAGCCGGACGAATCCGGCCTGGACGGCGAGCGCGGCGAGGAAGAGCCCGACCGTGAGCTCCAGATGCAGCTCCCGGCGCCCGGCCGACAGGTCCTCGACGAGCTGCCCCAGCAGGAACGGTCCGACCATGGAGGCCACCACGGCGACCGTGTTCACGGCGACGAGCAGGATGAAGGCACCGCGGTGGCGGCACGCCAGCTCGGTCACGTAGGTGCGTACGGTGGCCGGCGAACCGACCGGCAGCGTCGTCGTCTGCTGCGGCGCGTCCGGATCGTGCTCCGGCGGCTTCACGCCGATCATGCGGATTCCTCGATCCTGGTGTTCTCCGCGGCCCCGGACGGGACCACGGACGGGCCTTCAGCGCTGACGGCGGCCGGGACCGCGGCCGTGACGCCGCCGGTCACAACGGCGGCCACACCGGCCGGTTCCTCGGTCTCGCGGGTGACCACGGCGCGGTACTGCTGGTCGGCGCGCAGCAGCTCGTGGTGGGTCCCGGTGGCCGCCACCGAACCGTCGGCGATGAAGACCACCAGGTCGCAGCGGTCGAGCAGCAGCGGGCTCGAGGTGAACACCACCGTGGTGCGGTCCGCCCTGATCTCCTTGAGGCCGCGCGCGATCCGGGCCTCGGTGTGCGAGTCGACAGCCGACGTCGGCTCGTCCAGCACCAGCGCCTCCGGGTCCGCGACCAGCGATCTGGCCAGGGCCAGCCGCTGGCGCTGGCCGCCCGACAGGGAGCGTCCGCGCTCGGTGATCCGGGTCCGCATGGGATCACCGGAGTCGTCCACCGAGGCCTCGGCGAGCGCCTGCAGAACGTCCCCGCACTGGGCGGCCGTCAGGGCGTCGGTGGCGGAAACGTTGCCGGAGGACGGTACGTCGAGCAGCTCGTGCAGGGTGCCGGAGAGCAGCACCGGGTCCTTGTCCTGCACCAGGACGGCGGCGCGCGCCGCCGCCAGCGGCAGCTCGTCCAGCGCCGTGCCGCCCAGCAGGACCGAGGACTGGCCGGCCACCCGGTCCGGGCTGTGCCCGCCGAGCCGGTCGGCCAGCCGCCCGGCCGCGTCCGGGTCCCCGCACACGACCGCCGTCAGCCGCCCGGCCGGAGCGAGCAGACCGGTCTCCGGGTCGTACAGATCACCGGAAGGAGACACACCGGGCGAAGGCGAAGGAGCTGAAGTAAGTGACGGAGCCGCATCAGGCTCCACGCCCCGCACCAGTGCCAGTACCCGCGCCGCGCGCTTCGCCGACGGCCGGGAGAAGGACCACGCCATCGCGATCTCCTCGAAGTGCCGCAGCGGGAACATCAGGAAGGCGACGGTCCCGTACACGGTCACCAGCTCGCCGACCGAGATCCGGCCGTCCAGCGCGAGGACCGCCCCGTACCAGGCCACCCCCACCAGCAGCAGTCCCGGCAGGACCACCTGGACGGCGCTGATCAGCGCCCACATCCGGGCACTGTGCACGGCGGCCGTACGGACCTCCTGCGAGGCCTTCCGGTACCGGTCGAGGAACAGCTCCTCGCCGCCGATACCGCGCAGCACCCGAAGACCCGCGACGGTGTCGGAGGCCAGCTCGGTGGCCTTGCCGGCCTTCTCCCGCTGGACGTCGGCGCGCTTGGTCGCCGCCGGCAGCAGCGGCAGCACGGCGAGGGCCAGGACGGGGATGGCGGCGGCCACCATGAGGCCGAGTTCCGGCTGGTAGAAGGCGAGGGCCACCGCGATGCCGATGGTGGCGAGGAAGGCGGAGGTGAAGCGGGCGAACGCCTCCACGAACCAGCCGATCTTCTCGACGTCGCCCGCGCCGACGGTGACGATCTCGCCGGCCGCGACCTGCCGGGTGAGCACCGAGCCCAGTTCGACGGTCTTGCGGCTCAGCAGCTGCTGGACTCGGGCGGCGGCGGTGATCCAGTTGGTCACCGCGGTGCGGTGCAGCATGGTGTCGCCGAGCGCGCTGAGTCCGCCGAGCGCCAGCATCAGCCCACCGGACAGCGCCAGCCGCCGGCCGGAATGGTCGACGACCGCCTGCACGGCCAGGCCGACGGCGGCCGGGAACAGCGCGATGGAGCCCATCAGCAGAGTGCCCCACGCGGCGGCCGTGAGCTGCCCGCGCAGCTGGCGTTTCTCCAGCCAGAGCAGGAAACGGAACCCCGATCTGACGTCGGGGACACCGGGGTCCTGGAAGGGGAGTTGGCGAAGCGACATGACGTCCCGAGATGCTCTGGAGTGGGGTGCGAAGACGTGCAAGGTTCGCGTCACCACACGTACCGGGTCAACCGATTTACGGCCGCCGCGCCCGGAATGGGCCGGTATCGAGCCAAGGTCGCCGGCGGGACCGGCGCGCCCTCGAGGCGGTCTGTCGCCGGGCGCGCGACCGGGCCAAGCTGTGCGCTGTACTTCGTGGTCATCGCATGACGAGGAGGCACCACCGCGTGGGAAGACGGATACTCGCGGCGCTCGCCGCGGCAGTGGGGTTCGCGCTTTTCGCGGGCCCGGCGGCCGCGGCCACCACCGCGCCCCCGGCAGAGTTCGGCACCGACTGGCACGACCCCCTGACGGCCGCCCCGCCCATCGCGACCCCCGGCGGCCCGTCCTGCACCACCCAGATCGTGGTGGCGCAGTTCAGGGACTTCACGCCGTACACGAGCACGTACACCCCGCCGCGCGGCTGCGGTGACCGCTGGAGCAAGGTCGTGCTGCGGCTGGACGGCAAGGTCGCCGGGCGGCAGTACGACCGGCTGGGCCATCTGCGGATCGGCGGGGTGGAGGTGCTGGACACCTCGACCCCCGAACCGTCGCCCGAGGGCATCGCCTGGAAGGTCGAGAAGGACGTCACGCGGTACGCGGCCGTGCTGCGCGGCCCGCAGCCGGTCGAGATGCTCATCGGCAACGTCGTCGACGACACGTACACCGGCGTGATCGACGTCAAGGTCTCGCTGACGTTCTACCCGGCCCGCGGAGCGGGCGGCGGGGACCCGGCGGGAGGCGCGCCCGACCAGGTGCTGACTCTGGCCGGTTCGCACAGTGAGGGCACGGCGCTCGTCGGCGACCTCACCACGCCGCGCAACAGCGAGCGCATCGTCGCCGAGGTGTACGCCACCGGATCGGGTGGCGGCTGCGAGGAGTTCTGGTATCTGGCGGTGCCCGCCGACGTGCCGTACTCCTGCCAGGCCGGTGGCCCCTACCGGGAGGTGCAGCTGCGGGTGGACGGTCAGCTGGCGGGCATCGCCGCGCCGTTCCCGACCGTGTGGACCGGCGGCTGGTCGAACCCCTTCCTCTGGTACGTGATCCCGGGCCCGCGCGCCTTCGACGTCAAGCCCGTCGAGTACGACCTGACGCCGTACGCGGGCCTGCTCAACGACGGGAAGGCGCACCGCGTCGAGGTCTCGGTGCTGGGCGTGCCCGCGGGCCAGAGCGGCTGGAGCGTGCCGACGAACGTGCTGGTCTGGCAGGACGAGCACCGCGCTCATGTGCCGGGCGCGCTGACCGCGCACCAGGAGGGCATCCCGGCTACCTCGACGTCCTACGTGCCCGGGGACGAACGCGCCCTGGACGCGACCGGCAGCCACAGCCTGACGGTCTCCGGCTATGTCGACACGTCGCACGGCCGCGTCGCCACCACCGTCCGCCGCGCGCTGTCCGCCACCTCCACCCACCGGTGGAACGCCGACGAGAGCACCGACGCGCTCACCGCGCGGTGGACCGACGACGCGACGGTGACCACGGCCGGCCGCGGCCCGGCCGCCAGCACCGCGGTGCGCCGTGCGTACACGATGGACGGCCGTACGTCGGTCGGCGCGGCCGACCGGCTGCGTACGGTGATGCTGCTCGGCGACCGCGCCGACACCGTCGTGACACGCGGGGGCCGGACCGTAGGCCGGTCGCTGCTGGACGACGTCTACCAGGGCGACGCGTCGTTCACCCTCAATGTGCCGCGCGAGCAGCGGCACGCCACCGGCACCTCGTCCGAGCACTACCGGATACTCGGCTCCGACGGTCCCGGTGCTCCCGAAGGTCCCGGCGGTTGCTACGACCGCCGGATCGCGACCGCGCAGGGCGCGCTGACGGAGGACCGCACGCTGCGCTGAACCGGCGTCCGCGGGCATCTGGAAGAGGTTTCAGCAAGTAGTTGAAAATGTTTCCACCGGTCTCTTGACGTGCTCACAGCCACGGCGGGAAGCTCTCGGCGGAACCCCGTGGGACGCGGGGTTCCGCACCCCCACCCGGCGGCTTGGCGCGGGCTGCCTTCGAGGGCACAGCTGTGTCCGCACTCCGGAGGAGCCGCTCATGCGATCCCGCACATCCCGGGTACCCCGAACACCCCTGCCATCCCCTTCATCCCTGGTATCCCCGTCATCCCCGCGTCCCCGGAACTCCCGCAGATCCCGGGCCCTGCGCGGCGCGCTCGCCGCGCTGCTCGCCGCGACCGGCCTCACCGTCGCCGCCCAGCAGCCGGCGCAGGCGACCCCGCCGGGCGGCAAGGACGTCACCGCCACCCTCTTCGAGTGGCGCTTCGACTCCGTCGCCAAGGCGTGCACCGACACCCTCGGTCCGGCCGGCTACGGCTTCGTGGAGGTCTCTCCGGCCCAGGAGCAGATCCAGGGCGCCCAGTGGTGGACCTCGTACCAGCCGGTCAGCTACAAGATCGCCGGACGGCTCGGTGACAGCAGCGCGTTCCAGCACATGGTGGCGACCTGCCACGCCGCGGGCGTCAAGGTCATCGCCGACGCGGTGATCAACCACATGGCGGCCGGCTCCGGCACCGGGACCGGCGGCACGAACTACTCGAAGTACAACTACCCCGGCTACTACCAGGACCAGGACTTCCACACCTGCCGCGGCAACATCACCAACTACGCCGACCGGAACAACGTCCAGAACTGCGAGCTCGTCGGGCTCGCGGATCTCAACACCGGCAGCGACTACGTCCGTTCGACGATCGCCGGCTATCTCAACAACCTGATCTCGCTGGGCGCCGACGGCTTCCGGATCGACGCGGCCAAGCACATCGCCGCCGGCGACCTCGCCGCCATCAAGTCCAAGCTCAGCAACCCGGGCGTCTACTGGGCGCAGGAGGTCATCTACGGGGCCGGCGAGGCGGTGCAGCCGGGCGAGTACACCGGCACCGGGGACGTGGACGAGTTCCGCGCCGCCACCGACCTCAAGCGGATCTTCACCAGCGAGAAGCTGTCGTCCCTGAGCAACTGGGGCGTCTCCTGGGGCTATCTGCCCAGCGCCAACGCACGGACCTTCACCGACAACTGGGACACCGAGCGCAACGGCTCGACCCTCAACTACAAGGCGGGCGCCACCTACACCCTCGCCAACGTCTACCTGCTGGCCTGGCCCTACGGCTCGCCGAACGTCTACTCCGGCTACGAGTTCTCGGACAACGACGCCGGCCCGCCCAACGGCGGCACTGTCAACGCCTGCTACGCCGACGGATGGAAGTGCCAGCACGCCTGGCCGCAGATCGCCGGCATGGTCGGCTTCCGCAACGCCGTCTCCGGCACCGCGGTGACCAACTGGTGGTCCAACGGGAACAACGCCATCGCGTTCGGCCGCGGCAGCAAGGGCTTCGTCGCGATCAACCATGAGAGTGGCGCGCTCACCCAGAGCTACGCCACGTCACTGCCGGCGGGCAGCTACTGCGACGTCCAGCACTCCGGGACCAGCTACACCGTCGGCCCCGACGGCCGGTTCACGGCCACCATCGGCTCCAACGACGCCGTGGCGCTCTACACGGGGGCGACCTGCGCCGGCGGCGGCACGGGCGGTGGGGGGACCACCGACCCGGCCTCCGGCGCGTCCTTCGCGGTGAACGCCACGACCACGCCCGGCCAGAACATCTACGTCACCGGCAACAACGCCACCCTCGGGAACTGGGACACCGGCAAGGCCCTGCTGCTCTCGTCCGCCGCGTACCCGGTGTGGAAGCTCGACGTCGCGATGGGCGCCGGCACGTCCTTCGAGTACAAGTACCTACGCAAGGACGCCGCCGGGAACGCGACCTGGGAGACCGGCGCCAACCGGACCGCCACGGTGCCCGCGAGCGGAAAGGTGTCACTCGGCGACAACTGGCGCGGGTGATGGTGGGCGGGCGGCCAGGATCAGGGGAGACTGGCACATTCCAGTTTCGTGATCACAGAGGGGATTCCTGAGTTATGAAGGGCTTTCGTACGTTCCTGCTACGCGGCAACGTCGTCGAACTCGCGGTCGGCATCGTGGTCGGTGCGGCCTTCACCGCGCTGGTCAGCGGCTTCGTGAAGGCGTTCCTGACCCCGATCGTCGGGCTCATGTCGGGAGCTTCCGGCGACTACTCCCGCAAGGCGTTCACCGTCTCCGGAGTGACCTTCCCGTACGGCGCCTTCATCGACGCGACGATCAGCTTCGTGATCGTCGCCTCGGTGATCTACTTCCTGGTCATCCTGCCGATGAACCGGATGCAGGAGCGGTTCTTCCCGAAGGCCGCCGCGGCTCCGATGCGTGAGTGCCCGGAGTGCCTGACCCCGATACCCCAGGCCGCCCGCCGGTGCAGCGCCTGCACCGCGGAGGTCCAGCAGACGCCCTCCGAGAACGGCGCCGGCCACCGCATGCCCTCCCAGCGCTAACGGTCGCCGGCGGTTCGCGGTCCCTCCCGGCGGAGGGAACGCCGCCGGGTGAGTTCCACCACGACGCCCCCTCGGGCGCGCTTCAGCAGCGCTGCCGAGGGGGCGCCGCCGCGTCCAGGGTGGCGAGCAGCGCGGTCAGCGCCTCGCGCTGGGTGTCGTCCAGCGGGGCGAGGAGGTCCTCGGCGGCGGCCCGGCGGGCCAGCCGCAGCCGGTGCAGCGTAGCGCCGCCGGCCTCGGTCAGCTCGATGCGGATCACCCGGCGGCTGGCGGGGTCGGGAATCCTGCGCACCAGCTCGTGCGCCTCCAGCGCGTCCACCAGCGTCGTCACCGCACGCGGCACGACGTCCAGCCGCCGGGCCAGGTCGGCCATCCGCGGCGGTGCCTCACTGTGCGCGACGGTCCGCAGCAGCCGGGACTGGGCCGGGGTGATGCCGAGCGGCTCCAGGTGCCGGCGCTGGGCCCGGTGGAGCCGCTTGGTCAGTTGGAGCAGCTGGTCGGCGAGCCGGCCGGTGGTCTCGGCGGCGGCTGACTCCGCCGCCGTCTCGACGGCGGGTTCTGGCGCGGTGGTGGTGCGGGGATCCATGGCCCAAGGATATCAGGATGTAAGTCATTGTGAACATAGGTAACAATGACTTACACTCCTAAAGTCGCCCCGGCTGTCCTGTGCGGCCACGGTTCCGACACCGCCGGCCGTACCGGCAGCCGACCTCCAGCAACCTCCCGAGGAGCCCTTTGCACCCCGACAAAACACGGTGGACGCCACCGCCCAAGGACCCCGACACACCCACCGACGTACGCCGCATCGTGCGGCTCTTCCGTCCCTACCGCGGCAAGCTCGCCTTCGTGGGCGTGCTGGTCGCCCTCTCCTCCCTCGTCTCGGTCGCCTCGCCCTTCCTGCTGAAGGCGATCCTGGACACCGCGATCCCGCAGGGCCGCACCGGGCTGCTCAGCCTGCTCGCCCTCGGCATGATCGCCACCGCCGTCGTCACCAGCGTCTTCGGCGTGCTGCAGACCCTGATCTCGACCACCGTCGGCCAGCGCGTCATGCACGATCTGCGCACCTCGGTCTACGAGCAGCTGCAGCGCATGTCGCTCGCCTTCTTCACCAGGACCCGCACCGGCGAGGTGCAGTCCCGTATCGCCAACGACATCGGCGGCATGCAGGCGACCGTGACGTCCACCGCGACCTCGCTGGTCTCCAACCTCACCGCCGTCATCGCCTCCGTGGTCGCGATGCTCGCCCTGGACTGGCGGCTGACGATCGTCTCGCTGCTGCTGCTCCCGGTCTTCGTGTGGATCAGCCGCCGGGTCGGCCGTGAGCGCAAGAAGATCACCACCCAGCGGCAGAAGCAGATGGCCTCCATGTCGGCCATCGTCACCGAGTCGCTCTCCGTCAGCGGCATCCTGCTCGGCCGCACGATGGGCCGCTCCGACTCACTGACCCGCTCCTTCTCCGACGAGTCCGAGCAGCTGGTCGACCTCGAAGTGCGCTCCAACATGGCCGGACGGTGGCGGATGTCCACCATCGGCATCGTCATGGCCGCCATGCCCGCGCTGCTGTACTGGGCCGCCGGCCTGACCATGAGCAACGGCGGGCCCGCCATCTCCATCGGTACCCTCGTCGCCTTCGTCTCGCTCCAGCAGGGCCTGTTCCGCCCGACCGTGAGCCTGCTGTCGACCGGTGTCCAGGTGCAGACCTCGCTGGCGCTCTTCCAGCGCATCTTCGAATACCTCGACCTGCCCGTCGACATCACCGAGCGCGCCGACCCGGTCCGGATGGACCGCGCCCGCGGCGACGTCCGCTTCGAGAACGTCGACTTCTCGTACGACCCCTCCGGCGCCCCCCGCACGCTGCACGGCATCGACCTCGCCGTACCGGCCGGCGGCAGCCTGGCCATCGTCGGTTCGACGGGTTCCGGCAAGAGCACGCTCAGCTATCTGGTGCCCCGGCTCTACGACGTGACGGGCGGCCGGGTGACGATCGACGGTGTCGACGTCCGCGACCTCGCCTTCGACACGCTCGCCGAATCGGTCGGCGTCGTCGCCCAGGAGACCTACCTCTTCCACGCCTCGGTCGCCGAGAACCTGCGCTTCGCCAAGCCCGACGCGACCGACGAGGACATCGTCGCCGCCGCGAAGGCCGCCCAGATCCACGACCACATCGCCGGTCTCCCCGACGGCTACGACACTCTCGTCGGCGAACGCGGCTACCGCTTCTCCGGCGGCGAGAAGCAGCGGCTGGCCATCGCGCGCACGATCCTGCGCGACCCGCCGGTCCTCATCCTGGACGAGGCCACCAGCGCGCTCGACACCCGCACAGAACAGGCCGTCCAGGAAGCCATCGACGCGCTGTCCGCCGGCCGCACCACCATCACCATCGCCCACCGGCTCTCCACCGTCCGCGACGCCGACGAGATCGTGGTCCTCGACGCGGGCCGGATCGCCGAACGCGGCACCCACGACGAGCTGCTGGCACGCGACGGCCGCTACGCGGCACTGGTCCGCCGCGACGAGCGGCTCTCCACCGCCGAGTTCGCCAAGACCGCGTGACCGTACGGGGCTTCCGCCGGAACTTACTCACGGGTAAGGTGGCGGCGACCCGCCCGGCGGGGATGTGTCGCCCCTTCACCGGAGGTACCCGTTGGCCGCCCATGAGCGCTCCGCACGACTCCTCGTCGGGCTGCTCGCCGGCGGGGCCGCGGCCCATTTCCTGATCCCCAAGGCGTTCGACGCGACCATCCCGCGCGCACTGCCGGGCACACCGCGCAGCTGGACCTACGGCAGCGCGGTCGTGGAACTCGCGGTGGCCGGCGCCGTCGCCGTTCCCGCCACCCGCCGGGTCGGCGGTCTGCTCGCCGCGGGACTGCTCACCGCCGTCTTCCCGGCCAACGTGAAGATGGCCTACGACTGGCGCGACCGCCCCGCGCCGCTCAGGAACGCTGCCCTGGCGCGACTGCCGGTCCAGGTCCCGCTGGTGCTGTGGGCGCTGCGGGTCAGCCGCCAGGCGGCCCCGCACCGCCAGGGCTGACCGCGCCGACCGCCCGGATCAACCGGGCGGCGCGCTCATTCGTCCACCAGGATCACTTCCAGCGTGCGCGGGCCGTGCACGCCCTCCACCCGGTCGAGCTCGATGTCGCTGGTGGCCGAGGGGCCGGAGATCCAGGTCAGCGGACGGGCCGGATCAAGGCGTTCCATCGCTTCGGGGATCGAGTCGACGACCTGGGCAGGGGCCAGGACCACACAGATGTGATGGTCCGGTACGAGCGTGATGCGGCGCCGGCCCTGGCCCGCGGAACCGTCCAGCACGATGGTGCCGGTCTCCGCGACGGCCACGGCGCAGCCCGTCACCACGCTGTCCACCGCGTCGAGCTCACGCGCCGTCAGGGCGAGGGTGTCCGCGACGAGTTCCACTCCGGAGACGGCGGAGAGCCAGCCGTCGGGCAGACCGTCGGGGACGACGGCGGAGCGGGCGCCGCGCTCGGCGAGCAGCGTGGCGATCAGCGCCGGGAGCCCGCCGGACGGGCACCGGTGGACCAGCGCGCGGTAGTCCGCGAGATGGACGGCCAGCAGGTCGGCGGTCTGCTCCGGGGTCCGGGTCCCGTGCACCCGCAGATAGTCCCGGTCCAGCGGGACGCTGCCGGGGAGCTCGTCGCGCGGCACATCGGCCAGCGCACGCCGGATCCGTCCGAGGATCAGCTCCCGGCTGCTCGCGCCGCTCGGCGGACTCACGGGGTCGAGGTGGCTCATGTGCTCTTTCCTTCTCCCCGGGTGCGCTGCCACCAGTCACGGAACGATTCGGCGGGCACGGCCGGCAGCTCGCGGGTGGCGGACCAGGCTCGCCCGGGCCCTGGCAGCCGCGCTGGGTGCAGCCGCCGCGTGCGGGCGGCCAGCCGCTGGCCGGCGCGGAGGGCGGCGGGATGGTCGAGCGTCCAGCGGGCGGCGCGCATGGCGGCCCGCTCGGCGGCGTGCCCCCTGGCCGGCTTGATGACGGCCCGGGTGCCGCGCAGCGTCACCGCTCCGCCCTCGACCACCCGTTCCCGCAGGTGGACCAGGACTTCGGGGATGTCGATCGCGACCGGGCAGACCTCGTAGCAGGCGCCGCACAGCGTCGACGCGTACGGCAGCGAGGCGTCCAGCGCCGAGGCGGTGCCGCGCAGTTGAGGGGTGAGGATGGCGCCGATGGGTCCGGGGTAGGCCGAGCCGTACGCATGGCCGCCGGCCCGCTCGTAGACCGGGCAGACGTTCAGACACGCGGAGCAGCGGATGCAGCGCAGCGCCTGGCGGCCGACGGTGTCCGCGAGGGTGTCGGTGCGGCCGTTGTCGAGCAGCACCAGGTGGAACGTCTGCGGCCCGTCGCCCTCGGTGGTGCCGGTCCAGGTCGAGGTGTACGGGTTCATCCGCTCGGCGGTCGAGGAGCGGGGCAGCGTCTGGAGGTAGATCTCCAGGTCCTGCCAGGTGGGGATGGTCTTCTCGATGCCGACGACCGAGATGAGGGTCTCGGGCAGGGTCAGGCACATCCGGCCGTTCCCCTCGGACTCCAGGACGACGAGGGTGCCGGTCTCGGCCACCATGAAGTTGGCGCCCGAGATGGCGACCTTGGCCCGCAGGAACTTCTCCCGCAGGTGCAGCCGGGCCGCGTCGGCGAGGTCGGCGGGCTCGTCGGACAGCCCGGCGGGCGCCGCCCGGCCCCAGTCGCCCATCCGCTCGGTGAAGATGTCGCGGATCTCGGACCGGTTCTTGTGGATCGCGGGGACCAGGATGTGCGACGGGAGATCGTCGCCGAGCTGCACGATCAGTTCGGCGAGGTCCGTCTCGTAGGCGTGGATGCCGGCCTCGGCGAGCGCCTCGTTGAGCCCGATCTCCTGGGTGGCCATCGACTTGACCTTGACGACCTCCGTCTCGCCGGTGGCGCGGACGAGGTCGGTCACGATCCGGTTGGCCTCCGCGGCGTCGGCCGCCCAGTGGACCACGCCGCCCGCGGCCGTGACCGCCGTCTCCAACTGCTCCAGATAGTGGTCGAGATGGCGCAGCGTGCGGTCCTTGACGGCGGCGCCGGCGGCCCGCAGCTGTGGCCAGTCCTCCAGTTCGGCCACCGCCACGGCGCGTTTGGCGCGGATGGTGTGCGTCGCATGCCGCAGATTGCCGCGCAGCTGGGTGTCCTGGGTGGACTTCGCGGCGGCCTCCGGGAAGGCCGGCATCCCCAGATACGTGCCGCTCATCGGACCTCTTCCATCGGGTAGGGGTGCTCCTCCGTCGCGGCGAGGATCTCGGCGATGTGCACCGGCCGGACCGGCGAGCCCTCCCGGGCCAGCGTGCCGCCGATGTGCATCAGACAGGAGTTGTCGACGGTGCAGACGGCGGCCGCCCCGGTCCCGGCGATGTGCCGGGTCTTGTCCGCGCCCATCGCGCCGGACACCGCCGCGTTCTTGACGGCGAAGGTGCCGCCGAAGCCGCAGCACTCCTCCGCGCCCTCCAGCTCCCGCAGCCGCAGACCTCCGACCTTCTCCAGCAGTGCGAGCGGGCGCCGCCCGAGCCCCAGCACCCGCAGCCCGTGGCAGGTGGGGTGGTAGGTGACCGTGTGCGGGAAGTACGCCCCGACGTCGGTCACCTTCAACACGTCCACCAGGAACTCCGTGAGTTCGTACGTCCTGGGCACCACGGACGCGGCCGCTTCCGCGAGGTTGTCGCCGCGCCCCTCGGCGGCGGCCTTCGCCCCGATCCGCGGATAGTTCTCGCGCACCATCGCCACACAGGACCCCGACGGGGTCACGATGTAGTCGTATCCCTCGAAGGCGGCCGCGTACCGGTGCACCAGCGGCTCGGTCTCATGCCGGTAGCCGGTGTTGAACTGGGGCTGTCCGCAGCAGGTCTGCGCCGGCGGAAAGTCGACGTCCACGCCCAGCCGTTCGAGCAGCGCCACGGTGGCCCGCCCGGTGTCCGGGTAGAGCATGTCGTTCACACAGGTGACGAAGAGGGCTACGCGCATGGGCTCATACTGCCGTAGCGCAGGAGCCGTGGGAAGCAGACATCGGATGTTTTCTGGTGTGCCGTGCTCCGGCGACCTCGTAGCGCCCAGGGGGCAGCCGTAGTGAGGGCGCCGGGGAAGGCGGGGAGCTCCCGCCGCGAGCGCGAGTTGACCATGGGCGGAAGGTTAGCGCTCCCCGCGGCCGGCCGTTCAGCGCGCGAGGGCGGGGGACCGTACGGCGGCGGGCTCCTCCGGTCCGCGGGCGAGGAGTTCGCGGATCTCGCGGACCGCGGTGCGCCCCGCCCGGTTGGCGCCGATGGTGCTGGCGGAGGGCCCGTAGCCGATGAGGTGGATGCGGGGGTCCTTGGCGACGCGGGTGCTGCCGTCCAGCCGGATGCCACCGCCGGGCTCGCGCAGCCGCAGCGGCGCGAGGTGGTCGAGGGCGGCGCGGAAGCCGGTGGCCCACAGGATGACATCGGCGGCCAGCTCGCGGCCGTCGTTCCAGGCCACGCCGTGTTCGGTGACGCGGTCGAACGCCGGCAGCGGGTCGAGGATCCCGCGCGCCTGCGCGGCGCGGACCGCCTCGGTCGCCGCCAGGCCGGTCACGCTGACCACGCTCTGCGGCGGCAGCCCCGCCCTGACCCGCTCCTCGACGAGGGCGATCGCGGCGCGGCCCCAGTCCTCGTCGAACGGCTGCTCACGGAAGAGCGGCGGACGGCGGGTGACCCAGGTGGTCTCGGCGACCTCGGCGAGTTCCATCAGCAGCTGCACGGCGGAGGTCCCGCCGCCGACCACGATCACCCGGCGGCCGGCGAACTCCGCCGCACCCCGGTAGCCGGCGGTGTGCAGCTGACGGCCGAGGAAGGTCTCCTGGCCGGGGTAGTGCGGGATGAACGGGCGGTCCCAGGTGCCGGAGGCGTTGATCAGCGCGCGGACGGACCACGCGCCGGCGTCCGTCTCGACGAGCAGCCGTCCGCCGCCCGCTTCGCGGACCGCCGACACGTTCACCGGGCGGTGGACGCGCAGGTCGAAGGTGCGCTCGTAGCGGTCGAAGTACTCGGAGATCACCTCGGCGGAGGGCCGGGCCGGGTCGGCGCCCTCCAGTGGAAGCCCTGGCAGGTCGTGGACGCCGTGGGCCTTGGCGTAGGTGAGCGAGGGCCAGCGGAACTGCCACGCGCCGCCGGGGCCGGGGGAGTGGTCCAGGACGGCGAAGCCCTCGTCGGGACGGAGTCCGGCGCGGCCGAGGAAGTACGCGCCCGACAGGCCCGCCTGTCCGGCCCCGATGACGGCGACGTCGACCTCGTGCACTCCGCTCAAGTCGTTCACGGTTCTACCAACCCCGGGCGGCACGGAAAGCTTCCCGTGAGGCGTCAGCGGTGAGTGGCGGCAGCGCGCGCCGAGACGGGGGTCGAGGCGGGACCCGAGACGGGAGCCGAGGCGGGACCCGGAACAGGGGCTGAGGCGGGACCCGGAACAGGGGCCGAAGAGTGGGCGGCGGCCTGTTCCGTGGCCGCCGGTGCCGGCATCCGCGGTTCCGACGCCCAGCGCCGCAGCCGGGCCACCCGCTCGGCGGCCTCCTCCAGGCGGTCGGGTGCGAGGTCCCCGTCGGCCACCGCGCGGGCGGCGGCGGTGTGGATCGCCTCGCGCACCCCCGCGCCGCACGCCGGGCCGAGCTGGACCAGGTCGACCCCGGCGATCCAGGCCAGCACGGCCGCGCCCGGCACGCCCCAGCCGTTGACGATCGACGGTGCGTCGAGGGTGTCGCTGACCACCACCCCGCCGTACCCGAGGTCGCCGCGCAGCACGCCCGTCACGGCCTGGGCGCTGAGGGTCGCCGGGAGGCCGTCGCCGCCCGGAACGGGGGTCCGTCCGGCGGTGATCGCCCGTACTCCGGCGGCGGCGCCTTCGGCGAACGGCCGCAGCGGCCCCTCGCCGGTGAAGGGGCCGAGGGCCGCGGCGACCCCGTGCGCCTGCAGATCGGTCACGAAGACGCGGGTCTCATCGGCGCGCAGCGCCGGCCGGACGCCGAGATGGAAGTTGGCCCCCAGGCCCACCAGTTCGGCGGCCGCCGAACTGCCGCTGTCACCGGTTCCGGAATCGTTTCCGCGAGGGCTCGGGGTCCCGCCCGGGCGGCCGGTGAGGCCGTCGGGGAGCCGCTCGTGCAGCGCGTCCGTGATCCGGCGGGAGGCGTCCGGAGTGTCCGCGTAGGCGACCACTCCCGGCATTCCCCGGTCGAGCCCGAGCCGTATCCAGTCCGGCAGCCGCCCGGTGCGGCAGGCGGGGAGCAGGCAGGCGTCGACCAGTGCGGCGATACGGTGCAAGGTGTTCACGTCGGCTGTCCCCCTTTGGCGCGCGGCGGCAGTGGGAGGGTATCCCGATGGCGGCCAAATGGTCCAGACCAATCGGGGGGCGGCTGCCCGTCCGCAGGGAACGATCTCCCGGCGGACGGGCAGCCGCGAACTCCGCCGCCGCTCAACGCCCCCCGGCGAGCAGCAGCGGCGCACCGCCCGGCGCGGACGCCGGACGGCCGTTGGTGGCCGGGACTCCCGCCAGCGGGGAGCCGGGGACGGTGTCGAGCAGACCGCGTGCCGCCAGCTCGGGTGTCACGCCCTCGCCGAACCAGTACGCCTCCTCCAGGTGCGGGTAGCCGGAGAGCACGAAGTGCTCGACGCCCAGGGCGTGGTACTCCTCGATCCGGTCCGCGACCTCGGCGTGGTTGCCCACCAGCGCCGTCCCCGCGCCGCCGCGCACCAGCCCCACCCCGGCCCACAGGTTGGGGGAGATCTCCAGCTTGTCGCGGGAGCCGCCGTGCAGGGCCAGCATCCGCTGCTGGCCGACCGACTCGCTCTTGCCGAGGGCCTGCTGGGCGGCGGCGACGGTGTCGTCGTCGAGGTCGTCCAGCAGCCGGTTCGCGGTCGCCCAGGCGTCCTTCGAGGAGTCACGCGAGATGACGTGCAGCCGGATGCCGAACCGGACCGTGCGGCCCTCCGCCTCGGCGAGCCCGCGGATCCAGTCGATCTTCTGCTTGACCTGCTCGGGCGGCTCGCCCCAGGTCAGATAGACATCCGCGTTCCGGGCCGCGACCGGTCCCGCGGCCGGCGACGAGCCGCCGAAGAAGACCGGCGGACGCGGCTCGGGCGGCAGCGCCACCAGGCCGCCCTCCACCTGGTAGTGCTCGCCGTGGAAGTCGAACGGCTTGCCCTCCCACACCCCGCGCACCACCGTCAGGAACTCGTCCGTCCTGGCATAGCGGTTGTCGTGGTCCAGATGGTCGCCGAAGCGCTTCTGCTCGGTGGAGTCACCGCCGGTCACGACGTTGAGCATCAGCCGGCCGCGGGTGATCCGCTGGTACGTGGCCGCCATCTGCGCCGCCAGGACCGGCGAGATGACGCCGGGCCGGAACGCCACCAGGAACTTCAGCCGGTCGGTGTGCTGGGAGAGCGCCACCGTCGTCAGCCAGGCGTCCTCGCACCAGGTGCCGGTCGGCGTCAGAACGGCCTCGAAGCCCAACTGGTCGGCGGCGCGGGCGATCTGCGCCAGGTAGTCGATGTCGGGCGCGCGGACCCCGCTGATCGGAGTGATCTTCGAGCGCTTGACGCCGCCGTCGGTGTAGGCGTGGCGGTCGACCAGGGTCCGGCCGTCGCCGCCCGTGGGCAGGAACCAGTGCAGGTGCACGGACATCAGGAGGAGGCCTTTCCGAAGGAGCGAGCCGGTGTGTCGGACGCCGGCAGACCGGTGTTGAAGCGCTGGTCGACGAAGTCCTTGAACGTGAAGTGGTTCGGGATCAGCTTCAGATCGGCGAAGGTGTCGGCGATCTTCTGCTCGGAGGCGATCGCGGCGTCGTCCACGGCCACCGCCACCCGCGTGCCGCTGCTGCGCTTCACCGCGTCCAGCGCGACCTCGTACGGCAGCCCGGTCTCCTTCGACCAGACCTTCGCCCACTCCTCGGGGTGCTTGAACGCCCAGTCCTGGGCCCGGCGCAGCCGGGTGAGGTAGTCGCCGATGGCCTGGGACTTGTTCTTGTCCGCCAGTGCCGCGGGCGCGGCGACCTGGAAGGCGAGTCCGTTGACGACGCCGTCCCCGGTGGTCAGTACCCGGGCGCCCGAGTTGCGCAGGATCTGTGAGGTGTACGGGTCCCAGATGGCCCAGGCGTCCACCCGGCCCCGGCTGAACGCCGCCAGCGCGTCGGCCGGCTGCAGATAGCTGACCTTGACGTCGGTCAGCTTCAGGCCCGCCTTCGCGAGCGAGGCCACCAGCTGGAAGTGGGCGGAACTGCCCTGTGCGACCGCGACCGACTTGCCCCTGAGGTCCGCGACGGACTTCAGATCCGAGTCCTTGGGCACCGCGATGACCTCACCGGCGGACGAACCGTGCGAGGCGCCCACCACCGTGACCTTCGAGTGGGCGCCCGCCGCGAAGACCGGCGGGGTGTTGCCGACCCCGCCGATGTCCACCGCTCTCGCGTTGACCGCTTCGAGCAGGGGTGGCCCGGAGGTGAAGGTCGACCATTTGATTTTGTACGGGACTTTGTCCAGTTCCCCGGAGGCCTTCAGGATCGCCTCGGAACCGCCTTTCTGGTCACCGACGTTGAGCGTGACGCTCCCCAGGCCACCCGAGGTGTTCGACGAGCCCGAGGCGTCATCGGCGGCGGACGACCCGCCGCAGGCGGTCAGCAGAAGGGCGAGCGGGAGCAGCAGGGCGGGGGCGAAGCGTTTCATGGGACGTCGTTTCTTCCGTTGGGATGGATAGATCGGGAAATCGAGAGGTCGAGAGGCCGAGAGGTCGTCAGGCCGCCTGGGCGGCCGGGTGGTTGTCCACGCCGAGCTGATCGAGCAGACGGGACCGCAGTTCGGCGAACCGGGGGTCGCCCGGATCGCGGGGACGCGGCAGCGCGACGGGGTTGTCGTGGGCGATCACGCCGTTCTCCATCACCAGCGCGCGGTCGGCGAGCAGCAGGGCCTCGTCCACGTCATGGGTGACGAGCAGCACCGCGCACCCGCGCCGCTGCCACAGTTCGGCGACCAGCCGCTGGGCGGTGATCCGGGTCAGCGCGTCCAGTGCGCCGAACGGCTCGTCGAGCAGCAGCAGATCCGGCTCCCGCACCAGGGCGCGGGCCAGCGAGGCGCGCTGGGCCTCGCCGCCGGAGAGCGTCTTGGGCCAGGCACCGGACCGGTGGCCGAGCCCGACCTCCTCCAGCGCCTGCTCGGCGACCGCGCGGTCGGGGTGGCCGGGCAGCCCGAGCAGCACGTTGCGCCACACCCGCTTCCACGGCATCAGGCGCGGCGACTGGAAGGCGACCGCGCGCCGGCGCGGCACCAGCACCGAACCCTCGACCTCGCGGTCGAGACCGGCCAGCACCCGCAGCAGCGTGCTCTTGCCGCAGCCGCTGCGCCCGAGCAGCGCGGTGAACTCGCCCGGCCGGATGTCGAGATCGAGCCGGTCGATCACGGCGCGCCCGTCGAAGGCGCGGGTGAGCCCCTCGACGTGGACCGCGGTTCCGGTCGCCGGACGCTCCGTCCTCCGGTCGGTGGGGCGCTCCGTGGGGCGGGTCACTTGCCGGTGAAGGTCGGTCGCCATTGCAGCAGCAGCCTTTCGAGAGTGCGGACGACGATGTCGGCGGTCAGGCCGAGGAAGGCGTAGACGACGAGGCAGACCACGATCACGTCGGTCCGGAAGAACTCGCGGGCCTGGTTCATGACGAAACCGATGCCGTCGTCGGCGTTGATCTGCTCGCTGAACACCAGCGCCAGCCAGGCGGTGGCCAGCGAGTAGCGCAGCCCGGTCATCGCGCCGGGCAGCGCGCCCGGCAGGACGACATGGCGCACCAGGCCCCAGCGGGACAGGCCGAGCGAGGTGCCGGCCTCGATGAGCTGCTCGTCCACGCCGCGGATGCCCGCGTAGACGTTCAGATAGAGGTGGAAGGCGACGCCCAGCGAGATCAGCGCGATCTTGGGCGCCTCGCCGATGCCGAGCCAGATGATGAACAGCGGGATCAGACCGACCCAGGGCACGGTCCGCAGCATCTGCACGCTCGCGTCGACCAGGTCCTCGCCGAGCCGGGAGAGCCCGGAGACCAGGGCCAGCGCGGTGCCTGCCAGAACGCCGAACACGAGGCCGAGGGCGACGCGTTGGAGCGAGACCAGCATCGCGGACGGCAGCGTCCCGTCCGCGATCAGCTCCTTCCCGGCCCGTGCGATGGTGCCGGGGGAGGCCAGGATGTCGGGCTGCAGCACCCCGGTGCTGCTCAGCACCTGCCACAGGGCCAGCAGGACCAGGGGTCCCGCGGTGCGGCGCAGCCAGCGGGGTACATGGCGGCGCCGGGAGGCCGCCGAGATGATCGGTTCCAGTTCAAGGACGGCGCCCTGATCTGAAATGACGGATATGTCCGGCGGTGGTTTGCTGATGGTCATGGCGACTCCACGGCGGGGCGGCAGACGGAGACACGCCTCGGCGCGCAGCCTCCCGACGGGTCGGATCCGCACGGATGCGTGCGGGATCAGCCAGGGAGCGCGCTAAAGAGCGAGGCGAGGAGAAGGACGAACGAGTGAGAAGGCGTCAGCAGCCGCGACGACACGCGGCGGAGGCCACCCGCAGCAGGTCGATGTGACCGCGCGTGGTGAGCAGAACAGGACGCAACATGCGGGAGAACCTAGCGAGCCGTCCCGTGCCCGGTCAACGTCGTCTCGCCACCCGGACGGGAATCTCAAACGCGGATCCGGCGATGTTGGGCGACCATGGAGACATGGCCGACGTGTTCACCACCCGCACTCTCGACATCCCGACCGGCTCCGCCGAGACGGTCCACGACCTCACCGCAGCCTGCGCCGAGTTCCTCGACCAGACCGCGCACGGCCGTGACGGGCTGCTCAACGTCTTCGTCCCGCACGCCACCGCGGGCATCGCCGTCATGGAGACCGGAGCCGGCAGCGACGACGACCTGCTGTCCGCCCTCCACGACCTGCTCCCCGCCGACGACCGCTGGCGCCACCGCCACGGCACCCCCGGCCACGGCCGCGACCACGTCCTCCCCGCCCTGGTCCCGCCGCACGCCACCCTGCCGGTGATCGGCGGCCGCCTGGAACTGGGCACCTGGCAGTCCGTCGTCCTGGTCGACACCAACGTGGACAATGTCAACCGCCAGGTTCGATTGTCGTTTCTCGGCTGAGGGCTGAGGGCTGAGGGCTGAGGGCTGAGGGCCGACGACGGTGGCTCTGATGTCCGGCCGCCCCAAAGCGGGCGTCCGTAACCGGTGACCGGGAGGCGGCCGCGATGCGGCGATGCCCGCGGTGGCGTGCGGGACGAAGACGTTGAGCAGCCGGTCCCGGCCGCGTGGGGTCTGGTTCACGACGATCGCTACAACCATGTCTGGGTCCCCGCTGAACTCGCCTGTGGGGTCGCAAGGCAAACGTGGGCCCGAGGTGGTCTATGACCTGGTCGGCCGCGGACTTTGCGATAAGGGCTGGGAAGGGCCAGCCGATCCGGGTTCTGGATCTGACGCCCTGGTGCCGACCGGCTCACCGCCCTTCGGCACCACGCGTGTGAATGCCAGGCGGCGTTGGGGACCTGCAAGAGCTGCCACGATCCCTCCGAGGTTCTCTCTGCCGGCGCCTCCGCAGGGGCCGGGCCGGGCCAGGACGGAGGTGGCAGCTGTGTCATGAACGGTCAGTTCACGACGGCGACGGGGGCGTCCCAGGCGTTGTGGTCGACGGTGAGGGTGGCGCCGCCGAAGGTCTCCTTCTTGTTCACCGCCTACTGGTGGCCGCGGCGGTGGCCGGTCCACAGGCCGGTGGCGAAGGGGAAGCCGGTGGTGGGGTCGGCGTTGTTGTCGTAGCGGGCGTACCACAGGGCGTCGGGGAGGTCCGCCTTGTGGTTGCCGGCGGCGGTGGCGATCGCGGCGGCACTGGACTGGCTGAAGCCGTAGAACCCGGCCCGGTAACCCTTGGCGTGCGCGGCGGGTCCCAGGCTCGCACATAGGTCACCGTCCGCGTCGCCCAGTGAGGCGGTGTTGGCGGCGGTGATCCGCTCGGGGTTGTCGCTGCTCTGGCAGGGCGGCTGAACCCGCCGCCGTTCCGACTCCCGATGGGTCTGCCCGGAGGCGCGCCTCACAGTAGCGGCGCGCTCGTCGACCGGTTTGTTTGGCCCGGTCCTTGCTGGACTGCGATGCGCCGGCTTGGCGGGTAACAGGTATCTCCCTGCCGTGGGCGGCGTGTGGGTGACGCGTAGGCTCCGGACTCGATATTCGGGTCATCTGTCCTGAGGTGCCCGCGGCGAGGGAAGAGTGTGTCATGAAGTGGAAGTTTCGGATGCCGCAGCGCTGGGTGCTGGTGAGCTCGGGTGCGGTTGCCGTGGCAGTGGCGGTCACGGCCGTACTGATCGCCTCGCTGTCGGGTGGCGCGGGAGACCGGCAGCTCCCGCCAAGTCGGGCGCGGGAGTACTCCGCCCAACAGGCATGTCTGCTCACCCCGGCGCAGGGCTTGGCCGATGCGGCGGTGAAGCCGGTGTGGGCCGGTATGCAGGGCGCGTCGGCCACGACCAAGGCGCAAGTGTCCTATCTGGCCGTAGCGGGGGAGCAGACCGCAGCCAACGCGGCCCCATACCTTGCGGCGCTCGCTGCCCGGCACTGCAACGTCGTACTGACGGTGGGCGCCGCGCCCGCCGGTGCGGTGACGGTCGATGCGGCAAGGTTTCCCGCGACCAGGTTCTTGGTGGTAGGAGATCACGCGGTGGGTGCGAACGTCTCTGCGGTGGTGCCGGGGTCAGGCGAGGCTATGCGATCGGCTGTCGAGTCAGCCGTGTTGAGGGCGCTACGCGGATGAATCAGTGCCTGACGGTACGCAGTTGACCATCTGGCGGCAAAGTTCTCGTCAAGCGCCAATCGGGCACAGCGGACAAAGTGCTACGTCCCATATGGGCGGTGTAAAGCTACAGTCAAGATCACCTATGGACCCTGGCTGTACAGCGACAAGTGCGGACAAGATCAGCGAGCTTTCTGTCGATCTTGTCTGGAGTCTGTTGCTGTGCGCGCTCGTCCTTTCCGCCGTCCTGCCCGGCGGAGTGCCCTTTACCGTCGGTGGTGCCGACGCGTGGCGACGCTCGCGCTCACCGCACTGGTGCTCCTGCTCACCACGCAAGATGCGTATGCCCAAGGGGCGACACTTCAAGCTGTCTCGCTGCCGAAACTCTCGACGATCGTCGGATGGTTCCAAGATCCGCACTGGGGCCACCTGCCCCGGCAGGCCGGTGGCACTGCGGAGGGCCTGAGCCACCGGGCCAGCGCCGCCGCCACGCATTCCGGCAAGGGCGTCGGAAACGCACTCGGCAAGGGCCGGGGAGAACTGGACCCGTATCACCCGTACGCGAAGGCCGCGAAGTCCGGCCCAAGCCGGACCGTGGACGGATTCGCGGCGCGCACGAGCCGTCGCAACGCGGCGAAGTCCACCCAGACGGCCACCGTGTTCGACAACGCGGACGGCACGACGACGCGCCGGGTGACGCAGACGCCGGTCAACTACCAGGACGCCTCGGGTGCGTGGCAGCCGATCGACACCCGAGTACACACCGGCAGCGATGGCCGCTGGCATGAGGCGGCCAACTCCGTCGGTGTCGATCTCGCCGCGACGAGTGCGAACGGACCGCTTGCCTCGTTCGCCGCCGACTCGGGCCACTCCGTGTCGTACACGCTGCAGGGGGTCGCGCCGGTCACCGGAACCGTCGCAGGATCCGTCGTCACCTACGCGAACGCCCTGCCGGGCACGGACGTGGAACTCGCGCCGACGGCCAGCGGTCTGAAGGAGGCGATCGTCCTGCACTCCGCGGCGGCGGCGAACTCCTGGACCTTCCCGCTGACGCTCAAGGGCCTGACTCCCGTCCAGGTCAAGGACGGTTCCATCGACCTGCGGGACGGTGCGGGCAAGACGATCGAGCGCATACCCGCCGCATACGCCTATGACTCCAAGGTCGACCCGCGCTCCGGCGACCCGGCCACCACGCACGCCGTCGCTTACCAGCTGATACAGCAGGGCGGGAGCCCGGCGCTGCGGGTCACCCTGAATGCCGGCTGGTTGCACGATGCGGCCCGACAGTTCCCCGTCACCGTGGACCCGATCGTGCAGGACGGCTGGACGACGACCTACGCCGAATCGGGCGCCGACGGCGACCACTCCTCGGAGCAGACCATCAAGGTCGGCTCCTACGACTCCGGTCCGCACTCTGCCATCGGTTTCAGCAACCACTGGTACAGCTCTTTCGACGGCACCAACGTCACCGTCACTGCCGCGTCGGTGCACCTGTTCGACACCTGGGCGGCCACCTGTACAGCCGAGCGGTTCGACGTCGCGCTGGTCACCAGCGCCTGGACGCCCAGCGGTGTGACGACGTACCCCGGCCCGTCCCACGGGGCGTCGATCGGCAACCTGACGCCGTCCGTGCCGAACGCCTGCGCCAACTCCGCGGCGAACCGCACGGTGGGCGACTGGCTGAACGTGCCTCTGACCACGTCCGCCATCCAGGGCTGGATGAGCGGCAGCACCACGGACCGCGGTCTGGCGATCTACGCGGCGACCACCGACGCGCTGCACTGGAAGCAGTTCGGATCCTTCAACGACCCGAACCTCGGGCCGTGGATCGACATCACCTACACCGGGAACGCCGGCCCGCAGGTCTACCAGCAGAGCCCGAACAACAATGCGACCGCGCACACCATCACTCCGGAGCTGACGGCCTGGGCGGGCGGCGCGAACGCGCAGGCCAACACCACCACCAAGTACGACTTCCAGGTCTACGACACCACCAACGCCAAGATCGCCGACTCCGGGCTGGTCGCGACGGGCAACTGGACGGTGCCGGCCGGCAAGCTCGCCTGGGGCAGGTCGTACTACTGGGGCGTGCAGGCCTACGACGGCGGCCTGTACTCGCCCGCACCTGCCTGGTACGCCCTCAATATCCAGATACCGCAGCCGGTGATCACCTCAGGTCTGTCGCAGAACAGCAGCGAGCACGGTTTCGACGCGACGAGCGGCAACTACACGACGTCCGACACCGACGCCAGCATCTCCACCGCCGGTCCCGGCCTGGAAGTGGTGCGCGACTACAACTCCCGCGACCCGCGCTGGACCGGATCGTTCGGCTCGGGCTGGTCCGCGATCACCGACGCCCGCGTCACCGAGCAGTACACCCCCGCAGGCGCGGTCACCAGCGCGGTGGTCACCTATCCGGACGGCTCCCAGGTCGGCTACGGCAAGAACGGCGACGGCGTCACCTTCTCGCCGCCCGCCGGCCGCTTCGCGACGTTCAGAGCCGTCACCGGCGGCTACACCCTGACCGACAAGAACGACACCATCTACACCTTCACCCAGTCCCTGGGCGCCGGCGGCTACGGCCTCACTTCCGTAGCCGACGCCAATGCGCGCGCCCTGACCTTCGACTGGGCCGGCGGCCACATCACCCAGATGGCATCGGCGGTGTCGGGCCGAGCCCTGCACCTGACGTGGAACACCCCCGCCGGTGCGGCCGCGCCGCATGTGGCCACGGTCGTCACCGACCCGGTCACCGGCACCGACCAGGCCACCGCGCAAACGTGGACGTACGGCTACACCGGCGACCAGCTGTCCTCGGTGTGCGCCCCGGACACCACCACCGAGTGCACGAAGTACGGCTACACCTCCGGTTCGCAGTACCAGAACGCCACCCTGGACCTGGACCCACACGCGATGTGGCCACTGTCCGAGGCCTCCGGCAGTACGGCCAAGGACGCGATCCTGGCCAACGAAGGCACCACCAACGCCACCTACAGCAACGTCAACCTGGGCCAGCCCGGACCGGTGACCGGCGGTACCGCGACGGCCGCGGGCTTCAACGGCACCAGCTCGAACGTCGTGCTGCCGAACGACACCGGCAACAACACCGACACCGGCACGATCTCCCTGTGGTTCAAAACCTCCGCGGGCCCCGGCGTTCTCTACTCCTACGCCTCCCAGCCCATCACCGCGGGCAACTCGGCGGGTTACTACACCCCGTCGCTGTATGTAGGCACGGACGGCAAGCTGAACGGCGAGTTCTGGTACAGCGGCGGCATGGCGCCGATCACCACCTCCGCCGCCGTGACCGACGGCAAGTGGCACCACGTCGTGCTCGCCGCAGCAGGCAATTCGCAGACGCTCTTTCTCGACAGCACGAAGGTCGGATCGGTCTCCGGCAGCGTCTCCATCATGAGCGGCCAAGGGTTCGGCATGAACCAGCCCTTCAACTACCTCGGCGCCGGATACCTGGGCGGCAAATGGCCGGACCAGCCCCACCAGAGCGACACCGTCAAAACCGGCTACGCCACCTACTTCAACGGCTCGATCGCCGACGTCGCCTGGTACGACAAGCCCTTGGTCGCTGCCGATGTCAGCACCCTGTACAAGTACGGCACCCATGCGGCCAGCCTGCTGACCTCCACCACCCGGCCCTCTGGCAAG
This sequence comes from Streptomyces sp. RKAG293, assembly GCF_023701745.1. NCBI lineage: Bacteria > Bacillati > Actinomycetota > Actinomycetes > Kitasatosporales > Streptomycetaceae > Streptomyces > Streptomyces sp. RKAG293. The sequence goes on along the minus strand of NZ_JAJOZB010000001.1, from coordinate 1,965,940 downwards.
GCCTACGCCACGATGGCCTACGACCCGGCCACCACCACCCTGACCCAGGTCACCGACGAGAACGGCGGCGTGTGGAAACTGGGCACACCGACCGTGTCCGGCTCCAGCCAGACCTACCGCGGCGCCGTACTCGGCGGCGCACCCGCCGAGTACTTCCGCCTGGGGGAGGTTCCCGGAGCGAGCGCCGCCGTCGATGAGACGCGCGGTGGCAACGGCACCTACAGCGGTGTCACGCTCGGGACCGCCGGACCGTTCACCGACCAGCAGACCGCGACGTTCAACGGCACCACCTCGCGCATCCAGATACCGGACGCACAGACCGGGAGTACTTCGGCCTCCGCCGAGGTGTGGTTCGCCACCACTCACGGAGGGGGGATCCTGCTCAACCAGCAGTCGGCTCCCATCGGTGGCACCGTCACCTCGACCACTCCGCAACTATGGGTCGGCAGCGACAACAAGCTCTACGGCGGCTTCTACACCACCAGTGGCTCCGTCCAGATGGTGACAACCGGAACGGTCACCGACGGCAAATGGCACCATGCAGTGCTCAGCGCGTCCCCTGCCGGCCAGACCCTCTATCTGGACGGCACCCAGGCCGCCACCAAGACCACCAGCGCGCTGTCGGTGTCGGGCCGTAGCACTGACTACCTCGGCGCCGGGACCACTGGCTCGGGCTGGAGCGGCCTGACCAACGGCACCGTCGCGTACTTCAACGGCTCGCTCGCCGAAGCCGCCGTCTACCGCTCGGCCCTGACCGCCCAGGACGCCGCCGCGCACTTCCAGGCAGCCAAGAACTCCACCGGCCTGCTGCCGGTCGAGACCGTCAAGGTGGTCTCACCGGCTGACGCCACCACGACCTACCAGTACGACGTGGAAAACAACAACCGGCAGCTGTCGGAGACCGACGGGCTGGGTAACAAGACCAGCTTCGGCTACGACACCGGCGGCTTCGAGCACACCGTCATCAACCCCAACGGTGCGATGACCACCACCGGTCACGATGTCCGCGGCAACGTGGTCTCCTCCACCACCTGCCAGAACCAGGCCGCCAACGCCTGCTCCACGCAGTACTACAGCTACTACCCGGACGACACCACCGCGCAGCTCACCACCGCCGACCCGCGCAACGACGTCCTGGTGACCGAACGCGACGGCCGCTCCGCCTCCGCGACAGACAACACCTACCTGACGTCGTTCAGCTACGACACGGCCGGTGACGAGACCGCCACCACCACCGCGCCGGTCGCCGGATTCCCCTCCGGCCGCACCGCCACCACGGTCTTCAGCGACGGCAGCGCCTCCTACCCGGCCGCCGACAGCGGCACGGTGCCCAAGGGCCTGCCGGTGCGCACCGTGTCACCAGGTGGTGCGGTCAACGCCGTGTCCTACCTGCACACCGGTGACATCGCCTCCACCACGGACGCGGCCGGACTGGTCACCTCGTACACCTACGACGGTCTGGGTCAAGTACTGACCAAGAAGGTCGTCTCCGACACCTACCCCGCCGGACTGAAGACGACGTACGTCTACGACAAGGCCGGCCAGGTCGTCGAGGAGGACGACCCACAACTGACCGACCGGGTCACCGGCGCCACGCACGCCGCGAGAACCACCACCGTCTTCGACGGCGACGGCAACGTCACCTCCCAGACCGTCGCGGACGCCAGTGGCGGGGACACCTCCCGCACCCAGAGTCAGACCTACGACGCGTACGACCACCTGGCCTCGCAGTCCGACGCCAACGCGGCCGCGGCCGCGAGCAACGGCAACACGAACACCTTCAGCTACGACCTGTCCGGTAACAAGACCAAGGAAGTGTCGTCGGCGGGTACGACCACCCAGTACACCTATGACGACAACGGACACCTGCTCACTCAGGGCCTGATGTTCACCGGCGACCCTGTGAACCCGTCAGCCCCGACCCTGCTGACGGAGTCCTCCCGTGCCTACGACCCGGCCGGCCGCCTGGCGTCGGTGACCGACTCCATGGGCAACACCACGGCCTACACCTATACCGACAACGGTTTGACCTCCACCGTGACCAAGAAGGACGCGGCCGGCACGAACAGCTTCGTGCTGCAGGCCATGACCTACGACGCGGCCGCGAACCCGCTGTCGCAGACCAGCGACAACGGCGCGACGGTCACCAACTTCACCGTGGACGCCGCCTCCCGGACCACCAGCACGACCGTGGATCCGACCGGCGTGGACCGGGTGACCAGCGTCGCCTACACCCCCGACGACCATGTCGCCACGCAGAACGATCACGACTCGTCCGGCTGGGACCGCACCACCAGCAGCACATACGACGTGATGGGCAACACCCTGTCGCAAACCCTGTACGGCGACGCCTCCGGCCACCCCGCCGGCTGGTGGAAACTGGACCAGAGTGCCGGCAGCACCGTCACCGACGCCTCCGGCACCGGCAACACCGCCGCCGTCCCCAGCTCCGGAGTGACCTGGAACAACAGCGCGGCGACCTTCGCCGGCACCTCGACCGGCACGGGTTCGGTGATCGCAACCAACTCCCCGGTGCTGGACACCTCCGCCTCCTACAGTGTGTCGGCCTGGGTCAACCTCTCTGACGCATCGACCTACCGCACCTTCGTCGCACAAGGAGCGACGACGAACTCGTCGTTCTATCTGCAGTACTCCAAGGCCCTGAACTCCTACACCTTCATCGCCCCCAGTTCGGATTCCGCGTCGCCTGCGGCTTACGCCTCGGCTCACGCGAGCGCCGCCCCCGCCCTGAACACCTGGACACATCTCGTCGGGGTGTTCAACGCGGCCAACGGCGCGATGAGTCTGTACGTCAACGGCGCTCTGGCCGGCACCGGCACCAACACGGCCCCCTGGACGGGCAATGGCCCGATGACCATCGGCGGTGCGAAACTGGCCGGCGGCGCCGTCAGCAACGTGACAGCCGGATCGGTCGGCAACGTACAGGCCTACCCGCGGGCTCTGACCGCCGCCGACATCACCACCTTGTACGGCAACGGGCGCACCGGCGGAACCGTCGGCTCCTCTTCTCAGCAGACCACCAAATGGACCTACGACAAGCGCGGTCTGCCGACGTCCATGACCGACGCCAACACCAACACCACCAGTTACTCCTACGACGAGGCCGGCAACCTCGCCGTCACCACCGCCCCCACCGTGCAGGTCGAGACCGACGGCGGTGCGCCGGTCAGCACCCACCCGGTCACGGCCAGCGGCTTCAACACCTTCGGTGAGGCCGTCGAGGAAACGGACCCCACCGGCAACACCACCACCACGGTCTACGACGCGAACGGCAACAAGGTCTCGGAGACCCTGCCGCCGTACACCCCAGCGGGCTCCTCCACGCCGATCATCGCGACCTCGACCTGGGCCTACGACAGCGACGGCAACAAGATCTCGTCGACCTCCCCGGGCGGGAAGACCACCAGCGCGTTGTACGACCAGCTCGGCGACGTGGCACAGAGCACCGCCGCCGACGGCACCAAGACCCACGCCACCTACGACACCAACGGCGAGAAACTGTCCGTCACCGATGCCACCGGTGCCGTGTCGCAAGCCACTTACGACTACCTCGGACGGCCACTGACCTCCACCACCCTGGAGCGTTTCCCGTCCACCCGCACACTGACATCCACCAAGTCCTACGCGGCCACTGCCGGCAACCCGTACGGCGCGAACCTGTCCTCCACCACCACGCCCGGCGGCGTGACCAGTAGCTACGGCTACAACCGTGCAGGTGATGTCACCTCTGCCACCGACGGGGCCGGCAACACCACCCAGTACACGTACGACTTCCAAGGGAACAGGCAGAAGACCATCCTGCCTGACGGCACCTGGACCCAGACCGACTACAACGCCGCCGGCCAGCCCGCGAGCAGCAAGCAGTACGACGTCCTCAACAACCTGCTCAAGCAGACGTCGCAGGTCTACGACGGTGTCGGCAACATCACCGCCGCGACGGACGCCAACGGCAACACCAGCCGCTTCACCTACGACGCGGCGGGGACCGTCACCCAGGAGATCCAGCCGGCCACCCCCACCTCCTCGATCACCACCGCCTTCGGTTACGACGCCGACGGCAACCGCACCCGCTTCACGGACGGCCGTGGCAACTCCTGGCAATACGCCTACACGCCCTGGGGGCAACAGCAGTCGGTCACCGAACCGTCCACCAGTACGTACAGTTCGCCGGCGGACTCCACAACCACCAACGTCTACGACGCCGACGGCCAACTCGTCTCCGCCATGTCACCAGGTGGCGTCTCCACCTCGATGACGTACGACCAGAACGGCGCTCTGACCTCGGCATCCGGCACCGCAGCCGAAGCGGCCACCGCCACTCGGTCCTTCACCTATGACAACAACGGCCAGATCCTGACCGCCGACAGTTCGGAAGCCGGCATCACCGGCCAGAAGGACCACCAGGCGTCCACCCACGAGACGTTCGGGTACGACGACCGCGGCGACCTCCTGTCGGCAACGGGTTCGGCCGGATCCTCCAGCTTCACCTACAACAACGACGCGGCACCGCTGACCCGGGCCGACGCGGCCGGGACGACCTCGTACGGATACGACACAGCCGGGCGAATGAACGCGCTGAGCGATGCTGCGACCGGCACGGCGCTTACGTATGGGTACAACAGCGTGAACCAGGTGGCCTCCGTGAAGTACGGGGCCACGGGCCAGTCCCGCACCTACACCTACAACTCGGCGCATGACCTGACCGGGGACACCCTGGTCCAGGGCGCCGGAACACTGGCCACGATTTCCTACGGCTACGACAAGAACGGGAACATCACCTCCAAGAACACCACGGGGGTCGCCGGGGCCTCGGCGAACACCTACACCTACGACCAGGCCGACCGTCTTACCGGGTGGAACAACGGCACGGTGAACACGGCGTACTCCTACGATGCCTCGGGCAACCGGACCCAGGTCGGGGCGAACGTCTACACCTACGACGCCCGCGACCAACTGACGTCGGACGGCGTACACAGCTACACGTACTCGGCGCGCGGCACGATGACATCGGACACCTCGTCCGCAGGCGGGACCGTCGCCTACACCACCGATGCGCAGGGCAACCAGATCACCGCCGGTGCCCACTCCTACACGCTCGACGCGACCGGCCGTAACATCACCGACGCCAACAGCGCCGATACCTCCACCCGGACCTTCCAGTACTCGGGCGCCGGCAACACCATCGCCAGTGACGGGAACTACACCTACTCCTACGACCCCTCCGGCGCGCTGATCGGCATCAACGTCAACGGAGCAACCTCCACCAGTACCGGCGTGCTGGCCATGACGGACGGGCACAACGATGTGGTCGGCACCTTCACCTCCGGAGCCACCACCCTGGCGGGCTCGGCCAGTTACGACCCCACCGGCAACACCACCGCCAAGAACGCCCTGAGCGGGAACCTCGGATTCCAGTCCGGCTGGACCGAGGCCGACACCGGCAAGGTCGGCACCGCCTCCCGCTGGTACAACCCGGCCACCGGCACCTTCATGAACAAGGACAGCGTCTCGCTGAACCCGGTGCCGCACTCGGTCTCCGCCAACCCCTTCGCCTACGTCAACGACAACCCCCTGGCCGGCAGCGACCCGTCCGGCCAGTGCTCCTGGTACGACGCGGCCTGCGAGGCGAGGGCGGCTTACCACGAGGTGAAGAGCGCGGTCACCACCACGTACACGGCCGCCGCCGCCACCTACCACTACGTGGCAGCCAAGGTCGCAACCGTGGTCCAAAAGGCCAAGCGCACCGTGCAAAAGGCCGTCAACAGGCTCCACGACGCCTACCGCTCCACGGTCCGCTACGGCCGGCGCCTCTACGCCTACTCATCGCGGCACGCCCGACGCCTCTACCGCAGCGCGGTCAACCACTTGCACTCCGCTTACCACGCTGCCTCGAGCACCGTTCACCGAATCGTCAAAGCAACCAAACGCGGCGCCACCGCTCTCAAAAAGACAGCACGCAAGGCCTACACCGCTGCCGTCAAGGGCGCCAAGACCGCCGCTACCTTTGTGAAGCACCACGCGGCGGCGATTACCTCCTTCGTCGTATCCACCGCGGTCTTCGCCGGCTGTGAAGCTCTGACCGTGGGCGTCGGTTCCATCGGCTGCGCGGCGATCGCAGGCGCGGCCGGCTCTCTGGTCGAACAGGGCTTCAAGTGCGCTGAGGCCGGCGGCGCCGCCTGCAGCGTCGGGGCGTTCGCGGGCTCCGCGGTCACCGGTGCGATCGCCGGAGCACTGGGCGGGGCGTTGGGCTCTCTCGGTGGGAAACTGCTGAGCAAGCTGGCGCCCAAGGCGATGAGGGCCGTCGGCGGACTGTTCGGCAAGGGCGCGACCGAGGCTGAGGAAACGGCTGCCACCGACGCGACCCAAAGCGCCACGAGCAAGGCCGAAACCGACGCCGCAGGATCACGCTCCGAGACCGGCGGATGCCCCACCCACAGCTTCACCGGCAACACCCGAGTCCTGATGGCCAACGGCGCCACCAAAGCCATCGACACAGTCAAGGTCGGCGACACCATCGCCAACTCCGTCCCCGGCCAGACCGGCACCCAAGCACACACCGTCACCGCCGTCATCGTCACCACCACCGACCACGACTTCGTCGACGTAGCCATCAAGCGCTCCACCGGCTCCGCCACCAAGGCGGTGGCCAAGAGCGCCCTGAAGAAGACCGTCGTCGGCCTCGCCGCCTCCGCAGCCCTCTTCGCCACCTTCGGCGCGACCCACACGGCCGCCGACAGGCCCGATCTGTCAGCGACCGCACCCGTGGCCGCCCAGGTGAACACCCAGACCAGCGATCACCTCACGACCACCTTCCACCACCCCTTCTACGACGAGACCCAGGCTTCGTTCACCGACGCCAAGGACCTCCACCCCGGCGACATCCTCCAAACCCCGACCGGTACCGCTCAAGTCACCGACGTCCGCCTCTTCCACGCCAACACCACCACCTACGACCTCACCATCGGCGACCTCCACACGTACTATGTGCTCGCAGGCGCGACTCCGGTCCTGGTCCATAACTGCAGTGTCTATGGGAAGCAGTCGTACGACCGTGCGACAGAGTTGCACAAGGGGCTTTGGAAGGGGGCTGAGGATGGCGATGGTGGATATGCTTTCAAGAACGACACCACTGCCGTGCTCAAGGCCCGGGATGCGGCGGGTAATATTCGTTCAGTCGTCGCCTCGAATCGCCCTTATGTTCCTCGGGCAATCAAGGAACAGTTGGACGCAGCTGCTGGTGAGGTCTACGCGAATGGTAAGGGGCATGCAGAGATAACTGCCCTGAACTACATTGCAAAGAACGGCTGGGAGCTCCTTGGCGGGGCGGCCAATCGAAACGTTTGCGCATTCTGTGAAAATACGGTCCGAGACGTGGGCGGATCTCTTGAGGGCCCGACATTCCGTGGCCGCGTTAAAACATACGCAAACGGAATGTTTAGCTACATGGGTGAGAGGATGTTTGGAAAGTGACAGATATTTCCAGCGTGGTTCGAGGGGTCGAGGGGCTCGAATTCGATGAGAAGCTGAGGTTTGGAGCCCTGCTGCTCGTTCGATACTGCAACATCCACCATGACCCAAGGTTCTCCCCATGGTTCGAGCAGGATCGCGATGCGCTTGCGCGAGTTTCGGAGGTTGCCCTGAAATTGGCGCGCGCAGAGACTGGTCAGGTTGATCTTGATGGGCCATATGAAGCCCTTGACCAAGCTCTAGAGGCCAGCGATCCTGAAGGTCCGCCATTTGAAGCCGAAATCGTCGATCACATGGTTTTCGCGACAGAAGTCCTCGATTTCCTGCGGGATCCAGGCGAAGTGGAAAATCTTACCTGCGCACTGGAGAGGGCTGATGAGCTTGCTGAAGCGCATTACGAAATGATTCGCGAAGTAGCAGATGCTGATACTGAACTGGTTGACTTCAGTTCTATGGAGGCGGAGCTGCGCGGCCTCGATATGCTGGCTTTCATGAATCCCGAAGGGGCCTTGGTGAGAAGTGAGAGCTTTTCGCAAGCATACTCGTCAGTAATTCGCTCCTACTATTCTGATGCGGATGCAGGAATCTCTGATTAACGATTCCTGGCGACGATGAGCTATCGAGGAGCGCCAGTAGGTGGAGCCGTCGGAGTGACGGGACGACGATAAGTCGCTGTCAGGCGCGTTCCACTTTGACGGGTTGTAGCCGCCCTCGTTTCCCGAGGGCGGCTGCGCCGTATCCTGACGGATCCCTTGGGGGAAATAAGTGACTCGAACTACGCCGGCCAGACCGCTTGACGTTGTTCGCGTATTCCCTGCTATCGCTCCTTTTGGCGGCATGGCCACTCGTTTGCATCCGAGACCTGGAGAGCCGAGTTCTCTCGAGAGCTCAGTTGGGGGCCCACTGCTCTGGCCAGTGGATGAACCGTGGCTTGTATGCACTGAGCCGCATCGACGTAACAGAGGAGAGGTGCCGGAAAATATCCGTGCTCGGCGGCGCATCTTGGCAGATTCTTGGGATCGAATTCCTGACCCTGGTGCGCGGCGTGGGCCGACGGGAGATGAACTCCAAATGTTGGAGGTGCTGGAGAAACGGGTCACTATCGGTTCTGAACGTAGGGACAATGAGCCGATTCCGCTTCTTGCCGTGGCGCAGATCTATAAGCGGGATGTTCCGGACATGCCTGTTCCCGATGGCATGGATCTACTACAGATTCTCTGGTGTCCTTTCGATGCGCACGGTGCTGACAACGGCTTGGACGTTCGCTTGAAATGGCGTCGCTCCGAAGACGTGGCTGGTCAACCGTCGCGCCGAGAGGAGCCTGAAGTGGTGGGTTCGGACGGATACTTTCCGCAGTCCTGCGTGCTGCATCCGGAGCGTGTCGCAGAGTTCCCGGATATTGAGGTGCTGCCGGTATCTCTTCAGGAGCAGCTCGAAGCAGTTCCCTACCAGCTCGACTTGTCAATTGCACCGGGTTGGAAGGTAGCTGGATTTCCCTCGTGGCATCTCACTGGTCCAGTCGAACTGAACTGCGATTGTGGCGCGCCAATGGATCTCCTGCTTTCCATGGACAGCAAGGAATGGGATCGTGGTAATCGGAGCTGGGTCCCAATGGAAGACATGGATCGTATCGGAAGGCATCATGCCTCTAGGCCGACAGAGTTGATTGTCGGGAGGGCGGGGCAGCTGAGAATGTTCGTATGCTCAGTGGATCCTTTGCACCCATATCGCTTGGACGAGCAATGATCTAAGCTGTCTCGCGCGGCCCGTTCTGTGGTTGCTTAGGAATATGTAGGGCAATAAACGTAATCAACGCCAGTATCAAGTCTCTTATTTCTCCCGACGAAACCCTGGAAAGAATAGCCCGCAGATTTTCCTCCGACTGTGCTGGCGGGCGGCCTTCGGTTTCGTTGCGCGTCGGCGACCTCCACACGTACTAGGTGGAGGCCGGAGACACGCCGGTCCTCGTCCGCAACTGTGGAACTGGTTTCAATGCGGCAGAAAACCTTGCGGCTGCGGGGCTCTTCGGATTTTCTCCGTGGATTCCTCAGGTGAGGCCTCGGCGCTGCCAGTCCATGAGATCGACTCATTGAGGTTTCCGGATGTTGCTGACAACTTCGAGAATGCACTGGGTGTCGGAAAGAGTTCGATAGCGAATCGACTAGCTGGTCGGTCTAATATCAGAGCGAACCGTAACGCTACGCAATCGGGCTCGCCGCGTCCCAGTACCCTGGAAACGGCGCCGGAGGCGGCTCGTTGAGTTGGTGGGAATATCCTTCGCGTCGACTACTCAAGGCGACAGCGCTGCAACTGTCAGGTTGTTCAACCTCACTCAGAACACCACGCATGGGCGAACCTCCCTCAGGCCGTTCCTTAGCGATAATGGGGGGCAACGGCGTTGTGCTTCTGGGAGCCCCGGACCGGGGCATCCTGGCCGTGCTGGTGAAGAACGGGCGGATCAGCAACGCCGGCCTCGCCCCGCCGCACTCGACCGAGGCCTGCGCGTTCTCGTCGGCGTCCGCCTCCTGCGCCACGCCCGCGCCGACGTCACCGCTTTCGAACGCGCTGTGATCCAGCTACCGCAGGCGGCCTTCGCTCACTACATCACTGGCAACTTCGATTACCTGCTCCAGGCCGAGGCCGCCGACCTCGCCGCCCATGAGGACGTCCACGCCAACCGGCTCGCCGGTCTGCCCGGCGTCGTCACCGTGACCAGCTACGTCACCATGAAGACCCTCACCTCCCGGGGCACCTGACCCTCAATGTCGGCAGGGCCTTTCTCGCGCGTCCGCGCTGGAGAGGCGCACCTCTGGGCCCCGTCAGGGACGCGCCCTTATGTGGCGGAGTTCTCGACGGCAGGGATCACGTGTGAGGATTGCGTTGGTCAACTGAGTGAGGAGCGACTGCACTGACAGGTTGCCTCAACGGAGCTTCGCGGACACGAACGTGGACAATCCCCGGCGCCAGGTGCGGCTGTCCTTCCTGGGCTGACCAAGATCGATCCGAGCGGCCATGCCGCCGTACTCCGCTCGCGCGAACTAAGAGCGATGTCTATGGCATGGACCTGGCGTGATCGACAGCCCTACGACGGATGCGGCAGGGGGATGAGGGGCCCTCTGCCGTGGCTCAAGCACCCTGCACAGGCATCAGTCCGCTCTCCGTCATGACCAGGTACCCCCCGGAGGTCAACTCCTCAATGTCCTCCGTCAGCGCGTCTCTGATGTCGGACCCGAGCCGCGCCCACCCGAAGAAGCGAGCCGCTTCCCGCAGCAGGTCCTCACGGTGCACACCGGGCCCCTCCTCGACCACGTTCCGGAGCACGAACTGCCGCTCCGATGCAGGGACCTCGACGACTTTCCGCTCGCATTGCGGAGTCGGCGTCCGCGCGAACTCCACGTCGCGGCCGGGACGGTCGTAGGCCGTCCCCTGCCGCACAACCTTTCCCTGTCTGACCAGGCGCTGCAGGGCGCGTCCGATGCGGTCTCGTACGACCTGACCCGAGCGGCCGAGGCCCCACGCTTCACGGACACGCTTGAAGATCACTTCCTGCTCGACCGGTCCTTCGACCTCGATGACGAACAGAGCGACTTCCGCCACCACACCGGCGGCATCGGGATCCTGAAGCTCGATTCCCGGCCGGCCCTCCTGCCTGGCCGACCCGTTCCGTACCGCCACCAGCAGTTTCACGTCCACCTCTTGGTATGGGCGGCTCCACGCCACCGGCCCGTCGTCAACCGAGACGAACCGCACCTTTGGGTCCGAGGCACCGGCGGTCTGTCCCGTGGTCGCTGCCTGGGCACTCACGCCCATGATGCCCTTGTCGGTGTCCACCACCGGATCACGGCCACCCTCTCTTGAGGGGATGGGGTCCTGCCGCGCGTGCGGATCCACCTCGCAAGCCGCCTCCACCGCTGCCTGCAGCCGCGCTACCGCGTCCCGTCGGTTGCGGTACCAGTCCGTGCCCCAGATCCGGTGCAGTTTCCAGCCGAGGTCCGTCAGAACCGCCTCACGCAGCCGGTCGCGGTCGCGGGCCGCACGCGAGGAGTGGTACATGGCGCCGTCGCATTCGATGCCGAGGGCGTACGTGCCGGTCGCGGCCGGATGACGTACGGCCATATCTATGCGGAAGCCGGCGACGCCCACTTGCGGCTGGACCGAGTAACCCCAGCCCCGCAGCACATCCAGGACCTCCTCCTCGAAGGGGCTCTCCGGTGCCGCCTCGGGATCGGCGGCGGCCTCCGTCTGGAGGATCGCCGGGCCGTGCTGCGCGTACTGCAAATAGCGCTTCAGGTGCTGCACGCTCTTGTTGGTGCTGTCGGGCAGTTCGCCTCCGTGGAAGGAGGCGACGACCTCCATGCGGCGTCGAGAGCGGGTGACCGCGACGTTGAGGCGCCGCCAGCCGCCCTCCTTGTTGATGGGCCCGAAGATCGAGAGCAGTTTGCCGTTCTGGTCCCGGCCGTAGCCGATGGAGAGAATGATGACGTCGCGCTCGTCCCCCTGGACGGTTTCGAGGTTCTTGACGAAGAAGCCGTCGAGTCGGCCCTCGGTGAAGAAGTGGTCGAGGTCCGGGCGGGCCGCCCTGACCTTCTGGACGGCTTCCTCGATCGCCTCGGCCTGCGCCTTCGACAAAGCGACCACGCCGAGTGTGAGTCCGGGGCGGGTGTCGAAGTGGTGGATGACGCGCTGCGCCACCTTGGCGGCCTCGCCGGGGTTGTTGCTCTGGCCGCCACGGTCGTAGACCCCGTCCGCTTTGAAGAACTCAACGCCGATGTCCGGGCCATGCTCCAGCGCGCCTGGGAACGTGATCATCCTGGGCTCGTAGAACTCGTGGTTACTGAAGGCGATCAGGTTCTCGTGACGGCTTCGGTAGTGCCAGCGAAGGGGCAGGCCGGTGAGCACGCCACTGGCCTTGCACATGTCGAGAATGGACTCGAAGGCGGCGTCGTTGCCGTCCCACTCGTCGTCTTCATCCCCGGCTCCGCCCGCGTTGAAGAACGAGGTGGGCGGCAGTTGCTTCTGGTCGCCCGCCACGATGAGCGATTTGCCGCGATAGACGGAGTTCACAGCGTCCTGCGGAAGCACCTGAGAGGCCTCGTCGAAGATCACGACGTCGAACTTGAAGTCCGGCGGCAGGAATTGGCTGACCGTGAGCGGACTCATCATGAAGCAGGGCTTGATCACGCGGACGACGTCGCCGGTCTGGCCCAGCAGGTGGCGCACCGGCATGTGGCGGCGCTGCTTCTCCGCCTCACGGCGGATCACCGCTGCCTGGCCCACGGTTGTGCGGCGGGGGCGGCGGGCGTTGCACGCGGCGATGACGTCGGCGTGGGCCGCCGCCACCAGATCGCGGTCCGCTGACCGGAACCGCTGCACCAGCTCGTCGCGCTCTGCTGCCTGCATGGGCTTCAGGCGGGCGTCGACGGTGAGCTGGTGCTCGACCCAGGCGGTGAGCACTGAGCGTTCCATCGCCGCCGGGAAGTCATCGGCCGATACCTCGCGTTGGGCGAGCTGGCCGGGCAGTCCTTCGAGGTGATAGCCGCGCAGGAGCGTCAGCGCGCCGGCGCATTTTGTCCACGCATCGGGGCCGAACGGGTCGCGGTCCAGGCGGGCCAGGACGGACTCTGCCGCAGGCAGGGACTGGCCGAGTTCACGCCGTAGCTCCTCCGCTCGTACGGGCTCGAAGTGTCCAGCGAGGGCATTGCGTTGGCGGCGCCAGTCCTCGTCACGCGTCGAGACGGAGAGGTTGGGGGGTGTGGTCAGCAGTGTGCGCGCGGCTGCTTCCGACAAGGGCGCGGAGTGGCCGGCGTGTGCGGTTCGGCGCACCTTCTGGGCCCAGTCCACGCCGTCCAGGACCTCGTCGCGGTTGGTTGTGGGGCCTTGGTAGAGCACTCCGAGAAGTTCACGGTAGGCGGAGTCGTTCTCGGCGAACCGTGCCTCGGCTGCTCGCGCGGAGACGACGGCGGTCACCGTCTCCCGGGCACGGGAGAGCGTCAGCCCGGCACTGTCGTTCATGACGCGGGCGACCGAGCGAACGAGGTCGGCCGCATCGTGGAAGGGCTCCACATGCGCACGCAGCCAGTCCGCCGCCTTGTCCAGCGGGTGGGCGACGAGTGCGGAGCCGACCACTGCGAGGTGGGGTTGCCGGGCATACGCGTGCCAGCGGTCCAGTTCGACACGGATCTTCTCCGTCTGCCGGAGGAGTCCATGTGGTTCGGGCCGGCCGTCGGCCAGTACATCGGCGAGCTGAGCCCGGCGCGCGGGGTCGGCGATGGTGTCCGGTGCCAGACGTGCGACCAGGTGCGCGGCCTCCAGCGCGCTGCGAACGGCGTCGGTGGCGGGACGGCCGCCCGCGGCGTACCGGCCCAGCAGGTCGCGCTCGAGGTCGCTCGCGTGTGGGCCGGTCTGTCGACGGGTCGCATCGAGGGCGCGGCGTAGGAGATTCCCGGTGGCCTCATAGCCCGTGACACCGTGGGGAGCGGTCTCACTCAGATCTGTCGCTTCGGTGTCCTGCCCTCGGTACCAGGGACCGAGAAGTGCCCGGTCGGTCGTCGCCCGGGCGCCGAAGGCAGCCGATTCCCGCTGAGCCGCGTGGGCAATCGTGATCGCGGTCCGCGCGGAAGCGAGGGTGTGATCGGAACCCCGGCTGTCGTCGGGGTGGCCCACCGAGGTCACGGTGTCCAGCAGGGCGATTGCTTGGCTGAGTGGGGCGAGATGTGCGCGCAGCCAGCGGGCGACGTCGGCGAGCGGTCTCTTCGTCAGCTCGGCCGCGTAGGGCGAGAGATACGGACGGCCCAGGTGCAGGTGCCACACGGCGAGTCCGTCGCGTAGGGCGGCTCCCTGCTCGAGGAGTTCGCGGTGCGGCTCACCGCCGTCAGCCAGCTGAGCGGCGAGGAGGCCCCTGCGGTAAGGGTCCGCGACCGTGTGCGGTGCGAGACTGTGGACGGATTCGGCGTGCTCGAGTGCCTTCCCCAGGGCGGGGATGTCCGGCAGCTCCGTCCGTCCGTAGCGGCCGAGCAGCTCCGCGTCGGACGCGGTGAGCGTGCGCAGATCTTGGTATGCGGTGCGCCAGGCGAGGGCGAGCGGCAGCTGGTCGTGCACATCGCCGCGCCATGAGCCAGCGTGGGTGAGCTGGGCAACCAGTTTCCGGTCGGCGCGGACGCCGCTGGAGAGCATGCCGCCGATTCCCCTACGGCTTTCCGCGAGACGCCCGATGGCTTCGGGCAGTCCGGGTGCGGATACGACCTCGGGCAGGAACATGTCGCGCGCCGCCGCTTCGGCCGCCGTCAACTGGGCGGCGGCCAAAGTGATGTCAGCGACCGCCGCCCGCGCCAGCGGCCGCACACGCGGGTCGAGCCAGTCTTTGAGGGCACGGTCGGACGCGGTGGCCGACTCGATGAGCGTGGCCACGTCCTCCGCTTCCATCGTCGACTTCGGGGAGCCGTAGCCGAGCCGTGCGGCTGCGGAGTCGGCGTGCCGCCCGGCTGCCTCCAGGGTGTCCGCCAGAGTTTCGAAGCATTCGGCCAGCTCCGCTGCCCGCCTGCGGGAGAGGGCAGCTATGTCGACGCCGACCGGCTCCAACTCGTCGAGAGCCAGATCGTTGGCCGGTCTCCCAGCATTCAGTTCCGCGCGCAGATCGGCCCAACCCGGACCTGCCTGGGACGCCGCGAGCGACTGTGCCGACCGCACCTGATCCCGGCGGGTGAAGAACGCGCTCAGCGCGTCGGCGATGACGCACACCGCGGCCTGTTCCGCCCGTTCAGCGCCTTGGGGAGCCAGCCACTGGTCGGGCGGCCGGTGGGTGGTGCCTGCCAGGCCGATCACGTCACACACGTGGCGGGCCTCCTCGAGGCTTTCCGGCGCGTTGAGCCCTGCCGTGCGGCCGGCGTTGGTGAGGCTCTGGTGGGTGCGCTCCAGCACGTCGGCCGTTGCGTCGAGCTCGTCGGCCAGCTCGCGGGCACGCACCTCGGTGAAACCGATGGGTTCGAGCCCGGGTGGCGAGAGCGCCAGGAGTACCTGCTCGGCCGCGCCCGGCTCGGCCATCAGCCGGGTGGGTACCTCCTGCCAGCGTTCGCCGACCGCAGCGCGGGCGGCGGCGGTTGCGCGTTGGAGTCTGCGCAGCTCCGTCAGGAAGACATCGACCCGGTCCTCCACAGTGTCTGCGAAGCTGCTGGTCGTCAGCCAGGGCTCCGGCACCGGACTGCGGGAGTCGAGGAGTGCCAGGAGCGCGAGCAGGCGGTCGATGCCGGGTTGGTCGGTGATGGGTTCTCCATCGGCCGCGAGGTCCGGGTACCGGTCCACGGCTACGGCGAGTCCATCGCGCGCTGCTTTGGCCTGCTCGAGTACAGGCTTGGGATGCGGTAAGCCCGCCCGCAGGTCCCGCCAGGGGAACGACGGATCTGCGACTGCTTCCCACGCGTCGGAGATGCCCTTCGTCGCCTCTATGATCCGGCGCAGATCCGAACCGCTGAGGTGCTCCGCCCGGAACGCCGCCGGCTCCTGCGGAGCGGTGTCGTCGCTTGCGGTCAGATACGCGACCGGCGCTTCTGACAGCTGCCCCACCTGACCGATCACGTCGTGCAGAGTCTGCCCAAGTGGCTCACGGACCTCGTTCATCGCCTCGGCGTAGGCGCTGAGCGCCATCCGCGTCTCGCGAGCCTGCGCCAAGGTCTGCTGTGACAGCTGTGGCGCCCGCGGTTCCTCCGCCAGGGCCCGGCCGAGTTCGTGGGCGACCGCCTTGCGGCTGGTGCTGTGGCTGTGCAGGGCGAGCGCGTACGAGTCGAGTCCGACGGATCGCAGGCGGTTGAGCACGACATCGAGTGCCGCTGCCTTCTCACTGACGAACAGCACGCTGCGGCCCGCATGCATCAACCCGGCGATCATGTTGGTGATCGTCTGGCTCTTTCCGGTGCCTGGTGGACCGTCCAGCACGAACGACTGTCCTGCCACTGCGGCGGCGACGGCCTGTCGCTGAGACGCATCGGCGTCCAGCACCAGCGGGCAGTCCTCGGGAGGGCTCAATTCGTCGATCCGGTCGAGATCGATCGCCTCGAAATAGAAGCGGTCGTCCGCGAGGCCGGCACCCGCGCCGAGCGCCATCGCCCTGACGAGATCGCTGTCCAGCACCCGGGACTCGTTGTCCAGCAGATCCTGGTACATCGACTCCTTGTGGGAAGCGAAGAGCGCGACCACCACACGGTCGGAGACCTGCCACCCGGTCTTGCCCGCGACTGCACGGGCCGCAGTCGACAGCACTGCACGCAGATCCGTGGGATCCTGCTCGACGACCGACGCCCAGTCGATGTGAAACTGCTCCAGTTTCACCTTCAGAGCCGGGTTGAGCCGTGGGTCCTCGTCGTCGTTGGCCCTGAGGCGGATCCGGCCGTCCTTCGTACGCTCGATGAGGACCGGCAGCAGGATCAGTGGGGCGTCGCTGCTCGTCTCGGCACCGTCCTCGCGCCAGCGGAGCATGCCGACACCGAGGTTGAGAGTCCACAGGCCGTAGTCGTTGAACAGCTGCGTCGACTTGCTACGCAGACTGTTCAGAGCGCGCAGCAGGGCCGGCGCTGTGGTCTTCTGCGTCACAATCCAGTCCCCGTGCTCGCCTTTCGCGGCGGGTATGGCGACGGTGGCGGCCACTGCCCCATCTGTCTCGGGCTCATCGTCCGGGAGTGGCGCGAAGCTCCAGCCGCGATCCAGGCCTTCGACGAGCTTCTGCGCGGACGGTAACGAGATCTCCAGAGTCGCCGACTTGGTGTGCCTGAAGTTGAGCAGACGGTTGCGTCCGCTCAGATCCACCAGGGAAGTCCGCCATCCGGCGAGGATCGCCCTGAGCCGTTCGCGATCTGCGTTGTCGCCGAAGCCGTTCGGAATAGTCACGCTGGTCCCCGCTGATCGTCGCCTCTGGGCCAACAGAGCGTGGGCGTTCCCGGCAGGCGTTCTGCCGCCAACGTGAAGAGCTGCCAGGAACGTTCGCGTCGTCCCGTTGGCCGCACAAGTCCCGATGATGCCCCCTGAAGGCAGGAGTCTACGGTCAGCGCTCCAGGCCGTGAAGCGGAACAATCACGTGGCTGCCCAGTGGTGTTACGGGGCGTGCCAGTGACCGCCGTCAGTTACCGCGGGAACAGGAGGTGTTGCGCGGTGCACATCGACATGAACGCGCATCACCACCTGGGCCCCAGGGCCTGCATGACTGGACTTGGGGTGGGGACGTATTCAGGCTTCGCGTAGTTGCCGGAGTTCGTTCAGTGGCAGGCGCGCTTCCTGAGCGGCGGCGCTCGCGTCAAAGCGGATGCCCTCGGCCTCCAGGATGCTGGCGGGGGAGCCTTCGTGTGCCGAGATGGCTTCCAGCAAGGTGTGCAGACTCGTCCAGTCCTCGCGGGTGCCGCTGAGCTGTTTGGCCAGGACCGCCAGGCTGGTGCCGGCCAAGGCCGCCCATGCATCAGGGTCGACAGTCCCCGGGACGAGGTCGGTGTCGACATCCCACCACGTTGTGTCCTGTATCCCGTCGGCTGTCCGGCCGGCCACGCTGGTGAAGATGTGGTTGACGAGTCCGGTCGGCGTGTACGGCTCGCCGTCGGCGTCCCAGGTCAACGGCTTGGCGGTGTTATTGATCCATCTAGCGGTCGCACGGTTCTCCTCCTCACCCACCCGGGTGGGGATGGCACTGCGGAGGGATTCCGGCGCGCCGTGCCTCGGAACGAGCCGCAGTCTGGCCCCGTCCAGAAGCAGCCCGACGCCAACGAGAACGTGCACGGCGTTGCGGGCGCGCGAGCGTTCCTCCAGTCTCCGTCCACATGATCGAGGAGGCGCCTCCTGCAGGCGTGGAACTCGACGGTCTGCCCCCGTCCCCTCAGGAATTCGCGGTGGGCCTGGGCCAGCGTGTCAAGGGCGAACCGGGATGCCAGGGCGGCTTAGGTGATCGCCTGGAGATGCACATCCCGGTCGGCCGTTCCCCGCTTCAATTCGGCCACCGCGAGGCGGCCGGTGGCGTCCCGGCCCAGGATGTCCAGTCTGTCGCGGGCGAGCACCCCGTCCGTATCGGCCCAGCGGTCGAACTCGGAGGTGATCATGAGCACCGGCTCGCCGAGCACCTGTAGGTGGTCGATCACCCACTCCTGGAGGTGCTGCCGTTCGGCCGGCAACGGCGAAGAGGTGATCCACACTGCTCCTCTCGTCCGCCGGCTGCATCGCGCCCGGTGCCCTGAGCGGGGCCCAATCCGCTCGGATCGGCCCTCTGGGCACCTGATCCTCCGCCTCTTCTCGACTGCCCGTTGAACCCGCTACGAGTATCAATGTCAGTGCCCGATCCTAGGGTGGCCCGCATGGCGACGACCTTTCGATCCGGCTTCACGCTTTGGAAAATGGTCCAGGCGGCCCGGGAGTTCACCCAGGACGCGCGCGTGCGGGAGCGCATCGACGCGGTGCTGCGCATCATGGGTGGCTTCGGCGGGACGTACGGCAGGGGCCGACCGCTCGTGGATGCCTTGGAGGATGTAGCGCAAGAGGCCGTCTTGCACGGGGACTTCGGGCTCGCCCAGCGCTTTCAGCGCTTCGCCGCTTATGCCGGAGGCGAGCTGTTCCTCGAAATTCTGGAGAACTACTACGACGAGGAGGCACGGCAGCGCAGTGAGGAGAGCATGCGGAGAATGGTCGCCATGGGTGCCGACCGGGCGGTCGCCGCCCTGGATGTCCTGTGCCGAGACAACCCCGATGCCACTGCCGCTGACGCTCGTGATCTCTTTCGCGGTGTCGCCCGGTCCGGTGATCACCTGGGCCTCGGGGCTGGAGAGGGCGGAGTCCAGTTGTCCGTCAAGGAAGTGAGAAGACTGCAGCAGTTCGGGCACATGGAAATACTTCTGCGAAACGTTCCGGGGCCGGCCTCCGCCGAGGCCGCGCGGATGATGAGCGACGTCCTGGCCGACGCTGACGCAGATCTGTTGGCCCAACTGCTCGAACTGAAGGTCAGGAGAACCGGCCTCGCTGCCCTGCGTGCCGCCGCAGAGGACCCGGACAGCTCCGAGAGTGCTCTCCACGCCTGCCTGAAGAACCAGGAATGGATCTTTGGCGGAGCCTATGTGGCCGAATTGGCACGCCGGCAGTACACCTCGGACACGATCCTCGACATTCCGCTGCTGCGTGGTGACGGTTCCTTGCACGTGGTGGAACTCAAGCGTGCCAATATCAAGGACCTGATCATCCGACGTGACGGCCATTTCATGTTGGGTGCACCGGTTCATCGCGCGGTCTCTCAGGCACAGAACTACCTCCGCGCCATGGACGAGAACCGCCGGTCCATCCTTGAGGATCACGGTGTTGACACCCGCAGGTCCTCGGCGACGGTGGTGATCGGGCACGCGCGGTACGTGAGCGGGAACGTCACCCCCAGGAGGTCGCGGAAACTCTGCGCACCTACAACTCGCATATGGCGCGCATAGAAGTGATCACGTACGAGACCTTGCTGGATTCGGCGGCCCGGATGCTGGCGCTCTCGTCGGCACAGCAGCACTCTGACTCGACCGAGGAGCCCGCAGCATGAAGGACGCCCCTCCTGCGATCGAGTCGTTCCTGGCCCTCCTGTGCGGTGGTGCCATCACCGACAAGGACTACGTCGGCTATTTCCTGAACGAGCACGGCGAGGAGCTCGTCTTCGCCCAGAGTCGAGGTGAGAAGACCGCCCGGCTCTGGCACAGCGACGCGGATTGGCAGATGTTTCGCGTGGGCGATCACTCGATACGGGTCGGCGAGATCATGGACGGGATGATTACGGCCGACGGCCTGATCATCAATCGCGAGGAAGCGACGTGGTTGTCCTCCTGCCTGGCTGCTTCCCGCCACCTACGCCCAGGGCGTGCCTGACGCCCTCGAAGACGGGGCGATGCCGGAGGCTCTGGTTCCAGGCTTCACAAGTGCACGGTTGACCTGCGGTGGGGCGCCGGCGAAGCCAGCTACCGATGTACACCTTGACTATGAGACCCCATAAGGTGGCCTTATGGGGTCATAGGTCTGACCCGGCTACTAACTTAGGTTTGCCTTAGTTTAGGCTTCCCGGCGAGTCCGTCTGTTACCGCTCGAAGGGAACCTGATCATGCTTCGCCCTGTGCGGGTAGCAATCGTCGGAGCCGGCCCCGCCGGGATCTATGCCGCCGACGCGCTGCTGAAATCCCCGGCGGCCGTCGCGCCCGGTGTGTCCATCGACCTCTTCGAGCGGATGCCGGCGCCGTTCGGGCTGATCCGTTACGGCGTCGCCCCCGACCACCCGCGGATCAAGGGCATCGTCACGGCCCTGCACCAGGTGCTCGACAAGCCGCAGGTCCGCCTCTTCGGGAACGTGGACTACCCGGGTGACATCAGCCTGGACGATCTGCGGACCTTCTACGACGCGGTGATCTTCTCCACCGGGGCGACGGCGGACCGGGCGCTCGACATAGCCGGCAGCGACCTCGACGGTTCGTACGGCGCGGCGGACTTCGTGTCCTGGTACGACGGGCACCCGGACGTGCCGCGGACCTGGCCGCTCACGGCGGAGAAGGTCGCCGTCCTCGGGGTCGGGAACGTCGCGCTCGACGTGGCGCGCATCCTGGCCAAGACCGCGGACGAACTGCTGCCGACCGAGATCCCGCCGAACGTCCACGAGGGACTCAAGGCCAACAAGGCCCTGGAGGTCCATGTCTTCGGCCGCCGCGGTCCGGCGCAGGCGAAGTTCAGCCCGATGGAGCTGCGGGAGCTGGACCACTCCCCGAACATCGAGGTCATCGTCGACCCCGAGGACATCGACTACGACGACGGCTCGATCGCGACCCGGCGCGGCAACAAGCAGGCCGACATGGTCGCGAAGACCCTGGAGAACTGGGCCATCCGCGACGTCGGCGACCGCCCGCACAAGCTGTTCCTGCACTTCTTCGAGTCGCCCGCCGAGATCCTCGGCGAGGACGGCCAGGTCGTCGGGCTGCGCACCGAGCGCACCGCCCTCGACGGCACCGGCAACGTCAAGGGCACCGGCACCTTCAAGGACTGGGACGTCAGCGCGGTCTACCGTGCGGTGGGGTACCTGTCCGACGAGCTGCCCAAGCTGCCCTGGGACGTCGCGTCGGGCACGGTGCCCGACCAGGGCGGCCGGGTGATCGAGGAGACCGGCGAGCACCTGCGGTCGACCTACGTCACCGGCTGGATCCGGCGCGGCCCCGTGGGGCTGATCGGCCACACCAAGGGCGACGCCAACGAGACGGTCGCCAGCCTGCTGGACGACCTCGCGAACGGCCGGCTGCACACGCCCGGCTCGCCCGCCCCGGAGGACGTGGAGGCGTTCCTCGGCGAGCGGAACGTCCGCTTCACCACGTGGGAGGGCTGGCACCGGCTGGACGCCGCGGAGCGGGCGCTGGGCGAGCCGCAGGGCCGCGAGCGCGTGAAGATCGTCGAGCGTGCGGAGATGCTGGACGCGAGCGGCGCGTAGGCCTGCCGGCTTCCGCCGGATCTGCGTCCGGCGGAAGCCGCACGACTCGGGGTGGCGGGAATCGTCATAACCCTGTCCTTGCCGCCATCCTCCGGGGCGGTGACGATGAACCGGTGACCGGCCAACGCATCGTCTTCGTCGTCGCCCCGGATTTCCAGATCCTCGATCTGACCGGGCCGCACGAGGTGTTCTCGCAAGCCGGACGGCACAGTCCGGGCGGACCCGGCTACCGGATCGACACCGTCGCTGCCGCCCCGGGACCGGTCGCGTCCAGCGGCGGGCTCGCCGTCACCCCGACGCTGACGTTCGACGCGTGCGAGGGGCCGATCGGCACGCTGGTCGCCGTCGGCGGTCCCGGTATGCGGCGGGCGGCCCAGGACGCGGAGTTCGTCGGGTGGTTCACCGCGGCCGCCCGGCGTTCCGACCGGGTCGCCTCCGTCTGCAGCGGTGCCTTCCTGCTCGCCGCGGCCGGGCTGCTGAACGGCCGGCGCGCCGTCACGCACTGGAACAGCTGCGCCGAACTGGCCGAGCGGTATCCGGAGGTGACCGTCGACCCCGACCCGATCTTCGTCAGGGACGGCGACGTCTGGACCTCGGCCGGGGTCACCGCGGGCATCGACCTGGCGCTGGCGATGGTCGAGCGGGACCACGGCGCCGACCTCGCCCGGGACATCGCCCGGCAGCTCGTCATGTTCGTGCAACGGCCCGGCGGCCAGGCGCAGTTCAGCACCCAGCTCGCCGCCCAGCGCCCGTCGAGGGCGCCGCTGCGCGCGGTGCAGGACTGGATCGCAGACCATCTGGGCGCGGACCTGGCGGTCCCGGTACTGGCGGCCCGCGCCGGGATGAGTGAGCGCAACTTCACCAGGGCCTTCCGGGCCGGTACCGGCCGGACGCCCGCCGCTTACGTCGAGGCCGCCCGCGTCGAGGCGGCCCGGCGGCTGCTGGAGACCACCGACACGACGGTCAGTGCGGTTGCCCAGCGCTGTGGATTCGGCACCGTGGAGACCATGCACCGCACCTTCCGGCGGACCGTCCGGGTCACCCCGGGCGAGTACCGCCGCCACTTCGGCACCAACTGATCAGGAGTCGCCATGCGCATCGTCATTCCGCTGTTCGACGGGTTCACCGCACTGGACGCCGTGGGCCCGTACGAGGTGCTCAAGATGCTGCCCGGAGCGGAGACGGTGTTCGCCGCCGAGACGGCGGGGCCGGTCAGGGACAGCGCCAAGACCCTCGCCCTGACCGCCGACGCGGCGTTCGGCGAGATCACTGCCTGCGACGTACTGGTGGTGCCGGGCGGGCGGGGCGTCCGGGACTTCCTGACCGACCCCGGCCTGCTCGACTGGGTCCGGCGGATGCACGCGACGACCACCTGGACCACCTCGGTCTGCACCGGATCGCTGGCGCTCGCGGCGGCGGGACTGCTGGACGGTCTCACCGCGGCCTCCCACTGGAGCGCTGCGGAGGATCTGAACGAGCTCGGCGCCGTCTACACCGGGGAGCGGGTGGTGTTCCACGACGAGCAGCGGATCGTGACCTCCGCCGGGGTATCCTCGGGGATCGACATGGCCCTCGCGCTCGTCGGGCGGATCGCCGGCCGGACCACCGCCGAGGCGATCCAGCTGATGATCGAGTACGACCCGCAGCCGCCCTTCGACGCCGGCTCGCCCGAGAAGGCGCCGCAGGCCGCCAAGGACCTCATCGCGGCGGGCCTCAACCGGTAGGACGCGCGGGGCCGCCGCACGGCCGCGTGCGGAGCTCCATGATCTCGCGCATCCGCGGGAAGACCGCGGTCGCGGTCGCGGTGGCGGCCAGGCGCGGATGGGGCCGGTCCTTGCTGTCCAGCAACTCCACCGGCGCCGACAGGCCGAGCGATCACGGTGCCCGGTCCGCGGCGCTCCGCCCCGGCCCTCGGCGCTCCGTCCCACCGCCTCGACCAGCGGCAGCACCCGGTGCGGCACGCGCTCGCGCAGCGCCACCTCGGTCCGGGTACGGACCACGCCCGGGGTGCTGATCAGCCGCTGGACGACGTCCTCCAGATGCGCGTTGTCGCGCGCGACGACGCGGGTCAGCAGGTCACCGCCGCCGGTGACCGAGACCGCCTCGATGATCTCGGGCACCGCGGCCAGCGCCTCACCGACATCGTCGAGGTGCCCCTGGGTCACCTCGATGTGGACGAAGGCCAGCACCGGATGGCCGAGCGCGGCGGGTGACAGCCGCGGGCCGAAGCCGGTGATCACCCCGTCGCGCTCCAGCCGGTCGATCCGGGCCTGGAGCGTGCCGCGGGCCACGCCCAGGACGCGGGCGTACTCCCGCACGCTGGTGCGCGGCTGTTCCAGCATCAGCCGCAGGATGCGGGCGTCCAGCGCGTCGACGGCCATGGGCCACTGGTCTCCTTCTGGTCGATCATCGAGGCTCATCACTGTACCAATGGCTCACCATCAGCTGGCTCGTTTGAGCCATTGCCCCTGGTGATGCTTTCCTTGGCGTGACGATGGCGTTGCGGTCCTCCGCAGCGCCTTTGCCATGTCCGCAGATCGACCGATGCCGAACAAGCCGAACAAGGGGCGGGGACCACCGACGTGAAGAGGATGTTCATCGCTCCGGATCCGGGACTCGCGCGGCTGCGCAGCGCGTCCCGCGCGGTCCTGGGCATCGCGCTGGCGGTCGCCTCCGCCCTGCTGGCCGGGCTGCCGATGCCCGCCGTGGCGGGCGGCGGGCTCGCCGCGCTGCTGGCGCTCTTCGTCGTCGGGGACGCCCGGGTCGGCCAGCAGGCGGTCACCACCGCCCTGATGCCCGTGGTCGGACTCCCGGTCCTCGCGGTCGCCGCGTGCCTCCACACGGTCCCGTACGCCCGTGACGCGGTCTTCCTGGCCGTGGTCTTCGCCGGCGTCTACGCCCGCCGCTGGGGGCCGCGCGGGCACGCGCTCGGCGTGTTCGCGTTCATGATGTTCTTCATCTCCCAGTTCCTGCACGCCGTCCCGTCCGCGCTCCCCGAGCTGTGCGGCGCCGTCGGCCTGGGCCTCGGCTCCGCCGCGCTCGTCCGCTTCGGCGTCTGGTGCTACGAGCGCCGGGCCGCCCCGCCGGCCGTCGTCGCGCTGCCGCAGGCGCGCGGACTGCGCAGGATCACCACCCGCCAGGCGTTCCAGGCCGCCGCCGCTTCCGGCTGCGCCCTGGCGCTCGGGCAGGCGCTCTCCGAGGACCGCTGGTACTGGGCGGTCGGCACCGCGTGGTGGATCTTCGTGAACACCGCCCACCGGGGAGAGACGCTGGTCCGCGGTTTCCGCCGGGTGCTCGGCACCGTGACGGGCATCGCCGCCGGACTCGCGCTGGCCCTGCCGCTGCACGGCGCGGGGGCGCCGACCGCGCTGCTCGTCGGGATCTGCGTCTTCGGGATCTTCTACACCGCGCCCGTGTCGTACAGCTGGATGATGTTCTTCGTGACCGTCATGGCGGGCTCGCTCTACGGGCTGCTGGGCATCCTCCACCCGGGCCTGCTGTGGCTGCGGCTGGAGGAGACCGCCGTCGGGGCGCTCGGCGCGGCACTGGCCGTGGTCGTCGTCCTGCCGATCAGCACGCACGCCGCCACCGACGCCTGGATCCAGCGCGCGCTGCACGGCGTGCGCGACTTCACCACCCAGGCCGCGCACCATCTGGCAGGCGGCCCCGGCGAGGACCTCGCGCAGCGCGCGAAGGAGCTCGACCTCGTGCTCGGCAGGGTCAGGACCACCGTCGCCCCGCTCGTCCACCCGTTCAGCCCGCTGCGGGCCCGCCGGGCGCGGGCGCGGCAGGTGCTCGCGCTGCTCGACGAGTGCGCGGACCGGGTCCACCGCCTCGCCGCCGTGGTGGCCGACCCGGACGCGGGCCACGACGAGCGGCTGCTCGCCGCCTGCCGCCGCGTCGAGGAAGCCGTCCACCGGCTCGTGTCGCCCGGTGCCCCGCACGTCCCGGCAAGGCTGACCGCGGTCGCGGAGGCCGCCGAGCACCCGCACGCCGAGCGCCCGCACAGCGAGCACCCGCACGCGGAACACGCGCTGGCGCACCTGCACGCACTGGAGGGGGCGCTCGCCGAACTGGTCGCACCCCTGCACGCGACTCCACGCGCCCTTTTGGCCGCCTGAGCTGCGACGTGGACACGCGGACCATGTCTGAGGCATGTGCATCGACCACGAACAGGATGGATCAGCCGCTCCACGGGTAGGACCCTGCGCATCGGAATTCCGCGGGCCGCAGCGGGATGCGGTCCGGGAGCCGAACATCTTGGGGAGTGCGCGGCGTGCTGAACTTTCTGCGACGGACCGACGTGAGGGCGCATCAGGAACGGACGGTGGGGGCGGAGGTGCCGGTCGGGCGCCCGGCGGCCCGCCCGGTGGGACCGGAGCAGCGGGAGGCGCAGGCCGAGGTCTGGCCGCTGGCCAGGGAGTTCCTGCGGCAGCTGCACTGTGAGGAGGCCGACCCCGGCGCCCTCGCAGCGCGTCTGACACGGGTGCGGGCCGAGATCGACGCCACCGGCACCTACCGGCACACCAGACAGGAACTGGTCTTCGGCGCGCGGGTCGCCTGGCGCAACAACAACCGCTGCATAGGGCGGCTGTACTGGAACTCCCTGCACATCCGTGACCGGCGCCGGATCTCCGACGCCGCAGGCATCGCCGAGGAGTCGGCGGCCCATCTGCGTGCGGCGGCCAACGGCGGACGGATCCGCCCGGTCATCACCGTCTTCGCCCCCGACGCACCCGGCGTGCCGGGACCGCGGATCCACAACGAGCAGCTGATCAGGTACGCCGGCTACCGGGACGCGGACGGCGTGGTGACGGGGGATCCGCGCAACACCGGCATCACCGAGGCGGCCGAGCGGCTGGGCTGGCCGCGCGGACCGGGCACCGCGTTCGACGTCCTGCCGCTGATCGTCCAGGGCCGCGGCGAGGAGCCGTGCTGGTTCACCCTTCCGGCCGACGCGCTGTTCGAGGTGCCGATCGTCCACCCGGAGCTGGAGTGGCTCGCCGAGTGGGGACTGCGCTGGCACGCCGTTCCGGCGATCTCCGACATGAGCCTGGAGATCGGCGGGATCCGCTACCCGGCCGCGCCGTTCAACGGCTGGTACATGGGCACCGAGATCGGCGCCCGCAACCTCGCCGACACCGACCGCTACGACCTGCTGCCGCGGTTCGCCCGGCGGCTGGGCCTGGACACCAGCAGCGACCGGACGCTGTGGAAGGACCGCGCCCTGGTCGAACTCAACCGGGCCGTCCTGCACTCGTTCGACCGGGCCGGCGCCACCGTCACCGACCACCACACCGAGTCCCGCCGCTTCCTCACCCACGTCGACCGTGAGGAGCGCAAGGGGCGCAGCGTGCCGGCCGACTGGTCGTGGATCGTGCCGCCGATCTCCGGCTCGGCCACCGAGGTGTTCCACCGCTACTACGAAACGGGCGACCGCACCCCGGCCTATGTGCACCGCTCCGCCGCACCCCGCACGGAGCCCCGGACGGAGCCCCGCACCGAGCCTCGCACGGAGCCCCGTACGGGCCAGGGCACGTGTCCCGGATCGGTCCACGTGTAGCCCCGGCCGTGCGGCCGGCCGCGCCGACCACTAATGTCACCGCAGCACACGTTGCAGGAGTGACAGGAGCAAGTGGTGGCCGCGCACGCATACATCGGATCATTCACCTCGGCGGGCGGACGCGGCCTCACCACGGCCACCGTCGACCCAGGGACCGGTGTGCTCACCGTGCTGGGGTCGGCGGCGGAGGTGGCCGACCCGTCCTTCCTGGCGCTCTCCGCCGACCGCGAGGTGCTGTACACGGTGAGCGAGACGTCCGAGGGCGGCGCCGCGGCCTTCTCGCTGGCGGACCCCGCCGCGCCGCGCCAGCTGGGCGGCACGGTGCCCGTACGCGGCAGCGCGCCCACCCACCTGTGCCTGCACGGGGGGCACCTGGTCACCGCCAACTACACGTCGGGCAGCGTCAGCGTGCTGGGCCTCGACGCGGCCGGCGGCGGGCTCGGCGCGGTGCGCAGCGTGCTGGAGCACGAGGGCGACGGGCCGGACAAGAAGCGCCAGAGGGGCCCGCACGCCCATATGGTCCTGCCGGACCCCTCGGGTCGCTGGCTGCTCAGCGTCGACCTCGGCACCGACTCGGTGCGGGTGTGCGAGCTCGACACGGCCACCGGCGAGCTGGAGATCGAGCGGGAGCTCGGGCTGCGCTCCGGGGTCGGACCGCGCCATATGACCTTCCACCCGCGCGGTGACCGGGCGTACGTCATGAACGAGCTGCGGTCCGTCGTCACCGTCTGCCGGTGGGACGCGGCGGCCGGATCGCTGCGGCCGGTGACCGAGGTGTCGGTACTGCCCGAGGGCGCGGCGGGCCCGGAGAACCCCAACTACCCGTCGGAACTGGTCGTCTCATCCGACGGCCGGTTCGCCTGGGCGGCCAACCGCGGCCACAACAGCATCGCGGTGCTCTCCCTCGACGAGTCGGGGGACCGGATGGAGCTGCTGGACACCGTGCCCTGCGGCGGGGACTGGCCGCGGCACCTCACCGCCGACCCGTCCGGCCGCCGGCTGTACGCGTCCAACGAGCGGTCCGGCGACGTGACCTGGTTCGACATCGACCAGGAGACCGGCATCCCCAAGCAGGCCGGCTCGGTGGACGTGCCGGCCGCCTCCTGCGTGCTGCTGCGCTGAACCGCGTGCTGGTGCGCTGAACCCGGTAGGGGGACGGCGGACACAGCGGTGCGGGCGGCGCTGAACGCGCCGCCCGCACCGTTGTGGTGGAACGTCAGTGCACCGGGGCGCCCTGCGGGGCGATGCCGAGCGCGGTCGTGTACTGGGCGACCACGAGCTTGCCCACCGCCGGGTAGGGGCCGAGCGCGTCGGCGCCGGAGCAGCCCGCCTCCTCGGCCGCGGAGTGCAGCAGCTGGGCGGCGACCTCGGGACCGATCAGGCACGGTGCGAGGGCGAGGTTGGTGGAGCCGGAGGACCGCAGCTGCTCGGCGGCGCGGGCGATCGACCCGTCCACGTCCAGCGCGGCGGCCAGCACCGGGACCGCGAGCCGGGCCGCGAGCAGCAGACCGGTGACACCGGCCGCCTGTACGGCCTCCTCGCCGCCCACGGTGGCCAGGATGATGCCGTCGGCGGCCGTCGCGACGGTGAACAGCCGGGCGCGGTCGGCACGGGCCAGCCCGGCCTCGGAGAGCCGCACGTGCAGCGCCTCGGCGAGCAGCGGGTGCGGGCCGAGTACATCGGTCACCTCGGCGCCGCAGCGGCTGTCGGTCACCGCCTGGCGGATCCGGCGGACCACCGACGCGTCGGGCCCGGCCAGCAGCGGGACCACGACGGCGGCGGGGGAGCCGTCAGGGCGCTCGGAGGCGGCCTGCGTGAGCACGGCCTCCAGCGCCGGGAACTCGGCGTCGTCCCCTTCGAGGTAGCCGATGCGCGGGTCGAGGCCCGACAGCTCGGAACGGGCGATGCTCATGACCTCTTCCGCCAGACTGCGTACGGCGGGGGTCGGGGTGCCGGGAACAGCGAGAACCAGCACCGGCGCGCCCTCGGGCGCGGCCAGGGGCTCCGGTCGGCGGTGGCGTCCCGGCTGGCGGGGACGCGGCATTCGAACGGGGAGGCCGGGTGCGGGGCCAGTGGCAGTGCTCATGGCGTCGCATGCTAATGCCTCGTGGTGCGCGGGTGTTCGGGTGGGTACGTCCTAGGGGGACCTGTCCCGTTCCGTCCGAATTTCCTTCACGTTCGGTCACATTTGGCTGTGCGGATGCACGTGCATCGGGACGTGCAGCAGAGCCGGGTCCTCCGGCAGCGACAGCGTGCCGGAGGCGAGCGCGCCCGCGATGCGCAGCGCGCCGAGCAGCGGGTCTCCGTCGGCGGGCACGAACTCCGCCTCGGGGAACACCTCGGGCGCGAGCTCGCGCAGCGGGCCGAGCAGCGGCTCGCCCATCTTGAACAAACCGCCGGTCAGCGCCGTCCGGCACGAACCGGTGGCGGTGCCGGTGACCGGACGTACGGCGGCGGCCGTCTCCAGGATGTGCCGTGCCGCCTGCCGCAGAATGTCCGCGGCCACCGGATCGGCGGCCGCGCAGCGGGCCACCGCCGGGGCGAACGAGGCGAGTACGGCGGGACGGTCGGGCCGTGGGTACAGCTGCCCCGGCAGCTCGGCGACCGGGCCGAAGAGCGCTTCGGCGCGCTCCAGGAGCGCGGCGGAGCCGCCCGGCCGCCCGTCGTGGGCGCGCAGGGCGGAATCCAGCCCGGCGCGGCCGATCCAGGCGCCGCCGCCGGCGTCGCCGAGGAGATGGCCCCAGCCGTCGGCGCGGCGCCAGCCGGAGCCGTCGAGCCCGGTGCCGAGGGCGATCATGCCGGTGCCCGCCGCGACCACGACGCCGGGGCGCATGCCGAGGGCGCCCGCGTACGCGGTCACCGCGTCCGCGGCGAGCGCGAGCGCGCGCACGCCGAAGGCCTCCCGCAGCGCCCCGGGCAGCACGGCGCGCAGATCGTCGCCGAGCGTGGCCATGCCCGCGGCGCCGACCGCGGCAGCGGTGAGCTGCTCCGCGCCCGCCGCCCGCATCAGTTCACGCGCGGCGGGGAGCACTTCGTCGAGCAGGCTGTCGGCGTCGATACCCCGCTCGGCGACCACGGCGGGCCGCTTGGAGGAGACCGGCGCGGACCTGGCGGTGCCGTCGGCGCGGGCAAGGGACACCCGCACCCCGGAGCCGCCGGAGTCCACACCGAGGACCCAGCCGCCGGAACCGGCCATCGGGTCAGCCGAGCCCGCGGGAGTCCTGCTTGAGCGCGGTGTCCACCGTGAGTGCGGAGGCGACCACCATGCTCAGCAGCGGCTCGGAGAGCTGCCGGTGGATCTGCAGCACGTAGTTGTCCGCCGTGGTGAACATGGTCTTGGCCAGGCCCTCCCACGTCTTGGTGATGCGGGCGACCTCGGTGTCGGTGTGGTCGACGATCGCGAAGTTCCAGGCGCGCCAGTTCTCGGCCTTGATGGCGCCGATCTTCTGGCCGTTGACCTCGAACGAGAAGTTGATCTTGCCGATGGCGTTCTGCTGGACGATCTCGCCGAGCGTCTGGCCGTCCGGGCGCTGCACGATCACCTTGGACTTGATGAACTTCGCCGGGCGGGTGAGCAGCAGCTGCGGCTGCCCGTGGGCGTCCCGCACCTCCAGCTTGACCGAGAGGAACTGGTCGACGCTGGAGACGAAGCGCAGCACCTTGCGGGCCGTGCTCTGGCCGACCTGGCTCACCGAACCGAGCGAGCGGCCCTGCTGGTCGAACACGCTGTACTCGTTGTTCAGCTCGATCAGCTTGGCCTTCTGGTTCACCACCAGGATCGGCTCGTTGAACAGCGTGCCGCCGCCACCGCCGGCCGGCGCGACGCCGGCCTGGTGCTGCACCTGGCGCTGCACCTTCGACGGGTCGTGGCCGCCGTCGACGTTCAGTTCCCAGGCGTTGTTCGTCTGCTGCTGGGGCACCTGGCCCGGCTGGCCGGTGTTCGTGTGCTCGGTCCACTGGGATCCGTCCCAGTAGCGGAGCAGGTTCGGGGTGCCTTGCGGGTCCGCGTACCAGCCCGCAGGAGTATTCGAATGCGTCGTCACCCGGGCAGCGTACAGTCCGGCTCCGTCACGGCAGGCGCCAGTCCACGGGATTGGCGCCGAGTCCTGTCAGCAGGGCGTTGGCCTGGCTGAACGGCCGGGAGCCGAAGAAGCCGCGGTCCGCGGACATGGGTGACGGGTGGGCCGCTTCGAGCGCGGGCAGTTCGCCGAGCAGCGGACGCAGATTGCGGGCGTCACGCCCCCACAGGATCGACACCAGCGGGGTGCCGCGCGCCACCAGCGCCCGGATGGCCTGCTCGGTGACTTCTTCCCAGCCCTTGCCCCGGTGGGCCGCGGGCTTGCGGGGCGCCGTGGTGAGCGCCCTGTTGAGCAGCAGCACGCCCTGCCGCGTCCACGGCGTCAGGTCCCCGTTGGACGGCCGGGGTACGCCGAGGTCGGTGCAGAGTTCCCGGTAGATGTTCTCCAGGCTGCCGGGCAGCGGTCGCACCTCCGGAGCCACGGAGAAGCTCAGCCCCACCGCGTGGCCGGGCGTGGGGTACGGGTCCTGACCCACGATCAGCACCCGCACCTCGTCGAACGGCTGCTGGAACGCGCGCAGCACATTCGGCCCGGACGGAAGGTAGGTGCGTCCCTGGGCGATCTCGGCGCGCAGGAAATCTCCCATCGCGCCGATCTGCCCGGCGACCGGCTCCAGGGCCTTCGCCCAGCCGGCCTCGACGATTTCGTTCAACGGTCGCGCTGTCACGATCCGTCACTCTAGTGGCTCAGCCGATGACGGCCGCACGCACGCACAGCACGTCGGGGAGATGGGAGACGGCCGGCTGCCAGCTGTCGCCCTCGTCCGCGCTCGCGTACACCTCCCCGTTGCGGTTGCCGAAGTACACCCCGGCCGGCTCCGCGTCGTCCAGGCACAGCGCGTCCCGCAGGACGGCGCCGTAGTGCGGCTCCTGCGGCAGCCCCTGGGAGAGCGGGGCCCAGGTCCCGCCGCCGTCCTCGGTCCTGAAGACCCGGCAGCGCAGGTCCGGCGGCAGCCGGTGGGAGTCCGCGGTGATCGGGAAGACATAGGCGACGCCGCCGCGGCGCGGATGGGTGGCGATGGTGAAGCCGAAGTCGGCGGGCAGGCCGGCGCCGATCTCCGACCACTTCGCCCCCGCGTCGTCACTGCGGTAGACCCCGCCGTGGTTCTGCAGATACAGCCGGTCCGGGTCCTCGGCGTCCTGCGCGATCTTGTGCACGCACTGGCCGAACTCCGGGAACCGCTCGGGCTGGAAGGTGCACTGCACCCCGGTGTTGGACGGTGTCCAGCTCGCCCCGCCGTCCAGCGAGCGGTAGACCCCGCCGGTGGACACCGCCACGGTCACCACATCGGCGCTACGGGGGTCGGTCACCACCGTGTGCACGGCCTGGCCGCCGAACCCGGCGTTCCACTCGGCCCGTTGCGGGTGCTCCCACAGGCTGCGGACGAACGCGAAGCTCTCGCCGGCGTCCTCGGAGCGGAACAGCGCGCCCGGCTGGGTGCCCGCGTAGACCACGTCCGGGGCGGCGGGCCCGGCCGGATGCAGCTGCCACACGCGCTCCAGCGAGGTGCCGGTGTCCTCGGGGAACTTCACGGCGGGCCGGGCGGGCTCGTGCCAGTTCGCCCCCAGGTCGTCGGAGCGGAACACCGACGGCCCCCAGTGCGAGCTGTCCGCCCCCACCAGCAGCCGGGGCGTATCGCGGCGCGTGTCGATCCCGATGGAGTACACCGCCTGCATCGGGAAGTGCGGGCCGCCGAAGTCCCACTCCCCGCCGCTGTTCCTGCGGCCGAGGAACAGACCCTTCTGGGTGCCCACCGCGAGCAATACGTCGTTCATGGCACGTCGCCTCCAGGATGGAATGTGTCCGACATCACAGAGTCTCCACCCCGCCACTGACAATGGCCCCCCGTGCGGAGTTCCCGCAGGTCGGTGCCGCGTCCTCCGGCCCCGTTCGGCTGCCTCGGTGAACTACTGGAGCGGTCGGGACCCACGGGATCCGGGACCGCGGCGCAGGCCGGACCGGCCGGACCGGCCGAAGCGCCGGATCCGGTGCGGGCCGGGTCTCAGATGGCCCATCCGTACTGGTCCGGAACGCGGGACTCCGTGCCCAGTTCGCGCGCCGCGCGCAGCGCCCAGTGCGGGTCGCGCAGCAGCTCGCGGCCGAGCAGGACGGCGTCGGCCCGGCCGGAGGCGATGATCTCCTCGGCCTGCCGGGCATCGGTGATCATGCCGACCGCCGCCACCGGCAGATCGGTCTCCGTCCTGACCCGCTCGGCGAAGGACACCTGGTAGCCGGGCCCGGTCGGGATCCGGACCTTGGGAACGTTGCCGCCGGTCGAGACGTCGAGCAGGTCGACGCCGTGGGCACGCAGTTCCTTCGCCAGCCGGACGGTCTCGTCCGCGGTCCAGCCCTCGCCCGCGCCGTTCTCCGTCAGCCAGTCGGTCGCGGACACCCGGAAGAACACCGGCAGGTCCGCGGGCCACACCGCGCGCACCGCGTCGACGACCTCCAGCGCGAGGCGGATCCGGTTCTCGAAGCTGCCGCCGTACTCGTCGGTGCGGTGGTTGCTGTGCGGGGAGAGGAACTCGTGGATCAGGTAGCCGTGGGCGCCGTGCACCTCGACGACCTGGAAGCCGGCCGCGAGCGCGCGCCGGGCCGAGTCCGCGAAGCGCTCGGTGATCTCCCGGATCTGTTCGGTGGTCAGCTCCCGCGGTACGGGGTGGCCGTCGGCGAACGGCGCCGGGCTCGGCGCTGCGGGCTGCCAGCCGTGGTTCTCCGCGCCGACCGGGCCGCCGCCGCGCCAGGGCCGGTCCGTCGACGCCTTGCGTCCGGCGTGGGCGAGCTGGATGCCGGGAACGGTTCCGCGCTCCTTGAGGAAGCGGGTGATCCGGCCGAACGCCTCCTGCTGCCGGTCGTTCCACAGTCCGAGGTCGGCGGGGCTGATGCGGCCCTCCGGGCTGACCGCCGTGGCCTCGGTGAGGATCAGACCGGTGCCGCCGGTCGCCCGTGCGGCGAGGTGTGCGAAGTGCCAGTCGTGCGGTACGCCCTGCTCCGGACCGTCGACCGCCGCGCTGTACTGGCACATCGGTGCCATCCAGACGCGGTTGGGGATCGTCAGGGACCGCAGGGTGTAGGGCTCGAACAGTGCGCTCATGGCGCTCTCCTCGTCATAGGGCTCACCGGATCGCTTCACCGGACGCCTTCTACGATAGCCATCGTAATACGGTGGATGTCAAACTACGAGGAATCTCGTACTATGGATCCATGACACCGCAGACCGCCCCCGCCGCCCGTGCGCTGGAGCACCCGGAGCGTGCGGCCATCCGCCTCGAAGGCGTGCTCCATGCGCTGTCCGACCCCATGCGGCTGCACGTGGTGCGCACCCTGGCCGCCGCCGAGACCGAGCTGGCCTGCTCCGATGTCGAACTGCCGGTCAGCAAGTCCACCACCACGCACCATTTCCGGGTGCTCCGTGAGGCCGGGGTCATCGAGCAGACCTACCGGGGCACGTCGAAGATGAGCGGCCTGCGCCGCGAGGATCTGGACGCCCTGTTCCCCGGCCTCCTGGCCACCGTGCTGGTGGCGGCCGACGGGCAGTGCGAACGGATCCACCCGGGAGCGACCGCCGCCCGTTGAGACCGATGCCCGTCGGGGACGCCTCCCGTCGGGGACGCCGCCCGCTGAGGTCGCCGTCCCGTCGGGGGCCGCTCCCGGTTCGGGTCAGGCGGGCAGGCGTGCGGCGGCCAGCAGCCGCGCCCAGTCCTGGATCTTGACGGTGCCCCGGTCGAGCGACCGGCCGAGCGCCATCTCCGCGGCCTCGATGGACAGCCAGCCCGGCCACGCCACCGGATCGCCGCCGCCCGACCGCAGCGCCTCCAGCGGATCGCGGGGCAGCGGCCTGGCCAGCAGCCGCGGTACGTCCTCGAGCAGCGCCGCCACCGTCTGCTTGGCACAGGGCCGGTTGGTGCCGATCACCCCGGTCGGCCCGCGCTTGATCCAGCCGGCGACGTACTCACCGGGCGAGGGCACCCCGTCCCGCAGCACCCGGCCGCCGTCGTTGGGCACCACCGCGTGCCGCTCGTCGAACGGCAGGCCGGGCAGCGGCACGCCCTGATACCCCACCGAGCGCAGCACGAGCTGCGCCTCGATCTCCTCCGGCAGCCCCGTCCCGCGCACTCCGCCCAGCCCGTCGGGCACCGTCCGCTCGAAGCGGACGCCCGACACCCGCCCGTCGCCGAGGAGTTCGGCCGGCCGCAGGAAGAACCGCAGATGGATCCGGCGCGGCCGGCCCTCCGGGACCCGCGTGGTCCACTCGCGCAGCACCTCGACGTTGCGACGGGCCACGGCGGGCAGCGCGGAAGGGTCGGCGTACCCGGGATCGAGCGCCAACTCGTCGGCGTGCACGATGACATCGGCGCCCGACAGCCCGCCCAGCTCGCGCAGCTCCTTGGTGGTGAACTTCGCCTGGGAGGGACCGCGCCGCCCCACCATGTGCACATCGGTGACCTGGCTGGCGTCCAGTGCGGTGAGCGCGGACTGCGGGATGTCGGTGTGCCGCAACTCGTCCGCGCCGCGCGCCAGTACCCGGGCCACGTCGACCGCGACGTTGCCGACCCCGATCACCACCGCCGACCGGGCCAGCAGCGCGAACTGCTCCGGCGGCTCGTCCGGGTGGGCGCTGTACCAGGAGACGAAGCGGGTGGCGGAGTAACTGCCGGGCAGATCCTCGCCCGGTACGCCCAGCCGCCGGTCGGCGGCGGCGCCGAAGCAGTAGACCACCGCGTGGTAGAGCTCGCCGAGCCGCTCGGGGCCGAGCGCCGGCCCCACCTCGACATTGCCGAGGAAGCGCACCCGAGGATCCTCCAGCACCTGCCGCAGATTGCCCTGCAGGGACTTGATCTTCTCGTGGTCCGGCGCCACGCCGTAGCGCACCAGGCCGTACGGGCACGGCAGCCGGTCGAGGACGTCCACCGCCACGTCCGGCACGGTGGTCTGACGGGTCAGCGCCTCGGCCACGTACACGCCGCTGGGACCTGAACCGACTACTGCGACACGAAGCACGATCTGGCTCCTTCCGCCCGTACGCCCAGCATGCGCCATTCCCGTGCGTTGCGGGAGTGGCGCGCGCGCCTACGGCTTCAGGGGCGGGCCGCCGCCGGCCCTCAGGGCAGCGGCGAGCGCACCGGGCGGCGGGTGTCCGCGGCTCCGGGTCCGTCGTCGGCGGGCGGCGGAACGCCCATTTCCCACTCCAGCCCGTACCGCGTGAACAGCTCCGCCCGCAGCCGCGGCAGCGGCATCGGGACGCCGGGCACCAGGAGCGCGACCACCGCGCCCATCAGCAGCGCGCGCATCATCGGGTACTCCGTACCGGGATCCTCCGCGCCCCACCGCACGACCGTGTCCCGCAGCAGCGCGGCGAGCCGCTGCTGCTCGGCGCACTGGATGAAACCCTCGGCCTGCAGGATCGACGCCATATGCGTGCGCATCAATTTCGTGTGCGTCTGGGTCAGGCCCAGAATCGCGTCGATGGCCCGCGCCATCCGCTCCTGGCCGTCCTCGGTGCGCGGCTCCCGTTCCAGCGCCGCCGCCAGCTCCAGATGCATCAGACGGTGCACCGCGGACTGCACCAGCTGGCGTTTTCCCGGAAAGTAGTACGAGACGAGGCCTCGCGCGGTGCCCGCCCGGTCGGCGATGTCGGCGAGGGTGGTGGCCTCGTAGCCGTGCTCCTCGATCAGCTCCACCGTCGCCTGGAGGAGCCGTTCCCGGGAACGCCGCCGCATCTCTTCATTGACCGATGCGCTTCGGGGAGACATGCTTTACTCCTGCGTTGACTGGCTCTCAGCCAATATACTCAACGCACCCTCGCGGGCCTACGCGGCCGCGCGGGGAACGGGGGCCTGGATCGGCGCCCGGCGGCGCGGGGGACCGCCGGGCGTCGACCCGGTCACAGCGTGTCGGGGCCGGAGAACCGGTGGCAGGTCAGGACCGGTGCCGTGGCGGTCGGGGGAAGAAACCGCTGGTCCGGGCGGTGTACTCGGCGAATCCCGGGCGGCGCTCCATATGCCGCTCCAGCATCGGCTTGCCGCTCCCGCGGAGCAGCAGAAAGCTCATGACCAGTGGCGACACCAGGGTGATGACCGCGAGCGGGGTCGAGCAGGCGAGCAGGAACAGCCCCCACCAGACGCAGAAGTCGCCGAAGTAGTTGGGGTGCCGGGTCCAGCTCCACAGCCCGCGGTCCATGATCCTGCCGCGGTGGGACGGATCCCGCTTGAAGCGGGCGAGCTGGAAGTCGCCGACGGACTCGAAGAAGAACCCCACCAGCCACAGCGCCACCCCGGCCGACGCGAACCCGTTCAGCGCACCGGGCACGTACATGGCGAACTGGACGGGAAGCGACACCAGCCACACCAGTGCCGCCTGCAGCAGATAGACCATGCGCAGCGCGTAGAGGTTCCGGCTGCCGGGGGCGCGCGAGAGCATCCGGTCGTAGCGCGGATCCTCGCCGTGGCCCCAGCCGCGCAGGCCGATGTGCACGGACAGCCGCAGTCCCCACGCAGCCGTCGCGATCAGGACCAGCAGCCGCCGGGCCTCGTCGCCGTGGCCCGCGGACAGTGCGTACGAGACCGCCGCCACCCCGGCGAAGGCCGTTCCCCAGGCCACGTCCACGACCCGGTGCAGGCCCTTGGCCGCGCCGGCGGCGAAAGCCGCGAGGAGCACCGCCAGAGCCGCGCCGGCCGAGGCCGCGAGACAGGTGGCGAAGTCGGCCCACGGAAAATCGTTCACCGGGTGGCCGCCGCTCCGCGCACCAGCAGCAGCTGGCGCACATCCAGATAGCCGGACCGGAAGCCGGCCTCGGAGTAGGCGAGGTAGAAGGTCCACATCCGGCGGAAGGTCTCGTCGAACCCCAGCTCCGCCACCTCCGCGGCCCGCTCGGTGAAGCGCTCGCGCCACAGCTCCAGCGTCCGGGCGTAGTGCGCTCCGAACCCGGTGTCCTCCGCGATCCGCAGCCCCGTGTGGCGGGCCAGGACCTGCTCGACGGCGGTGACCGAGGGCAGCAGGCCGCCGGGGAAGATGTACTTCTGGATCCAGGTGAAGGTGCGCCGGGAGGCCAGCAGCCGGTCGTGCGGCATGGTGATGGCCTGCAGGGCGATCCGTCCGCCGGGCGCCAGGAGCCGCTCCAGCGCCCGGAAGTACACCGGCCAGAACTCCTCGCCGACCGCCTCGACCATCTCCACACTGACCACGGCGTCGTACTCGCCGCGGATCTGCCGGTAGTCCCGCAGCAGCACCGTCACCCGGTCCTCGTACCCCGCCTCGCGGATCCGCAGCCGGGCCAGCTCGCGCTGCTCCCGCGACAGGGTCACCGTCACCACCTCCGCGCCGCGTTCCGCGGCCCGCAGTGCCAGCTCGCCCCAGCCGGTGCCGATCTCCAGCAGCCGGGTGCCGGGCCCCACGGCTGCGAGGTCCAGCAGCCGGTCGATCTTCCGGTGCTGGGCCACGGTCAGCGGCTCGGCCCCGGCGGGGGAGCGGACGTCGGCGGGCTCGCCGTCCGGCGGGAACAGCGCCGCTGAATACGT
This sequence comes from Streptomyces sp. RKAG293, assembly GCF_023701745.1. Lineage (NCBI taxonomy): Bacteria > Bacillati > Actinomycetota > Actinomycetes > Kitasatosporales > Streptomycetaceae > Streptomyces > Streptomyces sp. RKAG293. Next base: position 1,926,844 of record NZ_JAJOZB010000001.1, on the reverse strand, counting down.
CATCGACTCGTCCAGGAAGAGCGCGAACAGGTCGTTCGACAGGTCGTAGTGGCGGCTGATGTTGCCGCGCGCCCCCACGACCGTGTTGCGCTGGGCCGACGGCTGCCGCAGCGCCCACGCGCCGCGCAGCCGTTGCAGCGGGGCCGGGATGAGGGACGCGACGTGCGAGGCGAGCACGGTCAGCACCCCCACCAGGTCGTCGGAGTCCCATTCACCCGCCATATACGACTCGCCGAAGCCGACGAGTCCCGACGCGGCGATCCGGGCGAAGAAGGCGTCGGGGCGGTGCACCCGCAGCAGCGGGGCGTCCGCGTCCGGCGATCCGGCCGGTGCGCGGCCCGGCAGCGCGAGGCGCAGCGGGAGGCGGGTCACGGCCCGCCGCACCAGGCGCTCGGCGACGGCCGCGCGGACCGGCGCGCCGGGCACCCGGACGACGTCGGGCCAGAGTTCCGGGTTCACCGGCATGCCGCGAGCCACGGGCTGACGGGATTCCGGCGGGTCCGCCACCGACGGGCGGGAGAGGATCGGGCGGGAAACGGGGGCAGTCACTGCACACCCTCCTGGGGTCGGTGCGGGGGACGGGGCCGCACGGGCAGGCCGCGCAGGTACAACATGACGCCGTGCACCCGGATGAGCACGGACACGGTGGCCGTCGACCACGGGTGCCGCACGGCGGCCCGCAGCAGGCCCGCGGCGGTCGCCGGGCGCCGTTCGCCCCGCAGCGTCGCGGTGAACGGCCGGGTGCCGGCACGTTCCAGATGGACCGTCAGATCCAGCCGCGCGCCGGGTTCCGGCAGCCGCATGCGGTACTCGCCGTCCACCGGGAAGAACGGCGAGACATAGAAGTCCTTCGCGGTACCGGTCCGGCCGGCGGCGTCCGGGCGCAGCAGGTAGCAGTGCCGTTCGCCGTACGTGTTGTGCACCTCGGCGACGACACAGGCCGTCGAACCGTCTGAACGGTGGCACCAGTAGACGGTCAGCGGGTTGAAGACATGGCCGAACACCCGGGCCGCGGTGAGCATCAGCACCCGCCCGCCGGGCGGCTCCACCCCTTCCGCCGCGAGGAAGCGGTCGAGTCCCGCGCGGATGTCCGGTGCCCCGCCGCCGAAGTGGTCACGGGTCTCGAAACGGGCCAGCGGGCGCAGCGGGCGCGGCAGCCGGGGCAGCGCGTCCAGGTCCACCAGCCAGAGATACGTACGGTGCCGGAAGGAGTACCGCAGCGGGGCGGTGCGCACATGCGACACCACGCACTCGTACAGCGCCGCGGTCACCACCGGACCCCCAGCGCTTCGGCCGCCGCGACTCCCGAGCGGCAGCCGTCCTCGTGGAATCCCCAGCCGTGGTAGGCCCCGGCGAACGTGGTGACCGGGCCGTTGAGCTCCGGAAGCCGCCGCTGGGCGGCGACCGAGCGGGTGGTGAAGACCGGGTGCGCGTAGTCCATGCGGTCCAGGACCCGGTCCGGGTCGACCAGCCGCTCGCCGCCGAGGGTCACGACGTACTCCTGCGGGGTGTCCAGCCGCTGCAGCCGCGTCATGTCGTAGCTCACCAGGACCCGGTCGGGGGTGGCGCCGCACGAGGGCAGCAGATAGTTCCAGCAGCCGCGGGCGCCGCTCGCCCGGGGCAGCACGGAGGCGTCGGTGTGCAGCAGCGCGGGATTGCGGGAGTAGGAGAACGCGCCCAGCACCTCGGTCTCCGCGGGCGTCGGGTCGGCGAGCAGCCGCAGCGCCTGATCGGGGTGGACGGCGACGACCACGGCGTCCGCGGTGTGCTCCTCGCCGTCGCCGGTCCACAGCCGTACGCCGCCGGGATGCCGGGTGAGCGCGTGCACCGGGGCCGACGTGTGCACCGTGGTGAGCTGCTTGGCGATCCGCCGGACGTATTCGTGCGAGCCGCCGGTGACGGTCCGCCAGGCCGGCGCGCCGGTCACCGAGAGCATCCCGTGGTTGTCCAGGAAGCGGAACAGATAGCGCGCGGGGTAGCCGGCGGCCTGCTCCGCGCCGCAGGACCACACCGCGGAGACCAGCGGCGTCATGAAGTGCGAGACGAAGTACGGCGGGAAGCGCCGTTCGGCGAGGAACTCGCCGAGGGTCGGCTCCGGGCCGTCCGGCGGCAGCGCCAGCAGTGCGCGGGCCGCCCGGTGGAAGCGCGGCACGTGCGCGAGCAGCCGCAGATACCGGATGTTCGCCGCGTTGCCGGGGCGCGCGAACAACCCCGCCGCGCCGCGGGCCCCGGCGTACTCCAGACCGCAGCCGTCGCAGCGCACCGACATGCTCATGTCGGTCGGCTGGGTGGCCACGCCCAGTTCGGCGAAGAGCCGCGTCAACAGCGGGTACGTACGCCGGTTGTGCACGATGAAGCCGGTGTCGACGGCGAACGCCCGGCCGCCGTCAGCGGCCACGACGTCGTGGGTGTCGGCGTGGCCGCCGAGCCGGGCGTCCGCCTCGAACAGCAGGACGTCGTACGTCCCGCGCAGGACGTACGCGGCCGTGAGTCCGGCGATCCCGCTCCCGATGATCGCGACCCGACGTCGTTCCGTCATCACAGTCCGCCCTCCTCACGCCCGCATGTCCTGTCGGGTATTCGGAGCGGCGGCCGGTACGGATTGGTGGATCTACAGCAGATCGAGAATCTTTCGCAGACCGTCCGGCCGCTCGGCGGCCGGCAGATGGTCGACGAGGTGCACCGGGCAGCCCAGCGCCGCGGCGCCGGTGTCGGCCCGCCGGTCGTCGCCCACCATCGCGACCTGCGCGGGAGGCAGTCCCAGCGCCTCGCAGGCGATGGTGAACAGCCGGGGGTCCGGCTTCTGGATGCCGTGTTCGTAACTCAGCACATACGCGTCGACGAACGCGTCGAGTCCGTGGGCGCGGAAGACCGGCCGCAGGTCCCAGCCGATGTTGCTCACCACTGCCACCGCGGTACCGCGCTCGCGCAGTTCCTTCAGCACTCCGGCGCTGTCGGGGTAGGGCGTCCAGGCCTCCGGCGTCATATGGCGGTCGTACAGGGCGCCGTAGACGTCCCACGGCAGCTCCGCCTGCCGGGCCATGCCGGTGAACGCGGCCCGGTGCTGTTCCGCGCTGCGGTCCCGCTCCTGCCAGACCTCCCGCAGCGCTTCCGGCACCGCGCTCGGGTGGGCCCCGCCCGGCAGCGCTCCGGCCCGCTCCAGCCGCTCCGCGTACCGCGCCGCCTGCCCGGCGGGAACGTCGTGCCCGGCCGCGCGGAGGACCGCGTCCAGCCAGCGCCCGGCCGGTTCGATCCTCATCAGGGTTCCGGAGAAGTCGAACATGCATCCCTTGATCACCATGGCGCCATTCTCCGGAACGCGCCGGGGAGGGAGCCGCCAGGGGCCCGGAAGGAGCGGTTCCGGCGGGCTATCCGAGAGCGCTGAGTCCCGGAACGAAGGCGATCAGCAGGGGAACGGCCGGGACGAGGAGCGCGGTCGCGGTCAGTCCGGCCCGGCGTACCGGGGCCAGCCGCGGCGCCGGGTCCAGCAGCCGGTGCACCCGGCGCGGCAGTTCGGCGAGCGGGGTCGGGCAGGGGCCGAACACCCCGCGGTCCTCGTTGAGCTCGACCAGGGCCAGGGCCGTGGTGAGCCGGCCGAAGCGGCGGGAGGCGGTGTCGTCGGCGGCCAGCTCGATCAGCCGGTGCACCTGGTCGCGGAACCCGGCGAAGACCGGGACCTGGGGGAAGCCGGAGGCCAGTGCGCCCGCGCAGTGCAGCAGCACATCGTGCCGGGCGCGGACGTGGCCCTGTTCATGCGCGAGTACGGCGTCGAGCTGGCGGCCCTTGAGGCGGCGCAGCGCCGCCGTGGTGACGACCAGCTGCGGCTGCGCGCCCGACAGCCACCAGGCGTCGGGCCGGTCACCCTCCAGCACCACCAGCCGGTCGCCGGCCGGCGGCTCCTCGCCGGGCAGCCGGGGGGAGCGGACGAGCAGTTCGGCACGCCGCTGACGGCGCCGGGCCCGCGCCCCGCGCACCTCGCGGGTGAGCATCGCGGCGGTCCACACACCACCGCAGGCCAGCAGGACCGCCAGCGAACCGGCCCAGCGCCCGTAGCCGGGCAGACCGTACGCGTCCACGACACCGTGCGGGGCGAAACCGAACAGGTGCCAGCGCACGGCGGCCGAGGCGGCGGCGGCACTGAGCGCCATCGCCAGGACACAGCACAGCAGGACGGCGGCGACGACGCACTGCCAGACCCACAGGGCCAGCACGGGTTCGCGCTCCGGCCAGGCGGCACGGGACAACAGGCGCGGCGTCATCGCCGCAGCCAGTGCGCCGACCACCAGCAGCACGAACGGGACCGTCATGCCGCTCACCCTAGGAGGCCCCGGGAGCCCCGGGTACGGTCCGCCGTCCGAAGTGATGCACGCCTCACCGCCAGGACCCCCGCCGCCAGGACGCACCACCACCATGGCGCCTCGCCAGGTGGCCGGCCGGCGCGGGACCCGGCCGGGCGTACGAGCCTTCGTCGCTATGGGTGACGTCGGACGGCCGCCCGTCGCGTCGCCCGACGCACCGGAACCGCGCGACTACGGTGCGTCATGCGGGCCGATCATCGGAACGGCGCGCCTGCGATCTCGCCCGCGACTCTGTCTGCGACGACCTCATCGAACTGGAGGCGTGGTGTGCCGTATCGGTGCTCTGCTCGCCGTCCTTGCCCTCTCCCTCGTCACACTCCTCGGGGGTGCGTCCGCCGCTCAGGCCGACGCGGCGCCCGGGGGCCCCGTGGCGTTCAGCCTGCCCGCCTCGCTCGACCTGCATGACGGCACCGTCCAGAAGTTCAACGGCACCTACTACGCGTACGGAACCGCGTACGCGTGCGGGTTCCACTGGCAGGAGAAGGACACACCGTGGTGCGGCTTCAAGGTGTCCACCGCGCCGTCGCTCCTGGGACCCTGGTCCACGCCAACCCTGCTGTTCGGCCCGAACGACATCGATCCGTACACCGGAAAGTCCTGGCAGGTGGAGTGCGGCGGCAACGGCTCGGGCTGTTTCAACCCGCGGATGATCCAGCGCAGCGGCTGGGGCAGTGACGACGGGGTGTGGATCCTGTGGTTCAACTCCCCGGCGGACTACGGCCGCGACAAAACCCATGCCTACAACGCGATGGGCTGCAACGGACCCGCCGGCCTGTGCGGCCCCTCCGCCGGTCCGCCGCACGGCTCGTACACCAAGCCCAGCCTGAAGTACTGCACCGGTAACGGGGACATGGGCTTCATCGACTCCGCCACACCGGGTGCCGCGCCCGCACTGGTGTGCACGATGCCCGGCGCGCTGTCGCTGTCCATCGAGGAGCTCAACGGCTATGGCGTCGGCGGATCCGGGGTGGGCGGACTGAGCGTCGCCGGGGTGAAGAACATCGAGAGTCCCGGCGGCTGGTACGACCGGTCCAGCGGGCAGTACTTCCTCACCTACTCGGATCCCGGCTGCGGCTACTGCACGGGCACCGGCACCGGCTACGCCACCACCACGAACCTGTACGGGACCTGGGTCGCGCCCCCCAACCTCGGGTTCGGCCAGCCCGCGAACGGCCGCCGGCTCATCTCCGCCAACAGCTGTGGCGGGCAGTCCCGCACGGTGTCGGTCGTCGACGGGCAGGCCTGGCAGGGCATCGACCTGTGGACCGGCGACCGGAACGAAGCCGGCGCGCGGATGATGTTCGTGCCGCTCAACTCCAGCCCGCCTTCGGGCACCCCCGGTGACGGCCAGGTCTGGCGGCCGCCGCTCGCGCTCGCCTGCTGACGCCGTCCCGGGCGGAGCACCCCCGGGTCACAGCGTCAGGAGCATCGCGAACATCCCCAGCGCCATGGAGACCCGGCACGCCGCCAGCTCCGGCGCGATCGGCACCCCGGCCGGCGGACCGCCGGCCGGGGCGACGGCCGCCACCGTCACCAGCCGGGCCCCGGCGGCCAGAACGTATCCGGCGAAGTACACCAGCAGCGCTCCCGTCAGCAGCGGTGCGCCCGCCGGGGCGTGCCCGGCGTGGGCGCCGGCCGGGGCGGCCGTGCCCATCGCGGCGGCCATGTAGACCATCGCGGCGGCGCCCAGGGCGTGGTGCAGATGGTGGCCGGGCCGCCGGGCGAGCAGCAGGGCCCGGACCGCCGCCGCCGCGAAGACCAGCGCGAGCAGCAGCGACCCCCAGGGCCTGGGGTCGAGTACGGACATGGGCACGGCCATCACCGCCATGCCGGCCCCCATCAGGGCCTCGTCCCGGGCGGCGTGCCGCAGCAGGCACGACAGCCCCGTCGCGGCGCTGAGTACGACCAGCAGCCACCCCACCAGCGGTGGTCCGTGCATGACCGGCCTCCCGTTCGCCGCGTTCCCGCCCACCGGCCGCCCCGCGTCCCCGGGCGACGGCGGTCCGCTGGAGAGCTGCCCAGGCACGAGGGCGCACACCCACGCGCACGGACGTACTCGGGGGGCGCGATGAAGGACGTGCGGAGCGAGAGCTCAGGCCCTGGCGCGCTGGGTGACCGCCACACAGACCAGGACGGCGAGCGCCGCGAGCGGGGTGGCGGCGTCCAGGTGCTCGCCGAGCAGGGCCGCCGACCACACCAGCGTCAGCAGCGGCTGCGCCAGCTGGAGCTGGCTGGCGCGGGCGACGCCGATGGCGGCCATGCCCCGGTACCAGACCATGAGGCCGAGGACCTGGGAGACGGCCGCGAGATACGCCAGCCCCAGCAGCGCCCGGCCGCCGAAGTGCACCGGCTCGAAGCTCAGCGCGACGAGCGAGCCGGCCAGGGTGAACGGGAGCATCGCGATCAGCGCCCACGAGATGACCCGCAGTCCTGGCATCACCCTGGCCAGCCGGCCGCCCTCGGCGTAGCCCGCCGCGCACACCGCCAGCGCGCCGAAGAGATAGAGGTCGCCGGTGGTCGGCGCCCCGCCGCTCTGCGCGAGGGTGAACACCGTGACGGCGCCGGCGCCCGCGACCGCGGCGGCCCAGAAGGTGCGCGACGGCCGGTTCCCCTCCCGGGCGGCGGCCACGATGGCGGTGGCCAGCGGCAGCGCGCCGATGACGACGGCGGCGTGCGAGGTGTCGGTGGTCGTCAGCGCCAGCGTGGTGAGCAACGGGAAGCCGACGACGACCCCGAGGCCGACGACCAGCAGTCCCGGCCAGTGCTCCCGGGCGGGGACTGGCGCCCGTCCGGCGATCAGGCAGACCCCCGCGATGACGGCGGCGAGCACGCCGCGCACGGCGACGGTGGTCCACGGCCCGAAGCCGCCGAGCGCCCAGTGGGTCGCGGGGAAGGTGAAGGAGAAGACCGCGACGCCGAGCGCGGCGAGGGCGGTGCCGTTCACCGCTATCGGACGCAGTGCGGTAGCGCTATCATGTTCTGTCATGAATGACGGTAGCAGTTCGGATTCCCTGGCGGATTCGTTGCGGGGAGAGCTCAAGCGCTTCTCTCCCGGGGCGAAACTGCCGTCGAGCCGCTCCCTCGTCGACCGGTTCGGCGTCAGCCCCGTGACGGTGTCCCGGGCGCTGGCCGCGCTCGCCGCCGAGGGGCTGGTGGAGACCCGCCCCGGCTCGGGCACCTACCGGTCGCAGACGGTGGCGCACCCCGCCGGCCCCGTCGACACCTCCTGGCAGCAGGTCGCCCTGACCGCCGGGGACCAGCACGGCGAGCCCGCCCCCCGCGTCGTGGACGCCTCCGGGGTGCTCGCCACGCTCGCCGCCCCGCCGCCTGGCGTGATCCCGCTCAACGGCGGCTATCTGCACCCCGATCTCCAGCCGCAGCAAGCCCTCGGCGCCGCACTCGCCCGCGCGGCCCGCCGGCCCGGGGCGTGGGACCGGCCGCCGGTGGAGGGGCTGACGGCGCTGCGCACCTGGTTCGCGCGCGAGGCCGGCGTCGGACCCGCCCAGGTGCTGATCACGGCGGGCGGCCAGGCCGCGCTCACCACCGCGCTGCGCGCGCTCGCCCCACCCGGCTCCGCGCTGCTCGTCGAGTCCCCGACGTACCCCGGAGTGCTCGCGGTGGCCCGGGCGGCCGGACTGCGGCCGGTACCGGTGCCGACCGACGCGGACGGCGTACGCCCGGACCTGCTCGCCGACGCCTTCGACGCCACGGGTGCCCGGGTGTTCTTCTGCCAGCCGCTCTTCCAGAACCCGACGGGCACCGTCCTCGCCCCGGCGCGGCGGGCGCAGGTCACCGGGATCGCCCGCGCGGCCGGGGCGTTCGTCATCGAGGACGACTTCGCCCGGCGGCTGGGCCACGGCGGCCCGCTGCCCGCGCCCCTGGTCGCCGACGACCCGCACGGCACCGTCGTCCATGTCACGTCGCTGACCAAGCCCACCTCGCCCAGCCTGCGGGTCGGCGCGCTCATCGCCCGCGGCCCGGTCGTGGAACGGCTGCGCGCCATCCAGGTCGTCGACAGCTTCTTCGTCCCCCGCCCCCTCCAGGAGGCGACCCTCGAACTCGTCGGCGCACCCGCCTGGCCACGCCACCTGCGGGCCGTCGCGACCGGGCTGCGCGAGCGCCGCGACGCGATGCTGGCCGCGCTGCGGCGCGATCTGCCGGAACTGCTCCCCGGCCGGGTCCCGACCGGCGGCTACCAGCTGTGGCTGCGGCTGCCCGACGGCACCGACGAGACGGAGCTGTGCACGGCGGCCCTGCGCGCCTCGGTCGCGGTCGCGGCCGGGCGCGCCTACTTCGCCGCTGAGGCCCCGGCGCCGTACCTCCGCGTCAGCTTCGCCGACACCAGCGGCACCGAGGAGATCGACGAGGGCATCCGGCGGCTCGCGGCCGCCTTCACGGAGGTCAGGGCCGGTATCTGATCGGGTGGTCGGCCGGCACCTCCACCACGACGATCTCCAGCCCGTCGGGATCCGCGATCCACATCTCGACCAGCCCCCAGGGCTCCTCCACCGGCGGCCGCAGAACGGTCACCCCGCGACCGGCCAGTTCGGCGTGCGCCGCCGCGACGTCCGGGACCTGCAGCCAGATGCGCAGCGCCGCACTCATCGGCGCCCCGGAGCGCCCGGAGACCTCCAGATAGCCGCCGCCGAGGAAGAACACCGTGCCGCGCTCGGGACCGCTGCCGAACTCCCGGTAGATCGCCAGCCCCAGCTCGTCACGGTAGAAGGCCCGGGATCGCTCCAGGTCGGTCGGCTGCAACAGGATCCGGCTGCTCACCACATTCACCATGCGGTGAAGCTACCCGGCCCCGGCGCCCCGGATGTGCTCCCGGGTAGCCTCGCCCCCATGGACATCAGCGAGCGCACCGCGCAGCCGACCTTCCGTACGGCCACGCCGGCCGATGTTCCCGCCGTCGTCACTCTCGTCGAGTCGGCGTACCGGGGGGACTCGAGCCGGGCCGGGTGGACGACCGAGGCGGACATCCTGGAGGGACAGCGGACGGACCCCGAGGGTGTCGTCGAGGTGATCGAGAAGGCGGACAGCCGGCTCGTCCTGGTGGAGCGCGCGGGCGAGCTGATCGCGTGCTGCCACATCGAACGCCGCGGGGACAACGCGTACTTCGGGATGTTCGCGGTCCGGCCCACTGCGCAGGCCGGCGGCCTCGGGAAGACCGTCCTCGCCGAGGCCGAGCGCTACGCCGCGACCGAGTGGGACGCGGCGCAGATGCACATGACGGTGATCACGGCGCGCGCCGACCTCATCGCCTGGTACGAGCGCCGCGGCTACACCCGCACCGGCGAGACGCACCCCTTCCCTTACGGGGACGAGCGCTTCGGTGTGCCGCAGCGTGCCGACCTGGAGTTCGAGCTGCTGGTGAAGGACCTCAAGGGCCTCAAGGCAGAGGCCACCGGCTGACCGCTCACAGCCGCCCGGCCTCCGCGAAGCGCCGCAGGAAGCGCTGCGTGCGCTCCTGCTCCGGCGCCCCGAACACCTGCTTCGGCGTGCCGCGCTCCAGCACCACCCCGGCGTCGAGGAAGCAGACCTGGTCGGCGACCTCACGGGCGAAGCCCATCTCGTGCGTGGCGATCACCATCGTCATGCCCTGGTCCTTGAGATCACGGACGACGCCCAGCACCTCACCGACCAGCTCCGGGTCGAGCGCCGCGGTGATCTCGTCGAGGAGCAGCAGCCGCGGCCTCCCGGCCAGCGCCCGGACGATCGCGACGCGCTGCTGCTGGCCGCCGCTCAGCCGGTCCGGGTACTCGCCGGCCTTGTCGCCGAGGCCGAGCCGGGCGAGCAGTTCACGGGCCCGCTCGGCCGCCTCGGCACGCGCGACCTTGTGCACCCGGCGCGGCGCGAGGGTGATGTTGTCGAGCACGGTCATGTGCGGGAACAGGTTGTACGCCTGGAAGACGACCCCGATCCGGCGGCGCACCGTGTCCGGGTCGACGCGCGGGTCGGTGATGTCCTCGCCGTCCAGGAAGATCGCCCCGTCGTCGATGTCCTCCAGCAGGTTGGCGCAGCGCAGCAGCGTCGACTTGCCGGAGCCGGAGGCGCCGATCAGCGCGGTGACGGTGTGCGGGGGCACGCTGAGATCGATGTCGCGGAGCACCACCGAGGAGCCGAACGTCTTGCGCACGGACTCCAGCCGCAGCACCGGTGCCGCGCTCATGCCGTCACTCATACGGTTCCTCCCTGCGACTGGCGGCGGTTCATCCGGGCGGTGATCCAGTCGGTGAAGCGCGTCATCGGAATGGTGAGCGCGACGAAGATCAGGCCGGCGACGACGTACGAGGTGTAGTTGAAGGTCTTGCCCGCGTAGATCTGCGCCGCGTACACCGCGTCGACCGCGCCGGCGATCGACACCAGACCGGTGTCCTTCTGCAGTGAGACCAGGTCGTTCAGCAGCGGGGGCACCACCCGCCGGACAGCCTGCGGCAGTACCACGTGGCGCATGGTCTGCGCGCTGCTCAGCCCCAGCGAGCGGGCGGCGGCGCGCTGGCTGGGGTGGACGGTGTCGATCCCGGCCCGGAAGACCTCGGCGACGTACGCCGAGTAGGTGAGCACCAGTGCCGTCCCGCCCAGCACCACCGGGTCGGTGGTGACGCCCTGCAGCCGCAGCGCGGGGACGCCGAAGACCACGCCGAGCAGGCAGATGATCAGCGGCAGACCGCGGAAGAAGTCGACATAGGCGGTGGCGAGCGCCCGCAGCGGGAAGAACACCGGTCCGCGCAGGGTGCGGGTGATGGCGAGCAGCAGCCCGAGGACCAGGACGACCGCTCCGCACACCACCATCAGCTGGAGGTTGAGCCAGAGCCCGTCGAGGATCTTCGGCAGCGACGCGCGTGCGTCGTGCGCGTTGAAGAAGGTCTCCTTGGTGCGCTGCCATCCCGGGGAGCTGACGACGAGCCCGATGAGCAGCCCGGCGGTGGCGAGGGAGCTGACGGCGCCGATCGTCACCGCGCGCCGGGTGCGGGCGCGCCGGAAGCGCTCCCGTTCGATCCGCCGCTCGGACGGCCGGTAGGTGTCCGGCCGGACGTCCTCCACCGTCACTTCAGCACCGGCGCGTCGACGGCCTCGGACAGCCACTGCTTCTCCAGCCCGGCCAGCGTGCCGTCCTTGCGCAGCGCGTCGACGGCCTTGCTGACGCACGCCGTGAGCTTGCTGCCCTTGTCCAGGACGAGGCCGAACTGCTCCTGCCGGGCGCCGCCGGTCTCGAACTGCCCGACGACCTTGGCCTCCGGCACCTCGGCGCCGGTGATGTAGAACGCGGTGGGCAGGTCGACGACGATGCCGTCCACCTGACCGTTCTTCAGCGCGCTCTTGGCGAGGTCGTTCTTCTGGTAGACGGCGGGTGCCTGGGTCGGCTTGATGACGTCGTTGAGCACGTCCAGGCTGGTGGTGCCGACCTGGGCGCCGAGCTTGGCGCCCCGCAGGTCGGCGATCGTCCTCGCGTTCGCGATCTTCGAGGTCTTGAGCGTGATGACGGCCTGGCGCACGTCGTAGTAGCCGGACGAGAAGTCGACGGCCTTCTTGCGGTCGTCGCTGATCGAGACCTGGTTGATGTCGAAGTCGAAGGCCTTCGCGCCGGGCGCGAAGGCGTTGTTGAAGGCCACGGTCTGCCAGACCACATCGGCCTGGGCGTAGCCGAGCTGCTTGGCGACGGCGTAGGTGACGGCCGACTCGAAGCCCTTGCCGTTGGCGGGCTTGTCATCGGTGAACCAGGGGTCGTACGCGGGCGTGTCCGTGCCCACCGTCAGCTTGCCCGCCGTGCGGGTGGACAGACCGGTGGGGGCACAGCTCGCGGCGGACGTTCCCGAGGGCGTGGCGGTGCCGCCCGCGGAGTCGTCCTCCTGGGGCGCGCAGCCGGCGGCGGCGAGGGTGAGCAGGGCGGCCGCGGCGATGGCGGCGAGGCGCGGGGACAGCAGGTTCGCGGAACGCATGGCCGGACATTGACATCGGCCGGGCGAATCTGTCCAGGCCGCGGGAGCGTACGTCCGAATGCCGGACGTTTGTGTCCGGAGTGTTGCCCCGCGCCTCGCCAGGAGCCGTACCGGTCAGGCCCGTCCGGCGATCCGACGCATCGCCCGCCCGTCGATGGACGGCAGGTCGGTCACGATGCCGTCCAGCCCGAGCGCGTGCGCCAGGTCCAGTTCCTGCGGAGTGTTCACCGTCCACGCGATCACCGCGAGCCCCGCGTCCCGGCACCGCCGGACCACGTCGAGGCTGAGCTGCGGCAGTTCCAGGCTGACCATCCGGGCGCCCACCGCCCGTGCGCGCGACACCAGGTCCCGGCCGAGTTCGCTGGCGACCAGCACGCGGTGCGACTCCGGCAGCAGTTCGTGGATCTCGCGCAGCGCCTCGTCGTGGAAGGACAGCACGCTCACCCGGCCCACCTCGTCGCGCTCGCGCAGCACCTTCGCGAGCACCCGGGCGGCGGCCACGTCCTTGATCTCGGCCTGGATCGGCCCGGAGACCGCGTCCAGCACCTCTTCGAGGACGGGCACCCGTTCGCCCTGCCCCGCGTCCAGCTCCCGCAGCTCGTCGAGGGTGAGGTCGCCGATCCGGCCGGTGCCGTCCGTGGTGCGGTCCACCTCCGCGTCATGCATGACGACGAGCGCGCCGTCCTTGCTCAGGTGCAGATCGAGCTCGATCTGGTCCAGCCCCTCGCGCTCGGCGCGGGCGAAGGAACGCAGGGTGTTCTCGGGCTCCACGCCCATGACACCCCGGTGACCGACGGTGAGGAAGTTCATGGCCGACATCCTAGGGACGGGCGGTGACGGCGGGTGGAACGTGGTGTGACGGCGCGGAGTGCGCGGAACGGACACCCGCCGTGCCGAGGACGAATCCGGTGATCAGTGCGGCGACGAGGACAGCGCGGGTACTCATGACCCCTCTCCTACCGCCGCCGGACCCCGGCCGGCCGGTTCCGTCACTCGTGCGAGGGCGTGCCGCCCCGCCGGGCTGCCACCGGGCCCGCGGGGATGCGGCGCGGGGATCGCGCGCGCCGGAAAGCTGGGCGAGACTGGAACGAAGTCGCTTTGTAGTCATAAGGGAGCAATGTCCCGAAGGTCGCTCGTCCCGTCATGACGCAACTAACAGAAGTCATCGCGAGAACGGTGCATGACAGGAAAATGACCGGTCTTGTGGGGGGTCGCACAGGATAATCTGTTCCGACCCCCCTTGAACGGAGGAAGCTCGTATAGATACGCTTCCTTGGCGGATCAAGCGCGTTTCTTCTGTGAAGGAGGGGTCATGAGTGAAAATCTTTCGGCTGTAGTGGCTGACGGGGCCGGGATATCCGGCGAGGACATCGCCTCGCATCCGGCGTGGGCCGTACTGAAGCAAGCCGTGGAAGCCATCAGGCCCTGGCAGCAGAAGGACGGCTCGATCGACTTCTCCGCCGAGGTCGTACCGCCGCTGGCCGATGTGGAGCGCACCCTGGAGCGCGTCATCGACGCGATCGAGCAGCTCTCCCCGCTGGTGCCGCACGACTCGGCGTACCACCAGGCGCTCGTCACCGACCTGCGCCGCTGGGCCGACGGCGGCTTCGGCGTCCCGGACTTCCTGGACTCGCTGCTGGCCTTCCAGCCCGCCGCCGACCGCCGCGACGGCCTGCAGCACCTGGTCGTCTTCCCGATGTACACGCAGAACGGCAACCCGGACCGCAACCTGGAAGCCGTCGCCCTGCGCGTCGTGTGGCCCGACTGGCTCGCCGAGCTGGAGCGCACCCGCTACGACAACCCGCTGTTCGTGCCGATCACGTTCCAGGACTTCACGCCCGGTTACGACACCAACTCCGCGGTGCTCTTCCCGGAGACCGTGGCCGTCCGCCAGGCGCCCGAGCGCTGGACCTGGGGCGGCATCTTCTGCGACCGCGAGGCCGCCCGCTTCCGGGCCGTGACCGCCGCCGCCGTGGACACCCTCGGCCTGGAACTGCCCGGTGAGGCCGTCCGGCTCATCGAGGACCAGGAGCTCTCCCAGCAGACGTTCGTGCTGTGGGACATGATCCACGACCGCACCCACAGCCACGGCGACCTGCCGTTCGACCCCTTCATGATCAAGCAGCGGGCACCGTTCTGGATGTACGGCCTCGAAGAGCTGCGCTGTGACCTCACGACCTTCAAGGAGGCCGTGAAGCTGCAGGCCGAGGGCCACCCGATGGGCCTGGGCGTGCAGTACGCGATCCTCTTCGACCGCCTCTTCCGCTTCCCGGTCACCGGCGAGCGGGTCCGCAACTACGACGGCCTGGGCGGCCAGCTGCTCTTCTCCTACCTGCACAAGCACGACGCCGTACGCTGGACGGACAACACCCTGCACATCGACTGGGAGCTGGCTCCCCAGGTCACCAACCAGCTCTGCGCCGACATCGAGAAGCTGTACCGCGACGGCATCGACCGCCCCAAGCTCGTGCACTGGTTCGCCGCGTACGACCTGGTCGCGACGTACCTCTCGCCCCACCCCGGATCGGTGTGGGCCAAGGGCCCGGACGCCCTCGACCTCTCGCTGCCGCCGCGCAAGCTCGTGGACGAGGTGCTCGTCGACGAGTTCCCGCTGAGCATGTTCTATGAGGCACTCGCGAAGAAGCTGCGCGATGTGATCGCCTCGACCAAGGGGATCACCGCGAGCGGCGTCGTACGGACGGCGGCGTGAGCGACGCGGCCGAGGAGGCGAAGATGACGAACGGGACCGAAAGCCAGGGACCGCTCCAGGGAGCGGTCATCGCGGTGGCGGGGGCCGGCGGACCGGCCGGCCGAGCGATGCTCCAGCGGCTCGCCAGGGCGGGCGCTCATGTCGTCGCCGCCGACGCGAATCCCGAACGGCTCGCGCAAGCCGTCGACCAGGCCCGTTTCGACGCCGGCGGTGCGGACATCACCGGCGAGATCGTGGACCTGCTCGACCCCGACGCGACCCGTGAGTGGGCCGAGCGGATCGAGAAGGACCACGGTCCGGTCGACGGTCTGGTCCATCTGGTCGGCGGCTGGCGCGGCTCCGCGTCGTTCACCGAGACCGACCTCTCCGACTGGGACTTCCTGCACAAGCTGCTGATCCGCACCGTCCAGCACACCTCGCTGGCGTTCCACGACCCGCTGCTGCGCAGCACGCGGGGCCGCTATGTGCTGATCAGCGCCGCCGGTGCCAGCAGCCCGACGGCCGGCAACGCCGCCTACGCGGCGTCGAAGGCCGCCGCCGAGGCCTGGACCCTCGCCATGGGGGACTCGTTCCGCAAGCTGGCGGGCACCGACCCGCTCACCGCGGCGGCCAGCGTCGTCGTCATCAAGGCGCTGGTGCACGATGAGATGCGGGCGCAGCGCCCGAACGCCAAATTCGCCGGCTTCACCGATGTGACGGACCTCGCCGAGGCCGTCACGGACATCTGGAACCGGCCCGCCGAGGAAGTGAACGGAACCCGACTGTGGCTGACGCCCCAACCGTGAGCGAGCAGCTCGCCACCGACGCCGTCCGGCGCCACGACCCCGAGGTCCGCGGCTTCGCCAGCGACAACTACGCCGGCGTGCACCCCGAGGTGCTCACCGCCCTGGCCCTCGCCAACGGCGGCCACCAGGTCGCCTACGGCGAGGACGACTACACCGCCCATCTGCAGGACATCTTCCGCGGCCACTTCGGCCCGCGCGCGGAGGTCTTCCCGGTATTCAACGGCACCGGCGCCAACGTCACGGCGCTGCAGTCCGTCACCGAGCGCTGGGGCGCGGTCATCTGCGCGGAGTCCGCGCACATCAACGTGGACGAGTGCGGCGCTCCGGAGCGGGTCGGCGGCCTCAAGCTGCTGACCGTCCCGACGCCGGACGGCAAGCTCACCCCCGAGCTGATCGACCTCCAGGCGTTCGGCTTCGAGGACGAGCACCGGGCGCAGCCGCAGGTCGTCTCGATCACCCAGACCACCGAACTGGGCACCTGCTACACCCCCGACGAGATCCGGGCGATCTGCGACCACGCCCACCAGCACGGCATGGCCGTCCACCTGGACGGGGCGCGGATCTCCAACGCCGCCGCCACCCTCGGTGTGCCGCTCGCGGCGTTCACCACCGACGCCGGGGTCGACATCCTCTCCTTCGGCGGTACCAAGAACGGCCTGCTGATGGGGGAGTGCATCGTCGTGCTCACCCCCGAGCGGGTGCGCGCCATGAAGCATCTGCGCAAGCTGTCGATGCAGCTCGCCTCCAAGATGCGCTTCGTGTCGGTGCAGTTCGAGGCGCTGCTCGCCGGTGACCTCTGGCTGCGCGGCGCGCGGCACGCCAACGCGATGGCGCAGCGGCTGGAAGCGGCCGTCCGGGGGGTCGACGGTGTGACGATCGTCCGCCCGGTGCAGTCCAACGCCGTCTTCGCGCTCCTGCCGCGCGAGGTCAGCGAGAGGCTGCAGAAGCGCTACCGCTTCTATTTCTGGAACGAGAACACCGGTGAGGTCCGCTGGATGTGCTCCTTCGACACCACGGAGGACGACGTCGACTCGTTCGCGGCGGCCATCGCCGCGGAGCTGGCCGGACACTAGACCGGCCACCGCAGTCCCACGGCCCGGCCACGGCCCGGAACAAGCCAACTTCCGCTGCTGTCCCAACCGTTGACTTCATCGCCGACCGGCGGGTATGACACGTACACATGCGCATCGGCGCACGCCCATCACCAGGAGTGGGGGGCCTGCCATGTACGACGATCAGCCCGCCTTCGGCGCCAGTCGGCGATCGGTGGCCGGGACCACCGTGGTCGAGCTGTGGGGTGAACTGGACGTCCTCGCCGCGGCGGGGCTGTCCCCTTTCCTCGACGCCCTCGCCCGGGTGGCCGACTCGGACTTCGTCATCGATCTGCGGCCCGTGACGTTCATCGACTGCAGCGGTCTGTCGCTGCTCTGCCGGTTCCGGATGCGTGCCCTCGAGAACGGGGGCCGCATCCGGATCGTCAGCGCCGATCCGTCCTTCGCGAGGCTGCTCCGGCTCACCCGGCTGGGGCGGGTCTTCGAGATCCATGCCGATCTGGCGTCCGCGCTGGCCCGGCACGCGGACGACGCCGGGCCGGGCGCCACGAACGGCGCGATCGCCTAGGGCCTGTCGTCTGGATCTCCGCGGCGTCGCGGTGTCCAGCACGCACATCTGCCGCGTTGGCGTCGGTCGACGACGCTCCGCGTCGCCTCCTCCGCCTTGCAGCTGCACGCACCGGACACCGCTCCTTCCCCCACGGAGATCCAGACGACAGACCCTAGCCCGCATCCTGAATAAGTATGCGCTGATCCGTATTTCGATTGATCGAGAGTGCGATCCTGCCTAGGGTTCCGGATATGGAACTCCTCCAGGACGTACCCGGTCCTGCGGCCTATCTCGCCGCCGACGACGTCATCGACCATGAGCATCCGCTGGTGCGCGAGACCGCGGAACGGCTGCGCGCCGGTGCCACCGGGCCCGACGACTACGCCCGGGCGGCCTTCGAGTTCGTCCGCGACACCGTTCCGCACTCCGGCGACGCCGGCGACCCCCGGGTGACCTGGCGCGCCTCGGACGTCCTGCGGCTGCGCACCGGCATCTGCCACGCCAAGTCGCACGCCCTCACCGCGCTGCTGCGGGCCGAGGGCATCCCCACCGGGCTCTGCTACCAGCGCCTCACCGACGAAGCCGGTGGCAATCCGCTGGTGCACGCCCTCGTCGCCGTCCTGCTGCCCGGGCGGACGCGCTGGGCGCGGCAGGACCCGCGGGGCAACAAGCCGGGTGTGGACGCGCGGTTCTCGGTGGAGCGGGAGCGGCTCGCCTGGCGGGTCCGTCCCGAGTTCGGCGAGGCCGACTACCCGGTGGTGTACGCCGCGCCGCCGCCCGCCGTGCTGGAATCTCTGCAGCGCGCCACCGACCGGCCGCACCTGTGGCAGCTGCTGCCCACCGCGCTGTGAACGCCGTCCCCGTCAAGGAACCAAGGTCTGCTATGCCCCCGACGAACACCGCTCAGCCCCTGAACATCACCGTGGCCCCCGAGGTGCACGACCTCGTACCCGGCTTCGTCCCGCTCGTCGTCGAGGCCCGCGGCCTCACCAACGGGCCGAGCGACGAGCGGAGCTCCGCGCTGCTCGACGACGCCGTGCGCCGGCTCACCGCACGGCTGGCCGGCCGCGCCCCGCACGAGGACCCGCACCTCGCGGCCTGGCGGGACGCGTACAGCGCCTTCGGCGCCAAGCCGTCCCGCACCCGCAACTCCGCCGAGGCGCTGGCCAGGCGCGCGCTCGCCGACGGCGGGCTGCCGAGGATCAACCTGCTCGTCGACCTCTACAACGCCGTCAGCGTGGCCCATCTGGTGCCGGTCGGCGGCGAGGACACCGACCACATCCTCGGCGGGATGCGGCTGGTGCGGGCCGGCGGCGACGAGAGGTTCGAGACCGCGGCCGGTGGCGAGCCGGTCGTCGAGCACCCCGAGCCCGGCGAGGTCGTCTGGCAGGACGACACCGGGGTCACCTGCCGCCGCTGGAACTGGCGTCAGGGCGTCCGCACCCGGCTGACGGAGGACTCCGTCAACGCCGTCTTCCTGCTCGAACGCCTCGCGCCGATGCCGCTCGACGAGCTGCACACCGCCGCGGGAGAGCTCGCCGAAGGGCTGCGCCTGCTGAGTCCCGCGGCCGAGGTGACGGTCCGCGAGGCGGACTGAACCCGGCCGGGAGCCGCGGCGCGGTGGGTCAGCGCCTGGCCGCCCGCTCGTCGCGGTCCGCACGGTCCAGCTCGGCGGCCTCTTCGGGGGTGGGCGCGGTGCCGCCGAGGTGGCTGGGCAGCCACCACCGGTCGTCGGGGCCGCTCGGCTTGCCCGGGTAGGCGCGCTGCGCGTCCTCCAGCAGCTCCTGGACGCGCATCCGCAGCCGCCGGGTGAGCGCGCCCGGCTTCTCGCCGTCGTTCGCCCGCATCGGCTCGCCGACCCGCATGGTGATGGGGAACCTGTTGCGGCCGAGATGGCGCGGGTGCCCCTTGGTCCACAGCCGCTGGGTGCCCCACAGGGCCATCGGGAGCAGCGGTACGCCGGCTTCCTCGGCGAGCCGCGCCGCGCCGGACTTGAACGACTTCAGGGTGAACGACTGGGAGATGGTGGCCTCGGGGAAGACCCCGATGATCTCGCCGGCCCGCAGTGCGTCCAGCGCGTGCGCGTACGCGTGCATGCCTTCCGAGCGGTCCACCGGAATGTGCTTCATCGCCCGCATCAGCGGACCCGACACCTTGTGCCGGAAGACCGAGTCCTTCGCCATGAAGCGGACCAGCCGCTTGTTCGGCAGCGCCGTCAGACCGGCGAAGACGAAGTCCAGGTAGCCGATGTGGTTGGAGACCAGCAGGGCTCCGCCCTTGCGCGGTACGTTCTCCGTGCCGCCGATGTCGAAGCGCAGCCCCTGCACACGGAACATGGTGCGGGCAACGCCGATGACCGGGGGATAGACGAGTTCAGCCATGTCCGGGTACCTGCTCTCTCCGGGGGCGGCTCTCCCGGCGGAAGTTACGCGCCCGTAGGTTCCGGTCGCTGATGGATCGTGCACCGACAACGTGCCCCGTGTCACCTTGCGTGCCCACGATCCCGCGAGATTCTCGTCACGTCACCTCGTCGCACGCCGGAACAAGAGGTACATCTCGCACCCCAAGCAGTACCCGAAGGCGGCGTTGAGAAACGCCGCGGCCAGCGCGCAGCCGGTCGCCGCCATACCCAGCCACAGCGGTCCCGCGAAATAGCCGGCCAGCCCGATGACCGCGAAGACGAGTCCCACCGCCTGCGCGAAGCGCGGCGGCGCGGGGTCCTCGGTCTCCTGCGTCGGCCCGAGCCGGGGCCGCACGACGGTGGCGAACAGCCAGCCGTAGGGGGATCGCCGCACGCCCGCCACGGCGCCGGTCGCGAAGACCACCGCCTGCACGGCCAGCAGCCAGCCACTCCCGGTGACCAGCACGGCGGCCAGCACGACCGTGGTGAGGACGGCGCCGAAGCGGGGCCCCCGGACATCGAGGCCGGAGGCGGGGGCGGCGTTCGCGGCATTCATCGCGTTCATGGAGCCGATGATCCCGGACCGGGGCGCACCCGGCCGCACGGGAATCATTGCGGTCCCGTGAACGCTGCACCGCTGCGGGAGGAAAAAGATGACGGGATTGGTGGTGTGCCTCGCTGTCCTCGCGGCGGCGAGCGCGTTCGGCCTGGTGCACCAGCGCCGGAACGGGAGGATTCGGGTGCGGACGAAGGACGGCCAGGAGCGGCTGACGGCTGCCGAGATCGGCGGGCCGCTCGGCGCGCGCGCCACGCTGGTGCAGTTCTCCAGCTCCTTCTGCGCCCCCTGCCGGGCCACCCGGCGGACGCTCGACGAGATCGCCACCATGGTCGAAGGGGTGACCCACGTCGAGATCGACGCGGAGGCCCACCTGGAACTCGTCCGCAGGCTGGCGATCCTCAAGACCCCGACCGTCCTCGTGCTGGACGCGAGCGGCGCGGTGGTACGCAGGGCGGCCGGCCAGCCCCGCAAGGTGGATGTGATCGCGGCGCTCGGCGCCGCGGTGTGACGGCCGGCCCGCGGATCGCGCATCCGGGCCGGCGATCCGGGTCGGTGATCTTGTGATGGGGATCCCAAATCCGGGGCCGCTCTTGACGGGGCCCGTCTGCCATCGTCACTCTGACGTTATGTCGCGAGACCCCCTTCTTCACACGCGCGCGGATGTCGATCTCGGTCGCCATTCGAGTGCGCGCTGTCCGAGTTGTTGAGCGCCCCAGACGACCATTCGCCTCCGGCCCGACCGCTCCAGAAGGACAACTCCATGACTGCCCTGACCGACCTCGGCACACATCACGGCACCGCCGCCGGCTTCGACCCGGCCGTCTTCCGCTCGGTGTTCCGCCGCCACGCGGCCGGTGTCGCCGTGATCACCGCGGCAGGCGACCGGCCGGTGGGTTTCACGGCCACCTCGCTCACCTCCGTATCGGCGGAACCCCCGCTGCTCTCGTTCGGCATCAGCACCGGTTCCTCCAGCTGGCCCACGCTGTCCGAGGTCCCGTACCTCGGCGTCCATGTGCTCGGCGACCACCAGGAAGCGGTCGCCGCGACCTTCGCGCGCAGCGGCGCCGACCGGTTCGGCCCGGCCACCGACTGGCGCGAGGGGCCGCACGGCGTGCCGGTGCTCGGTGAGGTCTCCGCCTGGCTGGTCTGCCGTGTGCTGGCCCGCATCCCGGCGGGTGACCACCGGATCGTGGTGGCGCAGGCCGTCGCGGGCGATCCGACGGGCCCCGGCAGCCCGCTGCTCTACCACCAGGGCGGCTTCAACGGGCTGCGCCACTGACCCGTTCCGGGCCGTGGCGTCGGCAACGTCACAGTTCATCACCCTTGCTTACGGGTGAGGAGCTGGGTGTACTGGCGAGTAACCTTCTGTTGGAACGCTGGTGCGTGCCGGTGGGGGGCCGCCCCGCTAAGGCGCCTATGCTGCCTGCAAGGGCAGTTGACGAGACTAAGCAGTAGGAGAGCAGGCGTGAGCTTGAGGATCGTTGTCTGTGTGAAGTACGTGCCCGACGCCACGGGCGACCGTCACTTCGCCGAGGACCTGACCACTGACCGCGACGCTGTTGACGGTCTGCTGTCCGAGCTCGACGAGTACGCGGTCGAGCAGGCGCTGCAGATCGCCGACGCCGCCGACGATGCCGAGATCACGGTACTGACCGTCGGTCCCGAGGACGCCAAGGACGCGCTGCGCAAGGCGCTGTCGATGGGCGCCCACAAGGCCATCCACGTCGAGGACGACGCACTGCACGGCACCGACGTGTTCGGTACCTCGCTGGTGCTCGCCAAGGCCGTGGAGCACGCCGGGTTCGACCTGGTCGTGTGCGGCATGGCCTCCACCGACGGCACCATGGGCGTGCTGCCGGCGATCCTCGCGGAGCGCCTCGGCGTCCCGCAGGTGACCCAGCTGTCCGAGGTGTCCGTCGCCGACGGCAAGGTGACCGGCCGCCGTGACGGCGACGCGGCGAGCGAGCAGCTCGAGGCGTCCCTCCCCGCCCTGATCTCCGTGACCGACCAGTCGGGCGAGGCCCGCTACCCGTCGTTCAAGGGCATCATGGCCGCCAAGAAGAAGCCGGTGGAGTCCCTGGACCTGTCCGACCTGGACATCGACGAGGCCACGGTCGGCCTCGCCGGCTCCTGGTCCACGGTGGACGAGGCCACGCAGCGCCCGGCGCGCACCGCCGGCACGATCGTCAAGGACGAGGGCGAGGGCGGCAAGCAGCTTGCCGCCTTCCTTGCGGAGCAGAAGTTCATCTAGAGCAGCCTCGCGAGGCTGACGTTCATCTGAGCCGCGACCCATCCGCCCCCGCCCCTACAGAATTCGCAGGAGACCGTACCCATGGGTGAAGTCCTCGTCCTCGTCGACCACGTGGACGGTGCCGTCCGCAAGCCGACTCTCGAACTGCTGACCCTGGCCCGCCGGATCGGCGAGCCCGTCGCCGTCTTCCTCGGCGCCGGCGTCGACACCGCCGCCCCCGTGCTCGCCGAGTACGGTGCGGTCAAGGTGCTGGCCGCCGACGCGGCCGAGTTCGCCGACTACCTCGTCGTACCGAAGGTGGACGCGCTGCAGGCCGCCGCCAAGGCCGTGGAGCCGGTGGCCGTCCTGGTGCCGTCCTCCGCGGAGGGCAAGGAGATCGCGGCCCGCCTCGCGCTGCGCCTCGGCTCCGGCATCATCACCGACGCCACCGACGTCGAGCCGGGCGACGGTGGCCCGGTCGCCACGCAGGCGGTGTTCGCCGCGTCGTTCACCACCAAGTCGCGGATCACCACCGGCGTGCCGGTCATCACCGTCAAGCCGAACTCCGCCGCCCCGGAGGCCGCCCCGGCCGCCGGTACGGTCGAGCAGCTCGCCGTCTCCTTCGGCGAGCTGGCCACGGGCACCAAGGTCCTCACGCGCACCCCGCGTGAGTCCACCGGCCGCCCGGAGCTGACCGAGGCCGCGATCGTGGTCTCGGGTGGACGTGGCGTCAACGGCGCCGAGAACTTCCACATCATCGAGGCGCTCGCCGACTCGCTCGGTGCGGCCGTCGGCGCGTCCCGCGCCGCGGTGGACGCCGGCTGGTACCCGCACACCAACCAGGTGGGCCAGACCGGCAAGTCGGTCTCGCCGCAGCTCTACGTCGCCAACGGCATCTCCGGCGCCATCCAGCACCGGGCCGGCATGCAGACCTCGAAGACGATCGTGGCGGTCAACAAGGACGCCGAGGCGCCGATCTTCGACCTGGTCGACTACGGCGTGGTCGGCGACCTGTTCCAGGTCGTCCCGCAGCTGACCGAGGAGATCACCGCCCGTAAGGGCTGATCCCGCGGAACTCCTCCGACGGCCCCCGCACGCCTGGCGCGTGCGGGGGCCGTCGTGCGTTCCGCCCGGTCCGCAGGGCCGGGAAAGAACAGGAAATCGCGTTTTACGCCGACATCGGGCCGGCCCGGGTGTTGACCCGGTCCCGCGGCGCGGATAGCTTCCCTTCAACGGTTTGTTGAAGTTCGGGAGGCTGGCGCATGACGCAGGGTGAGACGGTCGGCACGACGTTGGCGGACGCGGTACGAGAGGGCATTGGTGCCTCGCTCGCCGCGACCGACGCGGAGCTGGCCCGCCGCTACCCCGGGGACCCGGGCACCCGGCAGCCGGTGCACACCGTCTACGTCCCCGCCGACGCCTTCACCGCCGACACCGTCCGCAGCTGGGGCCGGCAGGCGCTGGCCGCGCTCGACGAGCACGCCCCGGACGCGGAGGCCCTCGCGCGGGTGCTGGGCCTGAGCGACGAGCTCGCCGGGCCGGTGCACGACCGGGTGCGCGCCAAGCTGGAGCGCGAGCCCGTCGAGGACCTGCGGATCGACTTCGAGGACGGTTACGGACAGCGCCCGGACGCCGAGGAGGACGCCGCGGCCGTGGCCGCCGCCCGGATCATCTCGGCCGCCGTCGCGGACCGGAGCGCGCCCCCGTACATCGGCATCCGGATGAAGTGCATGGAGGCGGCGGTCCGCGACCGCGGGATCCGCACCCTGGACATCTTTCTCAGCACCCTGATGCGGTCCGGCGGCCTCCCGGACGGACTGGTGCTGACGCTGCCGAAGGTGACGTTCCCGCAGCAGGTCACCGCGATGGTCCGGCTCTGCGAGGAGTTCGAGAAGGCGCACGGCTTGACGCCCGGCCGCATCGGCTTCGAGATCCAGATCGAGACGACCCAGTCGATCCTGGGCCCCGACGGCACCGCCACCGTGCCGCGCCTCATCGACGCCGCCGAGGGCCGCGCCACCGGACTGCACTACGGCACCTTCGACTACAGCGCCTCCTGCGGGGTCAGCGCCGCCTACCAGTCGATGGACCACCCGGTCGCCGACTACGCCAAGGCCGTGATGCAGGTCGCCGCGGCGGGCACCGGCGTCCGGCTCTCCGACGGCTCCACGAACGTGCTGCCGGTCGGCCCGACCGCCCAGGTGCACGACGCCTGGCGGCTGCACCACGGCCTCGTCCGCCGCTCGCTCGCCCGCGCCTACTACCAGGGCTGGGACATGCATCCCGGCCACCTGCCCACCCGCTACGCCGCCGTCTACGCCTTCTACCGCGAGGGCCTCGACACCGCCGCGGCCCGGCTCGCGGCTTACGTGGCCAAGGCCGGCGGCGATGTGATGGACGAGCCCGCCACCGCCAAGGCGCTCAGCGGCTACCTGCTGCGCGGCCTGGACTGCGGCGCCGTCGACCTCGAAGAGGTCACCGCCCGCACAGCGCTCGGCCGCGCGGAACTGGACGCCCTGGCCGGCCGCTGAGCCCCGGGAGGGCCTCCCTCCGACCGTGCCCGGCCGGGCACCACCGTTTCCGGCCGGGCACCGTGGCCGTCGGCTACGGCGCCGGCGGGATCTCGCCCGAGCCGCGCACGATCAGCCGGGTGGGCAGCTCGATCCGGCGCGGCTTGTCCGATCCGCCGTCCAGCCGGCGGAAGAGCAGCTTCGCGGCCGCCCGTCCCAGCCCGACGGCGTCCTGCGCGATCACGGTGACCGCGGGCCGCAGCAGGTCGGCGAGCTCGAAGTCGTCGAACCCCACCAGGGCGACCGGACGCAGCTCGCCGACGAGCACCCGCACCGCGGTGACGGTGACCCGGTTGTTGCCGGCGAACAGCGCCGTGACCGGTTCCGGGCCCGCCAGCATCGCGGTCAGCGCGGCGCGTACCCGCTCGGGCGCGGTGCGGCCCATCGAGATCCACTCCTCGCTCACCGGCAGCCCCGCGGCGGCCATCGCCTCGCGGTAGCCGCGCAGCCGCTCGTTCGCGGTGTGGATCCGGAGCTCGTCGCCGATGAAGCCGATCCTGCGGTGGCCGTGCGCGATCAGATGGGCGACGCCCTCACGGGTGCCGCCCGCGCTGTCGGAGAGGACGACATCGGCGTCGATGCCGCCGGCCGGCCGGTCCACGAAGACGGTCGAGACCCCGGCGTCGATCTCCGGTTCCAGATAGCGGTGGTCGTCGCTGGCGGGCACCACGACCAGCCCGTCCACCCGGCGGGCGCAGAACGCGAGGACCAGTTCCTGCTCGCGTTCGGCGTTCTCCGCGCTGGAACCGGTGAACAGCAGGGTCGAGTGCGCGCGGGCGACCTCTTCGACGGCCCGGCTCAGCGGCGAGTAGAAGGGGTCGGCGAGGTCCTCCAGCACCAGACCTATGCTGGCCGTCCGTCCGGTGCGGAGCAGCCGTGCGCTGTCGTTGCGCCGGAAACCGAGGGCGTCGATCGCCTCCCGGACCCGCTGGATGGTGTCCGGGGTGACCCCCGGTTCCTCGTTGACCACCCGGGAGACCGTCTTGAGCCCGACTCCGGCCCGCGCCGCGACGTCCTTCATGGTGGGGCGGGGGGCATGCCCCGGGGTATGGGTCACTGTCGCGATATTCCTTGCCGCAATGAATGGACAACGTTGTCAGCGAAAGGAAACACTACTCCTAACCCCGCGTCACGTGCGGGTATCCGGCCAATGAGAGGGAGAACGGAACCCGATGCACTCCGACCGCGCCGCAGGCTCGCTGATCGCCGCACTGGACATCGGCGGAACGAAGATCGCCGGCGCTCTGGTCGACGCGAGCGGCCGGCTGCTCGTGCGCGCGCTGCGGCCGACCCCCGCCAAGCAGGACGGGGAGACGGTGATGCGCGCCGTCGGGGAGGTCCTCGGCGAGCTGCGCCTGGACGGCGGATGGCGGCGGGTGGTGGCCGTCGGCATCGGCAGCGCGGGCCCGGTGGACGCCTCGCGGGGCACCGTCAGCCCGGTCAACGTTCCCGGCTGGCGTGACTTCCCGCTGGTGGAGCGGGTGGCGCGGGCGGCCGACGCCCTTCCGGTCGTCCTGACGGGCGACGGCGTCGCGATGACGGCGGCCGAGCACTGGCTGGGCGCCGCCCGCGGGTACGACAACGCGCTCTGCATGGTCGTCTCCACCGGCGTCGGGGGCGGGCTGGTGCTCGGCGGTGCCCTGCTGCCGGGCCCCACGGGGAACGCGGGCCACATCGGCCACATCAGCGTCGACCTCGACGGCGACTCCTGCCCCTGCGGGTCGCGCGGCTGTGTGGAGCGGCTGGCCAGCGGGCCGAACATCGTCCGCCGGGCCCTGGAGAACGGCTGGGTGCCGGCCGGCGGCGCCGAGCCGACGGCCGCCGCCGTGGCGCAGTCCGCGCGGGCCGGCGACCCGGTCGCGCTGGCCTCCTTCGACCGGGCCGCGCAGGCGCTCGCCGCCGGCATCGCCGCCACCGCGACGCTGGTCGAGGTGCGGGTCGTGGTGATCGGCGGCGGGGTCGCCGGCGCCGGGGACGTGCTCTTCGGCCCGCTGCGCGCGCACCTGGCGCGCTACGCGACGCTGTCGTTCGCCGCCGGGATCGAGGTGGTTCCGGCGCTGCTGGGCACCGACGCGGGTCTGGTCGGCGCCGCGGCGGCGGCCGCCCAGGCGCTCGGACTGGCCGAGTTCTCACCGGAGTTCGCCCTCGAAGGCTGACCAGCGCTCCGCTGACCGGCGGTGCGCGGAGTCCGCGACGCGAGGACATGTCGCGCCGGGCTCCGCGCCGCCAGGAGTGACGCAGCGTCATACCGCTGGAAAGGGCGGGTCGGGCCCTCATCGCGGTCCAGGTGGCCTTCCAGACCGGCTTCTGCGTATTCGTTCTCGCCAATTTCCTGCGCACCCCGCCGATGGAGGTCATCGAGGCGGCGATCGTCGACGGCGCGGGCGGGTGGACCCGGTACTGGTGCATCACGCTGCCGCTGTGCCGGCCGGCGGTCGCCGCGCTCGCCACGCTGCAGTTCACCCGGGTGTACAACGACTTCGTGTGGGCGCAGGTCTTCATCTCCTCCGGCGACAAGCTGCCGATCACGGTGATGCTGAGAAGGGATGACGCGGGCAGGGGCCCCGCTGTCAGCGGGTGGTCCGGCGCAGCGCCGGGACGAGGACCGCGGCCACGGCCGCGTGCACCAGGCACAGGGAGACCTTGGTCGCCGTCGTGGCCTCCTCGGCGAAGACCGGCAGCAGCGAGAGCAGCAGCACCGCCGTGGCGAGCGCGGTCCACGCGGTGCGGGCGCGCCGGGTGAAGCGCTCCAGCAGGGCCAGGCCGCCCCAGCCGAGGAGCGCGAACAGCAGGCTGAAGACGGCCACGACCGGCAGGTTGATGACCGTTCTCCCCATGGAGTCGGCGAGCGCGAAGTCCGCCCCCGCGGCGCGGCACACGGCCCAGACCGCGCAGGTGGCGACGACGGCTCCGGCCGCGGCGGCGGCCTGGACGCGCCGCCGCCGGCCCGCTGCGGCGGCGGACAGCTGTCGTGCCGCGGCGGGGCGGTCCACGGACGGGGACGCGGAGTGGGTCGTGGTCATGATGCTGCTCCTGGGGTGAGGAGGGACGGCGTCCGGGCCGGGTGCTCCGGCACCGCGCGCCGGCCGGACCGTGCTTCTACTCATGCGTCGAACGGGGCCGCCCCGGATCGACACGGCGGGAGAACTTCTTCCGGCTCGGCGCGGAGAGGCGCCTCGGAAGGCCGTCGGTAGGCCGGCGGCAGGCCGTCGGTAGGCCGTCGGGACGGCGCCGGCGGGGGCCGGTACGAGCCGATGGCCGGTACTGCGCGTTTGCCGATAGCGATGATCCGGGCAATTCGTAGGGGGCTACGGAGAAGGGGGCACCGTGATCGTCTGGGTGAACGGAGCGGTCGGCGCGGGGAAGACCAGCGCCGCACGCGAACTGCTGGACCTACTGCCGGGCAGCACTCTCTACGATCCGGAGGTCGTCGGTACGGGACTCGGCCAGCTGTTGTCCGAGAAGCGGCTCCAGGAGGTGACCGACCTCCAGGACCTGCAGATCTGGCGGCGGCTGGTGGTCGACACCGCCGCCGCACTGCTCCAGGAGGTCGGGGGAGTGCTCGTCGTCCCGGCGACACTGCTGCGGCAGGAGTACCGGGACGAGCTGTTCGGCGGTCTGGCCTCGCGCGGAATCGTGGTGCGGCATGTGCTGCTCGACCCAGGGGAAACGATCCTGCGGGAGCGTCTCGCCCGTCGGGAGGAGGCGGAGGAGGAGCTGCGGCCGGACCCCGGTGAACGGCTGGAAGGCGGGCCGGCCGGCGGGCTGCCGCTCCCGCCCGGCGCCGGCGCGCCGGGGCGCCGCTGGTCCGGGAACCACCTTCCGGAGTACCTGGACGCACTGTCCTGGCTCAGCACCGACGCGTACGTCATCAGGACGGCGAAGCTGACGCCCCGGCAGACCGCGGAGCGAATAGCCGAGGCGCTGCGCCAGGGCGTGGGGCGCTGCGACATCGTGCAGACCCCGGAACCCACGGCGGAGACCGTCGCCTCCGGGGTGCTGCTCTTCGACGAGCAGGACCGGGTGCTGCTCGTCGATCCGACCTACAAACCGGGCTGGGAGTTCCCGGGCGGAGTCGTCGAGCGGGGCGAGGCACCGGCGCAGGCGGGACTGCGCGAGGTCTCCGAGGAACTGGGCATCGAACTCGCCGTGGTGCCGAGGCTGCTGGTCGTCGACTGGGAGCCGCCGGCGCCACCGGGCTTCGGCGGGATGCGGCTGCTCTTCGACGGCGGCCGCATACCCGCCGCCGACGCCGAGCGGCTGCTGCTCCCCGGGGCCGAACTGCGCGGCTGGCGGTTCGTCACCGAGGACGAGGCCGCCGGGCTGCTGCCGCCGGTACGGCTGGACCGGCTGCACTGGGCGCTGCGGGCCCGCGAGCGCGGCGTCCCGCTGAACCTGGAAGCCGGCCGGCCCGTCGAGTGAGCCGGGTCCGGTGGGGTCCCTCCGCCGGTCACCGCTGGGAGGTGCCCCAGGCGGCGGGACCCCACCGGCTCATACGGACTTGGACGCGGCGTACGTGCCGAGGAACAGCGCTTCGGCCAGCGACAGCCGTTCCAGCTCCTGCGGGGAGACGCTCTCGTTCACCGCGTGGATCTGGGCGTCCGGCTCGCTCAGGCCGATCAGCAGGATCTCCGCCTCGGGGTACAGCGTGGCCAGGGTGTTGCACAGCGGGATCGACCCGCCCTGACCGGCGATCTCCAGCTCCTGGCCGTAGGCGGTGCGCATGGCGTCGGCCATCGCGGTGTACGCCGGGCTGGTGGTGTCGGCGCGGAACGGCTGGCCGCTGCCGCGCTGGGTGACCTCGACCCGGGCACCCCACGGGGCGGCCGCCCGCAGATGCGCGATGAGCGCGTCGGCGGCCTCCTGCGCGTCCATGCCTGGCGGCACCCGGAGGCTGACGACCGCTCCCGCGCTCGCCTGGACGGAGGGGGTCGCGCCCACCACCGGCGGGCAGTCGATGCCCAGCACGGTCACGGACGGCCGGGCCCAGACCCGGTCCGAGACCGTGCCGGTGCCGACGAGGCCGACCCCGTCGAGCACCTTGGCGTCCTTGCGGAAGTCGTCCTCCGGGTACTGCAGTCCTTCCCACCGGCCGTCCGCGGCCAGCCCGTCGACGGTGGTGGCGCCGTTCTCGTCGCGCAGGGTGCCGAGCATGCGGATGAGCGCGGCGAGCGCGTCCGGGGCCGCACCGCCGAACTGGCCCGAGTGCAGATTGCCGCCGAGGGTCTCGACCTTCACCTCGACCATGGCCATGCCGCGCAGCGTCGCGGTGACCGTCGGCAGCCCGACCCGGAAGTTGCCGGTGTCGCCGATCACGATCGCGTCGGCCGTCAGCAGCTCGGGGTGCGCCTCGACATAGCGCTCCAGGCCGCCGGTGCCCTGCTCCTCCGAACCCTCGACGATCACCTTGATGCTCACCGGGGACCCGCCGTGCTCGCGCAGGGCGCGCAGCGCCGTGAGGTGCATCAGGATGCCGCCCTTGCAGTCCGCCGCGCCGCGCCCGTACCAGCGGCCGTCCCGTTCGGTCAGCTCGAACGGCGGGGAGATCCAGGCCGCTTCGTCCAGCGGCGGCTGCACGTCGTAGTGCGCGTACAGCAGCACGGTCGGCGCGCCCTGCGGTCCGGGAAGGAAGCCGTAGACGGACTGGGTGCCGTCCGGGGTGTCCAGCAGTGCCACGTCCTGGAAGCCGTCGGCCCGCAGCGCGTCGGCGACCCAGCCGGCGGCCTTCTCGCAGCCGCTCCTCGGGAACTGGCGTTCGTCGGCGACCGAAGCGAACGACACGAGCTCGGCGAGTTCCGCGCGGGCGCGCGGCATGAGGGAGGCGACGGTTTCGGAGAGCGGGACGGCCTGCATGGGCGCTCCTTGCGGGTGTGATGGTGTGTTCGTGCGCACAAGTGGACGTTGCCGATGGTGCCACAGCGGTCGGAGCCGGGTTCTCGCCATAGGATGCGGCTGAGCAGGGGCGACGAGAGTCGGCGGGTCGAGCGGGAGCGGAATCACACGTGAGCAGCGAGCAAGCGGCGCAGGGCAGCGGTTCGGCGGACGACGGGACGGACGACACGGTCTGGGATGTCGTGGTGGTCGGTGCCGGCCCCGGTGGTGCCTCGGCCGCCCATGCGGCGGCCGCCGCCGGCCGCAGGGTGCTGCTGCTGGAGAGGTCCGAACTCCCGCGCTACAAGACCTGCGGCGGCGGCATCATCGGCCCCTCCCGCGACTCGCTGCCGCCCGGCTTCGAGCTTCCGCTGCGGGACCGCGTGCACGCGGTCACCTTCAGCCTCAACGGCAAGCTGTCCCGCACCAAGCGCTCGCGGCACATGCTGTTCGGCCTGATCAACCGCCCCGAGTTCGACGAGGCCCTGGTCAGGACGGCGCAGGAGGCCGGGGCCGTGCTGCGGACCGGGGTGACCGTCTCCCGCGTGGAGCAGCACGGCCCGGCCGTGCCCGACCGGCGGACGGTCGCCGTCGTGCTCAGCGACGGGGCGACCGTGCTGGCCCGCGCCGTGGTCGGCGCCGACGGCAGCGCCAGCCGGATAGGAGCCCACGTCGGGGTCAAGCTGGACCAGGTCGACCTCGGCCTGGAGGCCGAGATCCCGGTGCCGGCGGCGGTGGCCGAGGACTGGGCCGGCCGGGTGCTCATCGACTGGGGCCCGCTGCCCGGCAGTTACGGCTGGGTGTTCCCCAAGGGCGACTCCCTCACCGTCGGAGTGATCTCCGCGCGCGGCGACGGCAGCGCGACCAAGCGCTATCTCGAGGACTTCATCGCCCGCCTCGGGCTGGCCGGTTTCGAACCGAGCATCTCCTCCGGGCATCTCACCCGCTGCCGCTCCGACGACTCCCCGCTCTCCCGCGGCCGGGTCCTGGTGTGCGGTGACGCGGCGGGGCTGTTGGAGCCGTGGACCCGCGAGGGCATCTCGTTCGCCCTGCGCTCCGGACGGCTGGCGGGGGAGTGGGCGGTCCGGATCTCCGAGGCGCACGACGCGGTCGACGCCCGCCGGCAGGCGCTGAACTACGCCTTCGCCGTGAAGGCCGGGCTCGGTGTGGAGATGGGGGTGGGGCGGCGGATGCTGGCCCTGTTCGAGAAGCGCCCCGGTCTGCTGCACGCCGTTCTCACCACCTTCCCGCCGGCCTGGAACGCCTTCGCGGGGATCACCCGCGGTAAGGGCACCCTCGCGGACCTGGTCCGTAACCATCCGCTCGCCCGCCGCGCGCTGTGGGCGCTGGACCGTTCATAACGGCGGGCCATGGAACGGCACTTGAGGGGAAGGCGACTTCCCAGGAGGTGCCGTCGACATGGTGTTGCGCGACAATGCGGGCCGGATGCCGTGGTGGGCCAGGCTGACCGCCACGGTGGTGGTCCTGGCCGGGCTTTTCTTTCTCTTCGCCAAGGCAGACCTGCTTCCCGGAATCCCCAATCCGTTCGGCGAGAAGACCAAGGACCGCAGCGGTCCCGTGGTCCTGAAGTCGATCCAGGACATGAGCCGCTTCCAGGGCGCGAGCGGGAATTTCCAGGTCGTCGTCGATCTGCAGAAGGACGCGACCTTCCTTCCCGACTCGGTGAAGGGCAAGCGGACGCTGTATGTCGGCGCGGGCAGCGTCGACTCCTATGTGGACCTGGGCAAGGTCGGCAAGGACGCGGTCACCGTCTCCGCCGACCGCACCGCCGCGACCATCCGGCTGCCCCACGCGGAGCTGGAGCGCACCGCCCTCGACCCGAAGAACTCCTATGTGGTCTCCCAGCAGCGGGGCTTCTTCGACCGGCTCGGCGACTTCCTGGGCAACAACCCCGGGAACGAGAAGCAGCTGAACGAACTGGCCGCGCAGAAGATCCAGGACGCGGCCAAGGCGACCGAGCTGGGCAAACGCGCGGAGGCCAACACCCAGTCGATGCTGCAGCGGCTGCTCACCTCGCTCGGGTTCACCACGGTCGAGGTGACCTTCGCCCCGTAGCCACGTACCCCGTAGCCACCTACCCCCGTAGCCACGTACTCCCGCAGGCCGTCCGCCGCCGGGTCGCCGTCAGCCCGAGGTGGTGACCCGGAAGACGGGGTGCTTGTGCGCTATCGCGCGCAGCTCCTCGTCGGTCGAATCGGGTCCGACGCCGCCGAAGAACACCCCGACCTCGGCCTTCCAGCGCTTGAGGTAGGCGCGCAGCAGCACGGGCTTGTCGTCATCGGCGATCTCGGTAGCGGTGAACTCCTCGGTCTTCCGGCCGAGGATCAGCTGCCCGCCGCCGGCGGCCCGCATGTTGTGCGTCCACTGGACGTGGCCGCGCGGAGCCACCAGGTAGCGCTCCTCGCCGACCGTCAGCAGGTTGACGGGGGTGCGCCGCCATTCGCCGCTCTTGCGGCCCTTCACAGCCAGCACCCGCGATCCCCAGATGCTCAGCCCGCGCCGGGTCAGCCACGCGACCAGGGGGTTGAGGACGTTGACGGTGAACCAGCCGGGCTTCTTGACGTGCTCGCGGTCGGCCATGATCGGTGCTCCTGGGGGAAATGGAGAGCGGTGCTCTCGCTTGACTCCAGCCTGGCACCGCCGTCCGGAAAAAACAAGAGCGGTGCTCTCGTTGTTGGCCGATGCTCCGGAAGATGGCAGACTGGACGACATGAGTGTGATCCGCGGAGCCAGGGAACGGGCCCGAATCGAAGTAACCGCCGCCATAAAGGAAGAAGCGAGACGGCAGCTGGCCGCCGAGGGTGCGTCCCGTCTCTCCCTGCGTGCGGTGGCGCGCGAGCTGGGCATGGTCTCCTCGGCCCTCTACCGCTACTTCCCGAGCCGGGACGAGCTGCTCACCGCGCTCATCATCGACGCGTACGACGCCATGGGGGCGGAGGCCGAGGCCGCCCTCGCCCGCACGGCCGGCGACGCCCCGCACGCGCGCTGGGTCGCGGTCTGCCGCTCGGTGCGCGACTGGGCCCTGGTGCGCCCGCACGAGTACGCCCTCATCTACGGCTCGCCGGTGCCCGGCTACATCGCCCCGATGGACACCGTGGGCCCCGCCTCCCGCGTTCCGCTCACGCTGGTCGCCGTAGTGCGGCAGGCACACGCGGCCGGCACCCTGGGCACGCCCCCCGGATCGCCGCTGGCCGCGCCGGTCAGGGCGGACGCCGCCCGGCTGGCGGCGGAGCTGGGCCCCGAGCTCCCCATCCCGGTCGTCGCCGCGCTGGTCAGCAGCTGGGCACAGCTCTTCGGACTGCTGAGCTTCGAGCTCTTCGGCCAGTTCAACCGCGTGCTGGAGGCCCGCGGCGCGTTCTTCGACCAGGCCGTGGGCGCGCTGGCCGGCCAGGTCGGGCTGTCGCCCGCCGGTGTACTCCCGGCGGAGTAGACACGATGACCACCGACAGCGGACGACGGCCACCGGGCCGCCGGTCTAGCGTTGCGGCATGACAGACCAGGAGTCGCCCCGGGCATCCCGGTTCCGTGGCATCGCCACCCGCTACCCCTGGATCTCCTCGATCGCCGTGGCGGTCGCGCAGCTCGTCGGCTCCAACGGAGCGGCGCGGAACCAGACGGGCCGCGTGCACCTGGACGCGCTCGCCTACGTACTGCTGCTGGCAGGACCGGCGCTGCTGCCGCTGCGCCACCGCCAGCCGGTGTTCGTCGCCGCCGGAACCGCCGCCGTCGCCGGCGCGTATCTCGCGCTCGGCTACCCGTACGGGCCGGTCTTCCTCAGCGTGGTCGTGGCCTTCTTCGCCGCCATCGGAGCGGGCCGCCGCCGCGCCGTGCTGATCATCGCCGGTGTGGTCTACGCCGGGGAACTGCTGGTCGGCCAGTGGCTGTACCGCTGGCTGCCGCCGGAGGGCGACGGACCCTCGTCCTGGATGGCCGCGTCCGGCATCGCCGCCTGGCTGCTGGCCGTCCTGGCCGGCGCCGAGCTGTTCCGGTCCCGCCGGGAGCGGATCGCGCGCGAGCGGCGGGAGCGCGAGGAGGCGGAGAACCGGCGCGCCGACGAGGAGCGGCTGCGGATCGCCCGGGAGCTGCACGACGTCCTCGCGCACAGCATCTCGGTGATCAATGTGCAGGCGGGCGTAGCCCTCGCGCTCATGGACGACCACCCCGAGCAGGCCCGTACGGCGCTGACCACCATCAAAGCCGCCAGCAAGGAGGCGCTCGGCGAGGTGCGGCAGGTGCTCAGCACCCTGCGCGCACCGGGTGACGCGCCGCGGTCGCCCGCTCCCGGCCTGGACCGGCTGCCCGAACTCGCAGAACAGGCCGCAGGCGCCGGCCTGAAGGTGGACATCACCACCGCCGGAGCCCGCTTCCCGCTGCCGCCCGGCGCGGACCTCGCCGCCTTCCGCATCATCCAGGAGGCGCTGACCAACATCGTCCGGCACTCCGGCTCCCGCACCGCGCGCGTCCGCCTCGGATACGGGCCGGAGGGCGTCGAACTGAGCGTGGACGACGACGGACCCTCGTCGCAGCGGCCCGAGGGCGACGGGAGCGGTGGCGGCAACGGCCTGCTCGGCATGCGGGAACGGGCCGCGGCGCTGGGCGGCACGGTCGAGACCGGACCGCGCCCCGGCGGCGGCTTCCGCGTGCTGGCGCGGCTGCCGTCCGGTGCGGCCGGTACCGTGGCGGGCGCCACCGAGGAAGAGGGCCGATGATCCGCGTACTGCTTGCCGACGACCAGGTCCTGGTGAGGGCCGGCTTCCGGGCGCTGCTCGACGCCCAGAGCGATATCGAGGTGGTAGGCGAGGCCGACGACGGGGAGGCGGCGCTGCGGCTGGTGCGCGAACTCACCCCGGACGCCGTCCTGATGGACATCCGCATGCCGCGGATGGACGGTCTGGCGGCCACCCGGCACATCACCGAGGATCCGGCGCTGGCCGGCGTCAAGGTGGTCATACTGACCACGTTCGAGCTGGACGAGTACGTCTTCGAGGCGATCCGCGCCGGGGCCTCCGGCTTCCTGGTCAAGGACACCGAGCCGGCGGAACTGCTGCGGGCGGTCCGGGCGGTGGTCGAGGGCGACGCCCTCCTCTCGCCGGGCGTGACCCGCCGGCTGATCGCGGAGTTCGCGGCCCGGTCGAAGGAGCCGACGACCGTCGCGGGCCTGGAACACCTCACCGACCGCGAACGCGAGGTGATGGCGCTGGTGGGCATCGGCCTGTCGAACGAGGAGATCGCCCGCAGACTCGTCGTCAGCCCGCTCACCGCCAAGACCCATGTCAGCCGCGCCATGATCAAGCTCGCTGCCCGCGACCGGGCCCAACTCGTCGTCCTGGCCTATGAGTCCGGGCTGGTACGCCCGGGCTGGCTCGGCTGACCGAAGGGGACCGGCACCCGGCCTGGGTTCGCATCAAGCCGGCTCAGCGGGGTTCTCCGCGGCCCGGTACGTCCCGCGCCGCGCTCGTGCGGTTCTCGTGGCGCTGCAGGACGCCGGCCACCGTGCCGCAGAAGGTCACCACCGCCACGGCGACGGCCGCGGTCACCCAGCTGTGCCGGGCGTCCCCGTGCACCCGCCCGGCGAGCACCGGGCTCACCACCAGGGCGAAGGCGATCGCGGCGAAGACCGTTCCGGCCGCCGCCGCGTACATCATCTCGACGGTGGTCGCGTCCCGTTCGGCCTGTGTACGAGTCCTGCGCATAGGAACACCCTTCCCCTGGGACCGGCGGCACAATCCGTCGGTCCGGCAAACGCTCCCGCGCCCCGGGAGACGTCCGGCCCCGCGCCCTCCCTGGTGGCGCGGGACCGGACGCTGGTCGGATCCCGGGTGGTACGGCGGACCGGTCGGTCAGTCGCGCACCGCCACCGGCTGCGCGTCGGTCTCCGCCGCGAGCACACCGGCGGACGCGACGGACGCGACGGAAGGGTCCGATGCGATGGACGAGGCCGACGGGACGGACGTCGCGACGACGATCTCGTGGGCCGGACGGCGCTTGCGCAGCCCGGTGACGGTGATCAGCAGCCCCGCCACCCCGATGAGGGTGACGACCACGAGCCCCGGCCGGTAGGTGTCCAGGACCGCCTGCGGCGTACTGGGGGACCCGGTGCCGCTCGACGTGACCACCGCGGTCACGATGGCCAGGAAGATCGCCCCGCCCACCTGGAACGAGCTGTTGAGCAGACCGGAGACCATGCCCTGCTCATGGTCGCGGACCCCGTTGGTGGCCTGGATGTTGAGCGACGAGTAGGCCAGGGTGAAGGCGGTGCCGAGCAGCAGCATCGACGGCAGGATGTCGAGGGCGTAGTCCGGTGACAGGTCGACCCGCAGGAAGAGCACATAGCCGAGGACGAGCGAGGCGAAGCCCGCCGTGATCACCCGCGGGGTGCCGAACCGGTCGACCACCGGCCCCATCCGGGGCGAGGCGACGGCGACCAGCGCGCCGGCCGGCAGGAAGGCGAGTGCGGTGTGCAGCGCCGACCAGCCGAGCAGGGACTGCATGTACTGGGTGACGAGGAACTGGAAGCCGATGTACGACCCCATGAAGGTGGCGCCGCCCAGGTTGGCGCGTATCTGGTTGGGGGAGCGCAGGATGCCGAGCCGGATCAGCGGGTGCGCGGAGCGCCGTTCGATCGCGATGAAGCCGGCCAGCAGTACGGCGACGACGGCGAACGACACCAGGGTGCGGGCCGAGCCCCAGCCGGTCTGTCCTGCTTCGACGACGGTGTAGACGAGCAGCAGCATCGCGGCGGTGCCGGTCAGCGCGCCGGGCAGGTCGTAGCCGCGTCCCGCACCGCTCTCGCGGGTGCTCTTGGGGATGAGCTTGAGGCCGATGGCGAGGGCGATCAGGGCGACCGGCGCGGGCAGCAGCATCGTCCAGCGCCAGCCCACCTCGGTGAGCAGCCCGGAGAGCACCAGGCCCATCGAGAAGCCGGTCGCGCCGCAGGAGGCGTAGATGGTGAGCGCCCGGTTGCGGATCGGGCCCTCGGCGAACGAGGTGGTGATGATCGACAGTCCGGCGGGCGCGGTGAACGCGGCGCTCAGACCCTTGATGAACCGGGTGGCGATGAGCAGCTCGCCGGAGTCGACGACGCCGGCCAGCAGCGAGGCGCCGGCGAAGACGCCGAGCGCGATCAGGAAGACCCGGCGGCGTCCGAGCAGGTCGGCGGCGCGGCCGCCGAGCAGCAGCAGGCCGCCGTAGCCGAGGATGTAGCCGCTGACGATCCACTGGAGCGAGGCGGTGGTGAGGTCGAGGTCGTGGGCGATCGAGGGGAGGGCGACGCCCACCATCGATACATCGAGCGCGTCGAGGAACAGCGCCGCGCAGAGCACCAGCAGGGTGCCCCACTGGCGGGCGTTCCAACTCGCTTCGGTAGCGCGGACGGTGGAGGACGGAGAGGTCATGCGGAGCAGACTACATGCGCATGCATCCAATGCAAGTGCATTTAATGCTTGCGCATCTAGCGTCGTTTTTCTGCTACCGTCTAGAGATGACCGGTGAAAAAGGTGAGCGAGCGCTCGTGGAGCAATGGCGGGCGATCCTCGCCGTCCACGCGCGTACGGCGTGCGAACTCGACCGTGAGCTGCATCAGCACGGTCTGGGGGCCAGCGATTTCGAGGTCCTCGACGTACTCGCCGGCGGGGATCCGGCGGACGGCGGCTGCACCTTCCGCGTCCAGGAACTGGCCGACCGGGTCCATCTGAGCCAGAGCGCGCTGTCCCGGCTGGTGGCCCGGCTCGAGAAGGACGGCCTGGTCAACCGCGGGATCTGCGACGAGGACCGGCGCGGCGTACGGGTCGGGATCACCGACCTGGGGCGCACCCGGTACGACGTGGCCCGGCCCGGCCAGCGCGCCGTCCTGGAGCGCATGCTCGGCACCGCGTGACCGTCTCCTTCGAGTAGTGCGTGACCGTGCCCTCCGCGTGTCGCCCGGCCGGAGGCCGCCGGGGTCGGTAGCTGTTGGCGGTATGTCCGTCTCCATCGCGCTGTTCACCAGCGACCTCCGGCTGCACGACAACCCCTCGCTCCGCGGCGCGTTGGGCTCGGCCGCCCAGGTCGTCCCGCTCTTCGTCGTGGACCACGCGATCCGCGACACCGGTTTTCCCACCCCCAACCGCGCCGCTTTCCTGGCCGGCTGCCTCGCCGACCTCGACGCCCGGCTGCGCCGCACCGGGGCCCGGTTGGCCCTGCGCACCGGCGACGTCACCGAACAGGTCCGCGCGGTGGCCGCGGAGGCCGGCGCGGCGCAGGTGCACATCGCGGCCGGCGTCAGCGGCTACGCCCAGCGCCGGGAGGAGCGGCTGCGCCGCGCCCTGGAACTCGACGGCCGCCTCCTGGTGGTGCACGAGGCGGTGGTGACCGCCGTCGCCCCGGGCGCCGTGACGCCGCAGGGCAAGGACCACTACGCCGTCTTCACCCCGTACTTCCGACGCTGGGCGGAGCAGGGCGTCCGCGAACCGCTGCCCGCGCCACGGCGGATTCCCGGCGCGCGGGTCCGGTACGGATCGCTGCCGTCGCCCTCGTCGCTGGCCGGCGGTACACCGTCGCCCACGCTGCCCGAGGGCGGCGAGACGGCGGCCCGCCGGCGGCTCGGCCGCTGGCTGGACGGCCCGCTGGAGGGGTACGCCGACGGGCACGACGACCTGCCGGGCGACCTCACCTCGCGGCTCTCGCCGTATCTGCACTTCGGCTGCCTGTCGGCCGCCGAACTGGTGCACCGGGCGACGGCCCTCGGCGGCGCGGGCGCGGACGCCTTCGTACGGCAGCTGGCCTGGCGGGACTTCCACCACCAGGTGCTGGCCGCCCGCCCCGCCGCCTCACACCGCGACTACCGGACCCGTGGCGACCACTGGCGCGCCGACGCGGACGAGATCGACGCCTGGCGCGCGGGCCGCACCGGCTATCCGATCGTGGACGCCGCGATGCGCCAGCTCCAGCAGGAGGGCTGGATGCACAACCGGGCACGGCTGCTGGCCGCGAGCTTCCTCACCAAGACGCTCTACGCCGACTGGCGGACCGGCGCCCGGCACTTCCAGGAGCTGCTGGTCGACGCGGATGTGGCGAACAACCAGCTCAACTGGCAGTGGGCGGCGGGCACCGGCACCGACACCCGCCCCAACCGCGTGCTGAACCCGCTCACCCAGGCCAAGCGCTTCGACCCGGACGGCAGCTACGTACGCCGCTACGTTCCGGAGCTGGCGGGCATCCCAGGCGGTGCGGTCCACCGGCCCTGGCGGCTGCCCGCGGCCGAACGCGCCGCCCTGGAGTACCCGGAACCGATCGTCGACCTCGACGTCGCCGCCGCCCGCTTCCGCCGGGCCCGGGGTCTCGACGACTGAACCACCGGGCCCGCGCACCGAAGCGCCTCACGTGATGGGGGAGACCCGCCGCCACAGCTCCACCAGTTCCGCGTCCCCGGAAACGTCGAGCCCGTCGTACGGTCCGCGGTTCCACAGCGCGAGGTAGAGGTCGGCGGCGGATCCGCTCACCGTGCAGTCGGCCGCGCCCGGCGCCCCGCGCTCCACCCGCGGGGCCTCCTGGGAGAGCCGGACCAGCCAGTCACCCGTGCCGGCGGGCGCGTCCACCGCCCGGACGCGCAGGGTGCGCGGCGGTTCGCTGCGGACCCGGCTGCGGGGACGGGTGTGGAATCCGGCCAGCAGCTCGTCCACGCCGTCGGCGGCGAAGGCCGTGGTCACGGGGGAAGGGCCGACACCGAGCGCGGCCTCGGCGTCCACCCGGTGGACGGCCGTCTCGTGCGCCTGGCGCCGCGCCCAGAACTCCAGCGGCGAGGGGGCGGTGAAGAAGTGCCAGCACCGCAGATCCGCCGGGGCGGCGGTGAGCGCGGCCACGAGGTCGGCGTGCGCCTCGCGGTACCAGTCGAGCAGCGCGCCGTCGTCCGGCACCTTGCCCTCGATCGGCGCGGGTTCCTCCCGGCCTTCGACGATGAATCCGGTCGCCCAGCGATGGACGATTCCGGTGTGCTGTACGAGGTCGCGCACCTGCCAGTCGGGGCAGGGCGGCACCGGTGCGTCCAGGCCGGCCCGCTCGGCCGCATCGGCGAGCAGCGTTCCGTTCCGGCGCAGGATCTCGATGAACTCAACCGTCTCCATGGCGGGATTGTGGCATCCCGCCACGGCGCGTGGCACGGCCGTACGGCACCGGCCTGGCAGGTCCGGGCGGCACCGCGCCGACCCGCGCCGGAGCCGGAGCGGCCCGGACCGCACGCCCGACACAGGTACCAGCTCCGGGCCGTCAGGGGCTCGTACGGGCGCCCAGGTTCCGTACGGCGTAGGCGATGGCGGACGCGGTCGCGGCCAGCAGCGCCACCGTGGTCAGCGCGGTCGGCAGTCCGAAGGCGTCGGCCAGGAAGCCGATGGAGGGCGGGCCGAGGAGCATCCCGCCGTAGCCGAGGGTGGAGGCCGCCGCGACGCCGCTGGGTCCGGCGAGTTCGCCCGCGCGGGCGATGGCGACCGGGAACAGATTGGCCAGGCCGAGACCGGTCACGGCGAAGCCGGTGAGGGCGAGCCAGACGGACGGGGCGAGCGCGCCGAGCAGCATGCCCGCAGCGGCGGTCAGCCCGCCGAGCACCAGCGCCCGGGTCTGGCCGAGGCGTTCCAGCAGCGCCGTCCCGGACAGCCGCCCGAGCGCCATCGCGCTCGCGACGGCAGCGTAGCCGGCCGCGGCGATGCCCTGGCCGCCGCCGAGGTCCTGCTGGATGTGCAGCGGCCCCCACTCCGCGAGCGCTCCCTCGCCGTAGGCGGTGCACAGCGCGATCAGGCCGAAGACGGCCACCAGCAGGCCGGTCCGCTGCACGGTCGGCGCGGCGCCGGCCGTCCCCTCGGCGGCCGGTCCCGCGGATCCGCCGCGGCCCGGCCGGTCGTCCGCCGGCGGGGTGATCCGCTGCGTCAGGAGCGTCCGGCCGGCGACGGCGGCGACCAGCAGACCGACCGGGGTGAGCAGCAGCAGATGGGTGGTGGGCGACAGATGCGGGGCCAGCAGTCCGCCGAGGGCGGCGCCGAGCAGCCCGCCGAGGCTGTACGCGGCATGGAATCCGGACATCACCGGACGGCGCAGCGCCGCCACCAGGTCGACGGCGGCGCTGTTGATGGCGACGTTCATCCCGCCGTAGGCCGCGCCGAACGCCAGCAGCACCAGGCCGAGGGCGAGCGCCGAATGGGTGAGCGGTGGCAGTGCGATGCTCAGGGACATCAGCACGCCGGTCACGACCGTGATCCGGCGGCTGCCGAAGCGGCGGCAGAGCCCGCCGGTCAGCACCATCGTGGCCACGGCGCCCGCCGAGACACCGAGCAGGGCGAGGCCCAGCTCGCTGGCGGAGGCGCCCACTTGCGCCTTGATGGCCGGAATGCGGACCACCCAGCCCGCGAAGATGAAGCCGTCGAGGGCGAAGAACGTGGTGAGGGCGACGCGCAGCTGGGTGAGAGAGGGGTCGGTCGGGGGGCGGCGGGAGGCCGTAAGGGCCATCCCTATTTTGTTTAGCGTCGGCACAAAGTCAGAATAGGGGGGTGACCCAGATTCGGACAAGGCTCGAGCGGGGCCGGAGCGCACTCGGCCCGGCGCTCGCACTCGTGCACACCGGCCGCGCGCCGACCCGCGCCCTGCTCACCTCGGAACTCGGCGTGACCCGCGCCACGGCGGGCGCGGTCGCCGCGGAACTGGAGGCACTGGGCTTCATCCGGGTGGACACCCGGCCGGGCGGCGCCTCCGGGGCGCAGGGCAGGCCCTCGCACGGACTGGACCTCGACCCCGCGGGACCGGTGGTCCTCGCCGCCCAGGTGCACTCCGACGGCTTCCGCGCGGCGCTGGTCGGGCTCGGCGGGCGGATCGTCGCCACCGCTCCCGGCTGTATGACGGTGCCCGCCGATCCGGCGCACGTCCTGGGCGCCGTCGTCGAAGCCGGCGCGGAGCTGCTGCGGGCCTCCGGGCGTACCTGCCTGGGCGCGGGGCTGGCCGTACCGTCCGCCGTCGCGGAGCCCGAGGGCACCGCCCTGAACCCGCTGCACGTCGCCTGGCCCGCCGGTTCCCCGGTGCGCCAGGTCTTCGCCGAGCAGCTCGCCCGGGCCGGCATCACCGGGCCCGGCGGCGCCCCGCTGGCCTCCTTCCTGGGCAACGACGTCAACGTCGCCGCCCTCGCCGAGCACCGGCACGGCGCCGGGCGCGGGGCCGGCCAGCTGCTGGTCGTCGCCACCGGCCACCGCGGTGTCGGCGGAGCACTCGTGCTCGGCGGGCGGCTGCACACCGGGAGTTCGGGTCTCGCCCTCG
This sequence comes from Streptomyces sp. RKAG293, assembly GCF_023701745.1. Lineage (NCBI taxonomy): Bacteria > Bacillati > Actinomycetota > Actinomycetes > Kitasatosporales > Streptomycetaceae > Streptomyces > Streptomyces sp. RKAG293. The sequence continues at coordinate 1,883,524 of NZ_JAJOZB010000001.1, read as the reverse complement.
AGGTCGGCCATCTGACCGTCAATCCGGCGGGCCGGCCCTGCCACTGCGGCAGCCGCGGCTGCCTCGACGTCGAGGTCGACCCGCTCGCCTTCCTCGAAGCGGCCGGACGCCCGCCGGGACCGGCGGTCTCCCTCCTCGAGCAGGCCCGCGACCTGCTCCGGGACGAGTACGACGACCCCGCCGTCCGCGCCGCCGCGCACACCCTCATCGACCGGCTCGGCCTCGGGCTCGCCGGCCTCGTCAACGTCCTCAACCCCGACCGCATCCTCCTCGGCGGGCTGCACCGCCACCTCCTGGACGCCGACCCGGAGCGGCTGCGCGCGGTCGTCGCCGACCGCAGCCTGTGGGGGCGCAGCGGCAGCGTGCCGCTGCTCGCCTGCGCCCTGGACCACAACAGCCTGGTCGGCGCCGCTGAGCTGGCCTGGCAGCCGGTGCTCGACGACCCCCTGACGGCGCTCGGCGGCTGAGCCACGGCGGACCCTCGAGGCGGGCCCGGCACCGGGCCCGCCGCCGATGAGCGACAACCCGCGAAACGGTGACCCGGCGCTGAACAGTGTGGGGCGGGCGAGGGAATTCCCGACACCGCCCCACCGTCCGGGCGGGCCCCGCGACCGCCTCGCCAGGCCGCTCCGCGGACGCCCGCGGCACCGCACCGACCCGCCGAAATCCCCGTGTGAGCAGGGAGTATCCCCTGCTGCAGGATGCCGTCGAGGAGCGCTTCCTGGGGTCGCGGGGGTGCCGGACGAGCGGAACCCTGCCGTCAGGTCGCGCGTATATGGTGCGCCTCAATCGACGGCGCGGCTGTCAGCGGGGCGCGGTCGTCAGCGGCGCGCCCCGCGCGGTGCCGGCGGTGTCGGCGGCGGAAGAAGTGGAGCCCTACGGTGGCCGGTTGGCTGCGGAAGCGGGTGTCGGCGTGGGCCGCCGCCCGTACGGTCTGGACGCTGGCCTTCGCCACGTTCGTGACGCTCATGACCGCGTGGTCGCTGGCCACACCCATCACCGCGCCTCCGGACGAGGCCGCCCACATGGTCAAGGCCGCCGCCGTCGTACGCGGCGAGTTCGGCGGCGAGCAGCGGGTCATCGAGGCGCACCACGTCGGGGTCGACGTCGAGGTCGGGTTCACGGCGGTGCGCGTGCCCGCCGGATACCGCGACCTGGACGTCACCGACGGCGTCTACCGGTGTTTCCGCAACGACGACAAGCTCTCCGTCGCCTGCCGCGGCACCGTCGCCCCCTCCGGCGACACCGCGACGGTCATCACCAGCGCCGGCACCTACGGCCCCGGCTACTACCTGCTGGTCGGCTGGCCGAGCCTGCTGCTCACCGGCGAGGCGGGCCTGTACGCGATGCGGCTGCTGAGCGCGCTGCTGTGCGCCGCGCTGCTGGCGAGCGCCGTGGTGACGGTCCTGGAGGGCGCGGCCAAGGGGTACAGCGGACGCGTCGCGCTGATCGGCGTGCTGACCGCCGCCACTCCGACGGCCGTCTACCTGGGTGGCGTCGTCAACCCCAACGGACCGGAGGTCACGGCGGCCGTACTGGCCTGGGCCGTGGTCGTCCGGCTGGTGACCGACGAGGACGGCCTGCCGCAGCTGCGCCGACGGATGGTGCGGCTCGGCGCCGCCTGCGTCCTGCTCGCGTCCATGCGGGCGCTGGGCCCGCTGTGGATCGCGCTGGTGCTGGCCGGAGGCCTGATCCTGGCGCGCCCGGGACGGCTGCGGCAGCTGGCGCGGCTGCGCCCGGTGTGGGTGTGCCTGGGGGTGGCGGCCGCCGCGGGGCTGGCCGCCGTCGCCTGGACGATGACGGCCGACACGCTCGCGCTGCCCACCCAGACCCTGGAGCAGTACACACCGCTGACCTCCGCCCTCAAGGCGGTCTTCGACCTGCTCCCGAACTACCTGCACCAAATGGTGGCGATCTTCGGTTCGTTGAACGTCGCGGCTCCCGAACTCACCTACGTGCTGTGGTGGGTGATGGCCGGCTGCCTCGTGATGCTCGCCCTGGCGACGGGACGGGCGCGCGAGATCCTCGTCCTGGCCGCGCTGATGGCGGGCACCGCCTTCGGTCCGCTGGTGTTGATGGCCCCCCAGGCCGCCCACCTGGGACTCATCTGGCAGGGCCGCTATCTGCTGGCCGTCGCCGTGGGGATCCCGGTACTGGCGGCAGTGGTCGCCGGCCGGCGCTGGAGCGACCTCCCCGAACAGCTGCGGACCCGGCTGCCCCTGCTGCTGATCGGCTGCTGGGCACTGGCCCAGGGCGGCGCGTTCGTCTGGGCCGCGCTGCGCTACGCGTTCGGCCGGGCGCACCAGTTCTCCGGCGGCTCCCTGCAGTGGCAGCCGCCCGTCGTGGGCTGGTCCGCCGCGCTCGTCCTGCTGGCACTGTCCGGCTTCCTGCTGGTGCTGCTGGCGATCAGGGCGGGGCGGCCGATGGCCGGGAACCCGGCCGGGACCGCGCTGCGCGCGTCCACCGAGCCGCCGTTGGAGAGCCAGGCCGTCAGGGAGCAGGAGCCCAGCCGCGGCTGACCCGGACGGCCCCGGGATCCGCGAGTTCCGGACGGGAGTTCGGAACGGGAGTTCAGAAGAGCGGCTCCGGAACGTCCTCCGGCCGGGGTACGGGAGCGGTGGGGGCCGTCGAGCGCGGTCCGGGGGCGGGCGTGGTGAGCGGCCAGCCCGAGACGAGACGGGAGTCGAGCAGCAGCCCGCCGTCCGGCGTGTCGAGGTACAGATCGCTCCCGGCCGCCGCCCGCACGGTGCCGGTGACCGACGTCCCCGGCGCCAGCGCGGTGATCCGGGCCGCCGGCCGCGGCGGCTCCGGCCACAGCCCGAACAGCGCCGCATGGTCGACCAGGGCGTACGGCAGCCGGTCCAGGGTGTCCGGCAGTCCGGTCACCGACTCGTACAGGGCGTGGAGTTCGGCGGCCCGTTCGGCGGCGGGCGGCAGCGCCCACCGCGCCGCCCGCTTGGCGCCGGCCGTCACGCGGTCGGGAATGCCCAGTGCGGCGCCGAGCGAGGCCTCCGTACGCCGGGCGGCCATCAGCGGACCGCGTCCGAGGAAGCTGAAACAGACCGCCGCCTGCTCCACCAGCCGGACCGCGCCGCGCTCGGCCGCGGTGATGCCGACCTTGGTCAGACCGGGACCGAACCAGGCCAGGTACACCGAGTACGGCCGGGGGTCGTCGGCCATGGTGTCGGCGGCGACGGACGAGAGCCGGTCCAGCGCCGCGCAGTCGTCGCACAGGTCCCGGCGGGCCGTCGGGCCCAGCTCCGCGGCGCGCGGGCACACGAGGTGCCGGCCGGCCCGCCGTACGCCCGTACAGCGCCGCACCGCGTCCTGGCCCACGGCCAGGGCGAGCGGGCCGCCGACGGGGACCGGGCTGCTCCGCTCGCCGTACCGGGGGTGCGACCACTGCCAGCACGGCTCCCAGGAGCCCGGGCCGCCCTTCCACCGCAGTCCGGTGCATCGCCACGTCTCCATCACTCCGATGGTAGGCGGCGCGTGGTGGTCCCCGTCCTCGCGGAGTACTCTCCGGTCCCATGGTGACCGACGAGCTCGCCCGCAGCCCCTACATCAGCCTGACCACGTACCGCCGCAGCGGCGACGCGGTGTCCACCCCGGTGTGGTCGGTCCGGGACGGCGACGAGCTGCTCGTCTGGACCAAGAACGACACCGGCAAGGTCAAGCGGATCCGCAACAGCGGCCGGGTGACCGTCGCCCCGTGCGACGCCCGGGGCAGGATCGCCGCCGGAGCGCCGACCGCCGAGGGCACCGCGCGGCTGCTGGACGCGGCGCAGCTCGACCGGGTCCGCAAGGCCATGGCGGGCAAGTACGGCCTGCGATTCAGGGTCCTGGACGTGGGCGGCGCGCTGCTCCGGCGCGGCAAGCGACCGCAGGTGGGGATCGCCGTCACCTTCTGACCGGCCGCCGGACGTAGCCGCGGCCGGCGTTCGTACTCCCCACGTGGTACGCGGAGTGCCGCTGGCCGTACGACGACCCGGCGGCCGTTCCGGACCAGGCTCGGTGGTGCCGGGATGCATCGCATCCCACCATCACCGAGGAGACGATTCCGATGAACGTCATGGCATGGAACGACGGCGGGCCCGGCCCCTGGATCCTGTTCTTCCCGCTCGTCTGGGCGCTCGTCGTGGTCGGCATCGTCCTGGTGCTGCGCCGCACCGTGTGGCGCGGCCGGGGCTGCGGCCGCGGCCCGTGGCAGGGGCGGGCCGTGAACGGCGAGCACGCTCCGGTGGCGCTGCTCGGCCGCCGCTACGCCGCGGGCGAGATCGACGAGGACGAGTACCGCAGCCGGCTCGCCGTACTGAACGAGCAGCACGGACCGTACGAACAGCACGGGCCGCGCGGGAAGTCCGACCGGTCCGGCACCGAGGACGGTTCCCGATGACCACCCTCACCCCTGTCGGCACCTCCGCCGCCCGCGTCATGGACGCTTTCAAGGTCTACGGCGCGGGGGACGCCGAGGTCCGGGCGCTGGACGGTGTCACCGTCGGGTTCCCGGCGGCCCGCTTCACCGCGATCATGGGCCCGTCCGGCTCCGGAAAGTCCACCCTGATGCACTGCGCCGCCGGTCTGGACACCCTCAGTTCCGGCTCCGCGTTCATCGGCAGCACGGACCTGGGCACACTCGGGGACCGGGATCTGACGCTGCTCCGCCGCGAGCGGATCGGCTTCGTCTTCCAGTCGTTCAACCTGGTGGGGACGCTGACCGTCGCCGAGAACATCACGCTGCCCCTCGACCTGGCGGGCGCCCGGCCCGACACCGGCTGGGTGGACGCGCTCATCGACGTCGTCGGTCTCGGCGACCGGCTGCTGCACCGCCCGAGCGAGCTGTCCGGCGGCCAGCAGCAGCGGGTGGCGGTGGCCCGCGCGCTGGCCGGCCGCCCGGACGTGGTCTTCGCCGACGAGCCGACCGGCAACCTCGACTCGCGCTCCGGCGCCGAGGTGCTGAACCTGCTGGGGCGCGCGGTCCACGAGATGGGCCGCACCGTCGTCATGGTCACCCACGACCCGGTCGCCGCCGCCCACGCCGACGAGGTCGTGTTCCTCGCCGACGGACGGCTGGTGGACCGGATGACGGACCCCACCGCCGAGAAGGTGCTCGACCGGATGAAGGCCTTCGACGGCCTCACCGGTGCGGGCGCGGACAGGGGGACGGGGTCATGAGCGGCGCCCGCGCCGCACTGCGGATCAGCCGCGCCTCGCTGCGCGCCCACAAGCGGCGCTTCGCCGGCACCTTCCTGGCGGTCTTCCTCGGTGTGTCGTTCCTGACCGGCACGATGGTCATGGGCGACACCCTCAAGGCCAGCTTCGACACCCTGTTCACCGACGCCAACCGGGGTACGGACGCGGTCGTCCGCAGCTCCGACGTCATCACCGTGCCCGGCGGCGGCCAGGGCACCCGCGAGCCCGTCGACACCGCGCTCGTCCAGCGGATCGTGGCGGTGCCGGGAGTGGCCGCGGCCGCCCCGAACATCACGGGCGCCGGCCAGCTCGTCGGCTCCGACGGCAAGGCCGTCGGCGGGAAGGGCCCGCCCACCCTCGCCGGCAACTGGATCGAGGACCCGAAGCTCAACCCGTACACCCTCACCGAGGGCCGGGCCCCGAAGGCGCCCGGCGAGGCCGTGATCAACCGGGGCGCGGCCAAGTCCGGCAAGCTGCGGATCGGTGACACGACGGTGCTGCGCACGCCCGATCCGGTCCGGGTGACGATCGTCGGCGTGGCCGCCTTCGGCGGCGAGGACGGCATGGGGCAGACCACGTTCACCGGCCTCACCCGGGCCGACGCGGAGCGCTACCTGACCCCGAAGCCGGGCCTGGCGTCGACCATCCAGGTGCGCGCGGGGCCGGGCGTCGGCCAGCGGGAGCTCGCCGACCGGCTCGCGCGCGTGCTGCCGGCGAACGTCGAGGCGATCACCGGGCAGCAGGCCACGGACGAGAGCCTCACCATGATCTCCGGCACGTTCCTGAAGATCTTCACCTCGCTGCTGCTGGTCTTCGCGGGCATCGCCCTGCTGGTGGCGACCTTCAGCATCCACAACACCTTCGCGATCGTGGTGGCCCAGCGGACCCGGGAGAACGCCCTGTTGCGGGCGCTGGGCGCGTCCCGCCGCCAAGTACTCGGCTCGACGCTCGTCGAGTCCGCGGTCGTCGCCGTCGTCGCCTCGGTCGCCGGGCTGCTCGGCGGCATCGGCGTCGCGGCCGGACTCCAGGCGCTGTTCCCGGTGGTCGGCTTCCCGTTCCCCGACGGCGGCCTGGTGATCGGCGCGACCGCCCTGGTCCTGCCGTTCCTGGTCGGGCTGGTGGTGTGCACCGGATCGGCGCTGCTGCCCGCCGTACGGGCCGGGCGCACCGCGCCGCTGGCCGCGCTGCGGGAGACCGCCGTGGACACCTCGGGCGCCTCGCGGAAGCGGGCCGTGCTGGGCGCGCTCGCCGCGGTGACGGGCATCGCCCTGACCGTGACCGGCGCGGCGGGTACACCCGACGTCTGGCTCACCGGCGGCGGCTCGGTACTCACCCTGGCCGCGTTCGTGATCCTCGGACCGGTCGCGTCCTCGTACGCGGTACGGCTGCTGGGCGCCCCGCTGGCCCGGCTGCGCGGGGTCACCGGCGGACTGGCCCGGCGCAACGCGCTGCGCAGCCCGAAGCGCACGGCCGCCACCGCGACCGCGCTGATGATCGGGGTGGCGGTCGTCTCCCTGTTCACGGTCTTCGGCGCCTCGCTCAAGGCCACCATGGACCAGACGGTCTCACGGTCGTTCGCGGGTGATGTCGCGATCAGCGCCCCGGTGTTCGGGGCGGGCGGCAGCGGACTCAGCCCGAAGCTGGCCCCCGCCGTCGGCGGGCTGCCGCAGGTGCGGACCGCGGTCGGGCTCGGCCGGGGCGTCGCGAAGGTCGACGGCGGCGGACGCACCCTGACCGTCACGGACCCGGCGGCGCTCGCCACCGTCCTCGACCTCGGCACGGTCGACGGTTCGCTCACCGGCCTCGGTGCCGACGGCATCGCGGTCGCCAGGGACGAGGCGGACCGGCACGGCTGGAGGACCGGCAGCACGGCCTCGCTGGTCTTCACCGACGGGAAGCGGCTGCCGTTCACCGTGGCGGCGGTCTACGAACGGGCGGATCTGGCGGGCGACTACGTCATCACCCGCGAGGCCTGGGCCCCGCACCGGGTGCAGGACTCCGACACCCTCGTCGCGGTCGCCTTCAAGGACGGGGTGTCCACGGGCGACGGCAAGGGAGCGGTCGAGAAGGTGGCGGCGGCGTACGGCAGTCCCACGGTGCAGACCCGCGCCGAGTACGCCAAGTCCTCGGCGTCGGCCATCGACATGATGCTGACGCTGGTCTACGCACTGCTGGCGCTCGCGGTGCTCATCGCGCTGCTGGGCATCGCCAACACCCTCACCCTGGCGGTGCACGAGCGGACCAGGGAACTGGGGCTGCTGCGCGCGGTCGGCCAGACCCGGTCGCAGCTGCGGGCGATGGTGCGCTGGGAGTCGGTGCTGGTCGCCGCGTTCGGCACCGTCGGCGGTCTCGGCCTCGGCGCGTTCCTCGGCTGGGCGCTGGTGAAGGCCACCGACAGCTCGGGGACCAGCGCCTTCGCGGTGCCGCCGGCCCAGCTCACGGTGGTGCTGCTGGTCGGCCTGGTCGCGGGGGTCCTCGCGGGATGGCGTCCGGCCCGCCGGGCGGCGCGGCTGGACGTCCTGCGGGCCATCGCCACGGAATGAGCCGCGAGGGCGTCCGGGGGGAAGGGATCCGACGGGCGGCAGGCCGGCACCGAACGGGCCCGGTCCGGGCATGCTCCCGGACCGGGCACGGCCCCGGCCGCCGCGTCCCGCACGGGGGGACACAGCGGCCGGGGCCGTCGGGGGAGGTCAGGCCGCGGCTGCGACGGCGGGGACCCGCCGGGCTGCCGGGCGCCTGCGCGGCGCCGGTGCCGGAGCCTCGACGTGCAGGCTGAACCAGACCACCTTGCCGCCGTCCGGTACCGGATCGGCTCCCCAACTGTCGCTGAGCGCCGCCACCATGGCGAGCCCGCGGCCGCCGGTGGCGAGCGGCTCGGGGGAGCTGACCTGGGGCAGCTGGGGATCGCTGTCCAGGACGGATACGGTCAGCCGGCCCGAGACGAGGGTCAGTTGGACCGAACAGTGCTTGTCGGACCCGGCGTGCCGGTAGACGTTCGCCAGCAGTTCGGTGATACCCAGCAGGGCGGTGTCGAGCAGCGGGTCGAGATGCCAGTAACGCAGCTGCGCTGCAACGATTCGGCGTATCTGCTGGATGCGGGACGGCAGTGCTTCGAGTTCCAGCGTGCACTGTCGGTCGGCTTGCATGATCACGGCTGCGACTCCCTCCGCGGCGAGGGCCGGCCGCCGTGTGGAAGCCGTGTCCTGAACCGCTCGGAATGAGAACACCTGAGCGAAAATGCGTAGAGTGACTGCTGCAGTACTCCGTGATGTGACTTCAGGGTCACCCCCCGTGGCGGGATCCGCAACCCGCATGGTGCCGCGCGCCTCCCGCAAGGCCCTCCGACCCGTCGTCCGTCGGCCAGAACTCCGGCTCCGACGGCCCGGGCGGAGGTCGGTCCGGTCGCCCGGAGAAAGGCACGACAGGGGGCGTTCGAGCGGGTCCAGCGGCGAAGGACGACCGGTCGCCCGGTGCGCGACAGGGGGCGGATCAGGTCGTTATGATCCGAAATGGCCCGGCGTGCCGCCGGGGACCGGCACGAGCGGAGGCTGGCGCGGTGGGCACGATCGAGCAGACGGACGACAGCGGCTGTACGCGCACGGTGGACGTGGACCGGACGGACCACGGGTACCGGGAGTGGCTCAAGGAGGCGGTCCGCAAGGTCCAGGCGGACTCCAACCGTTCGGCCGACACCCATCTGCTGCGCTTCCCGCTGCCCCTGGAATGGGGCATCGACCTGTATCTGAAGGACGAGTCGACGCATCCGACGGGTTCCCTCAAGCACCGGCTGGCCCGTTCGCTCTTCCTGTACGGGCTGTGCAATGGCTGGATCCGGCCGGGCAAACCGGTGATCGAGGCGTCCAGCGGTTCGACGGCGGTCTCCGAGGCGTACTTCGCGAGGCTCATCGGGGTCCCGTTCATCGCGGTGATCCCGCGCACGACGAGTCAGGAGAAGCAGCGGCTGATCGAATTCCACGGCGGGCAGTGCCACTTGGTGGACGATCCGCACACCGTGTACGCCGTGTCCGCCCGGCTCGCCGCCGACTCGGGCGGCCACTACATGGACCAGTTCACCTACGCCGAGCGGGCCACCGACTGGCGCGGCAACAACAACATCGCCGAGTCGGTGTTCGAGCAGCTGAAGCTGGAGCGGTATCCCGAGCCGGCCTGGATCGTCGCCACCGCGGGGACCGGCGGCACCTCCGCCACCATCGCCCGCTACGTCCACTACACCCAGCGCGACACCCGGATCTGTGTCCCCGACCCGGAGAACTCCTGCTTCTTCGACGGCTGGGTCACCGGCGACCAGGGCGTGACCAGCGACGCCTCCTCCCGTATCGAGGGCATCGGACGGCCGCGCATGGAGCCGAGCTTCGTGCCGGGCGCCATCGACCGGATGATGAAGGTGCCGGACGCGGCGTCGGTCGCGGCGGTGCGGGCGCTGGACGGCGCGATCGGCCGCAAGGCCGGCGGCTCGACGGGGACCGGACTGTGGAGCGCCTTCAAGATCATCGCGGAGATGGTCGCGGCCGGGGAGACCGGCAGCGTCGTCACCCTGATCTGCGACCCCGGCGACCGCTACCTCGACAAGTACTACTCCGACGCCTGGGTCGCCGAGCAGCACCTGGACATCGCCCCGTACACGTCCGCCATCGAGCACTTCCTCGCCACCGGCGCCTGGCCGAGCTGAGCCCCCGGCCCTCCGGACGGTCCCTCCCGGCGATCCCTCCGAGCGGGCGGGTCAGCCGACCATCGCGTCGTCCGGGGAGCCGGCGGCGATCGCCGCGAGAGTGCCGAGCGCCGTGCAGAGCGTGCCGGGCGGCGGCGAGGCGAGCGCGACCCGGACCGCGTTCGGCGCGCTGTGCGGACCCACGGCGAACGCCGCGGCGGGGGTGACCGCGATACCGCGCCGGGCCGCCGCGGCCACGAACGTCTCGGCGCGCCAGGGCTCGGGCAGGTCCCACCAGACGAAGTAGCAGGACGGTGCGGTGCGTACCGCGAAGCCCGCGAGCCGCCGGCCCGCGATCTCCTGGCGCAGCGTCACGTCCTCGCGTTTGGCGCGCCCGACGGACGACACCGTGCCGTCCGTCATCCAGCCGGTCGCCGCGTCGAGCGCGAAGCCGGCCGAGGTCCAGGCGCCGGCGCGCAGCGCGGTCGCGATCCGGTCGGTGAGGTGCGGGGGTGTCATGGCGAAACCGACGGTGAGGCCCGGTGCGAGCCGTTTGGACAGGCTGTCGACGACCACGGTGTGCTCCGGGGCCCAGGCGGCCAGCGGGGGCGGGCCGTCGGACAGGAAGGCCCAGATGGTGTCCTCCACCGCGTGCACGCCGGTGCGCCGCAGCACGTCGGCGAGTTCGGCGCGGCGGCGCTCCGGCATCGTCGTCGCCAGCGGATTGTGCAGCGTCGGCTGGAGGTAGACGGCGGCCAGCGGGGCGCTGCGATGGGCGGCCAGCAGGGCGTCGGGCAGCAGTCCTTCCTCGTCCTGGGCGAGCGGGACGAGGGTGACGCCGAGCCGGGCGGCGATGGCCTTCACCACCGGATAGGTGAACGCTTCCACTCCGAGCCGGCCGCCGGTGGGCACCAGCGCGGAGACGGCGGCGGCGATGGCCTGCCGGCCGTTGCCGGCGAAGAGCACCCGCGCCGGATCCGGTGCCCAGCCGGCCCCGGTGAGCAGCGCGGCGGCCGCCGCGCGCGCCGGGGGAGTGCCGGCCGGGCCCACCGGCCGCAGGGCGTCCGCCAGGACGTCGGTCCGCAGCAGCCGGCCGAGCCCCTCGCCCAGCAGGGCGGTCTGCCCCGCCACCACCGGGTAGTTCAGCTCCAGGTCGACCGGCGCGGCGGCCGGCTCGGCCAGCGCGGGCCCCGGCGTCCGGGGGGCGGCCCGGACGAACGTGCCGCGCCCGACCTCGCCGACCACCAGACCGCGCCGGGCCAGTTCGCGGTAGACCCGGTTCGCCGTCGAGTTCGCGATGCCGTGCCGGCGGGCGAACGCGCGCTGCGTGGCGAGCCGGTCGCCCGGCCGCAGCCGGCCCGCACCGATGTCCGCCGCGACCGCGTCGGCGACCGCCCGGTAGTCCTCCATCACGTGCTCCGTCCCGTCCTCATATTGCACCGAGAACAAGATAAACATTGCACTCTCCCCTTGGCCAGTCCTAGCATCGGGCGGGGGACCGGCCAGTGAGACGGTACGGGCACCGGACGCGACGGACGACGCGGCCGGACGACGGAGAAAGCACAGGTGGGCAGCGCGATGACGGCGGCAACGGCACAGGTCGGCGGCATCACCGTCGGATACGAGGACGCGGGTTCGGGCGACCCGCTGGTCCTGGTCCACGGCCATCCCTTCGACCGCTCGATGTGGGCGCCCCAGGTCGGTGCATTCGCCGCCGGGGGCCGCCGGGTCATCGCCCCCGACCTGCGCGGCTACGGCGCCACCACCGTCGTCCCCGGCACGACCCCGCTGGAGACCTTCGCCCGCGACATCGCGGCCCTGCTCGACCACCTCGGCCTGGACCGGGTCGTCATCGGCGGTCTGTCGATGGGCGGCCAGATCGTCATGGAATTCTGCCGGCTCTTCCCCGACCGGGTCCGCGGCCTGCTGCTCGCCGACACCTTCCCGGCGGCCGAGACCGAGGACGGCAAGCGGGTACGGCGTGCCATGGCGGAACGGCTGGTGCGCGAGGGGCTGAAGGGGTACACCGACGAGGTGCTGTCGAAGATGGTCGCGCCCTACAACATCGAGGCGCTGCCCGCCGTCGCCGACCAGGTGCGCGGCATGATGTACGGCGCTCCGCCCGAGGGGGCGGCTGCGGCCCTGCGGGGGCGCGCCGAACGACCCGACTACGGGGACCTGCTGGGCAGGATCACCGTGCCCGCCCTGATCGTGGTCGGCCGGGACGACGAGTACACCCCGGTCGCCGACGCGGAGGCCATGCACCGGCGGATCGCCGGATCCGAGCTGGTGATCATCGAAGGCGCCGCCCATCTGCCGAATCTCGAACGCCCGGACGAATTCAACGCGGCGTTGGGCCGTTTCCTGGCCCGAGTTATGACGAAAGCCTGACGTCGGGGCGCCGCCCCTGGCCAGCGGCCCTCCCACGTGCTCGAATCGACCTATGGAAGAACCCCGCGTGGACGACGCCCCCGACGACCCGGGGGACGAGAACGAACGGCGCGGTGCGCCGGTCGGGCGGCGCGTCGTGCTGGGAATGCTGGGGCTGGGCGCCGCGGGGGTCGCGCTGGGCAGCCATGTGCAGGACCGTCTCGACGCGGTGCTCGCCGAGGTGAGCGCCAAGGACCCCACCGGGGTGACGGGACTGCTGCCCGGCGGCGGGGGATTCCGCTACTACTCGGTCACCTCGTCGGTGCCCAAGCGCAACGCCGAGAACTACCGGCTCACCGTCGGCGGGCTCGTCGACCGCCCCATGACCTACCGGCTCGCCGACCTGCAGGCCATGCCGCAGCAGCGGCTGGTGCACGACGTGCAGTGCGTGACCGGCTGGCGGGTGCCGAAGACCGCCTTCTCCGGTGTGCGGCTCTCCGCGCTGCTGGCCGCCTCTGGGGTGCGGCCGGAGGCGACCGCCATCCGGTTCGACTGCTTCGACGGCGCCTACACCGAGAGCCTCACGCTGCAGCAGGCCCGCCGCGGCGACGTCATGGTGGCGCTGACGATGCAGGACAAGCCGGTCACCCACGCCCACGGCGGCCCGGTCCGGCTCTACGCGGCGCCCATGTACTTCTACAAGTCCGCGAAATGGCTCTCGGGGATCACCCTCACCAAGAGCGTCGAACCCGGTTACTGGGAGAAGCTCGGCTACGACGTCGACGCCTGGGTCGGAAAGTCGAACGGACGGTCCGATGACCCCACTTCCTGACGGCCTGACCGCCCCGACCGCGCCGCGGCAGCCGGCACGGCGGCTGCGCCGCTTCAGCCGCGCCGAACGCTGGGTGCACCGCGGCACCGCCTGGCTGATGGGCATCTGCGTCTTCACCGCAGCCTGCCTCTATCTGCCCCCGCTCTCCGAACTCGTCGGCAGACGGCGGCTGGTGGTGACCGTGCACGAGTGGTCCGGGCTGCTGCTCCCGGCGCCGCTGCTCGCGGGGATCTTCTTCCGCGCGCTGCGGGCCGATCTGAGCCGGCTCAACCGCTTCGGCCGGCACGACTGGCACTGGCTGCGCACCGTACTGCGCAAGCGCAGCAAGGACGGAGTGCCCGCGGGCAAGTTCAACGCGGGCCAGAAGCTCTACTCGGCCTTCATCGCGGGCGCGGTGCTGGTGATGATCGGCACCGGGCTGCTGATGTGGTTCACCCACCTCGCCCCGGTGCTCTGGCGGACCGGCGCCACCTTCGTCCACGACTGGCTGGCCCTGCTGCTCGCCGCCGGCATCACCGGACACGTCTGGATGGCCAGCAAGGATCCCGAGGCGCGGCTCGGCATGCGGACCGGGAGTGTGGCCTCCTGGTGGGCGCGGCGCGAACACTCGCTGTGGAAGCCGGACGACAAGGACTGACGGGACCGACCGGGCTGAAGGGGCGGACGGGGCGGACGGCCGGGCTTGCCGCCGACCGCCCGCGCGGAGGGGCGCCCTCCGTTCCCATCTGTTACGGGCCGGTCACCTGGAGTCCGCCGGTGGGACACCCTCCTTTCCGGGTGCGCGCCTAGCGTCGCGATATGACGACCTCTCAGGCGCCGCCGGTCCAGCGGGTGTCCGCGACCGAGGCGCCGCGGGCCGCGCCGGCCGGCGGACCGGCCGCGCCGCCCACCCTGCCGCCGCGCGCCCGGCGCTCCCCGGCGCGGCGTCCGCGGCTGCCGCTCACCGGTCCCGTACGGCTCGTCGTGTCGGCCGTGATCGCCGTGGCCGCGCTCACCGCGCTCTGCGCGGCCGCCGTACTCGGCGCGGCCGACGTCCGGGGCGACGCCTCCGACCTGCGCACGGCCGTCACCCAGCGGGCGGCCGTCGCCGCCGAACTGCGGTTCGCGCTCGCCGACCTCGACGCCCAGCGGGCCAACTCCCTGGTGCCGGGCCACTCGGCGCTCCAGCCGGACGTGGAGGTCGGCAACCGGCTGCTCGCACTGATCACCGCGCAACAGCGCCGCACCGAGGTCAGCGGACTGCTGCGACAACTCGGCGCCGACCCCGCCCAGGGCGACCGGGTCCGCTCCCTGCTCGACGCGCTCGGCCGCTACGACGACGCCAGCGCCCGCTCGTCCTACGTGGACGAGACCCAGCCCGACCGCCCGGCGGGAACGCCGCCGCACGCCGCCGTCGCCCTGTCCTCCGAGGCCGCGGACGTGCTGCGCAACGAGCTGCTGCCGGTCGCGGCGGAGCTGTCGGAGACCTACGCCCAGCAGGCCGCGCACCTGGAGTCGGAGACGCGGGACAGCGCGAACTGGTCGGCGGGGCTCGTCGGGGTGCTCGGTGTCCTCACCCTCGGCTTCCTCCTGTGGTGGCAGCGGGACCTCGCCCGCCGCTACCGGCGGGTCCTCAACCCGGCACTGGTCGCCGCCACGGTCGCCGCGCTGGTCGTCACCCTGGCCGGCGCGCTCTCCTTCACCTCGGCGGCGTCCGAGGTCGGCGCCGCGGGCCGGGAGGGACTGCGACCCTGGTCCCGGCTGGCCGAGGCCCGCGCGGTGGCCGCCGACGCCGCCGCCACCCAGAGCCGCTGGCTGGTCCACGACACCGACTCCGCCGGCTACCAGCGCGAGCGGTTCGACACGCTCACCCGCCGGCTCGACGTTCTCCTCGCGCCCGAGTCGTACGCCACGACCGCGGAGCGCCCCGCCTACCAGGACGTCCTCACCCGCTACGGCCACTTCCGCGCCGACGACCGGAAGCTGCGCGACCTGCGCGCCGCGGGACGGCTCGACGAGGCGGTCACCGTGCTCACCGAAGTCGGCCGCGGCCAGGTCGCCTTCGACTTCTGGGACTTCGCCACCGCGCTGGACGCGCTCGCGGACCAGCAGCGGTCCGACTTCGACCTGCACGCCGGCCGCGCCCGCTCGGCCCTCGCCGGCTGGCCGGCGGTCCCCGCGGGCGCGCTGGCCGCGGCGGCGGTCCTGGTCCTGCTGGGCGTCCGCCCCCGGCTCGCCGAGTACCGCTGACCAAGGGAAGTCAGCTACCGGGCGGCGCCGTGCTCGCGCGGGCCATGAGGCGCGGCAGGTCGTCCTGGACCTCGCGGGCGGGGTTCCCGTCGAGGAGGCTGAGCAACTGCTCGGCGGCATGGCGGCCGAAGCTGCTGGTGTCGCGGACGAGCGCGGTCAGTGCGGGGTGCGCGCTGCGGCAGAGCACGGAGTCGTCCCAGGCCACGAGGGACAGATCGCCGGGGACCGCGAGGCCGAGCTCGTTGGCGACGGCGAGACCGGCCATGGCCAGGACGTCGTTGTCGTAGACGATCGCGGTCGGCGGCCGGGGCCGGGCGAGGGCCCGGCGGGTGGCTTCGGCGCCCTCGGTGTCCGAGTAGTCGGTGCTGATGGAGTGGACGTCGGGCAGCCCGCGGCGGGTGGCCTCGGCGCGCAGCGACCGGACCCGGCGCTGGGTGTGCGCGAGGTGCGGCAGGCCGGCGATGTGCAGGATCCTGCGGTGCCCCAGCCCGTACAGATGGTCGACGATCGAGGCCATGGCGCCCGCGTCGTCCGCCCACACGGTGGAGATGCCGGAGTGCGCGGGGGTGCCCGGGGCGAGCGCGCCGATCACGACGGCGGGCAGGCCGAGTTCGTCGAGCAGCGCCGGCCGGGGGTCGTCGAGCCGGGGGTCGACGACGAGCAGCCCGTCGACCCGGCGTTCGGCCCACCAGCGGCGGTAGATCGCGCACTCCTCGCCGAGATCCTCGACGACCTGGAAGAGCAGCCCGAGGTGACGCCGCGCCAGCACTTCCTGGATGCCCGAGACGAGTTGCAGGAAGAACGACTCGACGCCGAGCGTATGCGCCGGCCTGGCCAGCACCAGGCCGACGGTGGCGGCGCCCTCGCCGGACAGCGCGCGGGCGGCGGTGCTGGGGCGCCAGCCCAGCTGTTCCGCGACCCGGCGGACCCGGTCGCGGGTGGCGGGGGAGACGCCGGGCCGGTCGTTGAGCGCGAAGGACACGGCGCTCTCCGAGACACCCGCGCGCTGCGCGATGTCCTTCATCGTCGGTCGGCGGGCCGGAGTGCGGCGCACGGGATCCATGGCTGGATTATGTCCTACTCCCGGGGCCGGAGAGCGACCGGGTACTAATGCGCTTGAGCTGACATGTACTAAAGCGCATTAGTTTTGCGGATAGAACTGCTCCCACCTGCACATATGTGGGATGGCGTGAATTCATCTCCGGTTAACCATTGACGTTGCTCACGACGCGGGTGCAGCCTTACGTCGCCCCCCTCCTGGCCCGAGCGAAGGAGCTTGTCAGCCATGTCCGTATCCAGTGGAAGAACCCGTGGAGAGCGCGGCCCCCGCCGCGGCGCCACCCGTAGAACAGCCGTTGTCGTCGTCCCCCTGCTGCTGTCCGCGCTGACGCTGACCGCCTGCGGCTCCGGCGGCGACGACACCGGCAGCAGTGCCGACGGCAAGATCGAGGGCGACATCAGCTTCCAGACCTGGAACCTGCGGGCGAACTACAAGGACTACTTCGAGGGCCTGGCCAAGGACTTCGAGAAGCAGAACCCCGGCGTCCAGGTGAAGTGGCTCGACCAGCCCGCCGAGAACTACGCGGACAAGCTCAGCGCGGACGCGGCCGGCGGCACCCTTCCCGACGTCGTCAACGTCTCGCCCGACCTGTCGTACCCGCTGGCCAAAGCCGGCGTGATCATGAGCCTGGACAAGGAGCCCGCCGCCGCCAAGTTCAAGGGCGACTACACGCCCGAGGCGTGGAAGGGCAATGAACTGCCGGGCCTGGAGGGCTCGTACGCCTTCCCCTGGTACCTCAACACCGGCCCGCTCTTCTACAACAAGACGCTGTTCCAGCAGGCCGGCCTCGACCCGGCCAAGCCGCCGAAGACCTACGACGAGCTCTTCGCGGACGCCAACACCATCGCGGTGAAGTCCGGCGGGAAGACCGCCACCCTCGCGGGCACCCCGTCCATCGAGGACTTCGGCCGCTACGGCGTCCCGCTGATGAACGCCGACGCGACCAAGTTCACGTACAACGACGCCAAGGGCGCCGAGCTGCTCACCAAGTACCTGGAGCTGTTCAAGAACGGCGGCCTGGACTCCCAGGCGCTGACCAGCGGCCCCGACGCCGTCGGCCAGAAGTTCCTGCAGCAGAAGGTCGCGATGAACCCGGGCAGCGCGCACGACCTGGGCACCTTCAAGCAGAACGCGCCCGACCTGTACAAGAACCTCGGCATCACCGACGCGCCCAACAACACCGGGCACCCCAACATGTACGTGATGGGCATGGCGGTGAACAGCAAGAGCAAGCACAAGGCCGCGGCCATCGCCTTCGCGCACTTCATCACCGACAAGCAGAACCAGGAGTCGTTCGCGCACAAGGTCGCGATCTTCCCGAGCACCGCCGGCTCGCTGGACCAGCCGTACTGGACCCAGGACGACGGCACGGACGAGGGCCGGGTCCGGGTGGCCTCCGCGCGGCTGCTCAAGGGCGCGGTGAACTACACGCCGGTCGTGATGACCGACGAGATGAAGACCATCCTCAAGAACGAGGTGGCGAAGGCGCTGCAGGGCAAGAAGTCGCCGCAGCAGGCTCTGGACGACGCGGTCAGCCAGAGCGACAAGCTGCTCAAGCAGAGCTGAGCGGGCGGACCCGATATGAGTGCACGGACCCACCGGGCCGCCAGCCCCTGGCTGTTCCTGCTGCCCGGCCTGGTGATCATCGCCGCGTTCAGCCTCTACCCGTTCATCAGCACCGTCGGCACGGCCTTCACCGACGCCCGCACCCTGACCCCCGGCCACTGGGTGGGGCTGCGGAACTTCCAGGACATGCTGGACGACGAGCAGTTCTGGACCGGGCTGCGCAACAGCACGCTGTATGTGCTGCTCGTGGTGCCGTGCACCGTGCTGCTGCCGCTCCTGCTGGCCCTGCTCGTCCAGAAGCAGGTCCCCGGCATCGCGTTCTTCCGCTCCTCCTTCTACACCCCGGTCGTCGCGTCGGTCGTCGTGGTCGCGCTCATCTGGGTGTGGATGCTGGACGACCGCGGGCTGGTCAACGGGATCCTCGGGTACTTCGGGACCGGCCCGGTGGAGTTCCTCAGCAACCAGTGGCTGCTGCTGTTCAGCGCGATGGCGCTGACGGTGTGGAAAGGCCTCGGCTACTACATGATCATTTACTTGGCGGCGCTGGCCAACGTACCGAAGGAACTGCACGAGGCGGCCGCCGTGGACGGTGCCGGAGCGTTCCGCCGCTTCGTCAGCATCACCGTCCCGGCGGTGCGTTCCACCATGGTGCTGGTCGGCGCGCTGTCGTCGGTGGCGGCCTTCAAGGTCTTCACCGAGGTCTATCTGATGGCCGGCCCCACCGGCGGGCCGGCCGGCGAGGACACCACCATCGTCATGCTCGTCCAGCGCGTCGGCACCGGACTGTCCGGGCGCACCGGCTACGCCTCCGCGCTCTCCGTGGTGATCTTCGCGGTCACCCTGGTCCTGATGCTGCTGGTGCTGCGCGCCGACCGCAAGGACGGTGAGTGACATGGGCGGCCGTATGCCCCGCTGGCAACTCGTGCTCCGCTACGTCCTGCTGCTCGCCGTCCTGGTCGTCACCATCGGCCCGTTCCTGTGGCAGCTGAGCACCTCGCTCAAGGGCCCGACCGAGGACATGTACAGCTACCCGCCGAAGCTGCTCCCCGAGCATCCGACGCTGGACAACTACTCCGGCGTCGCGGACATCATCCCCGTCTGGGAGTACGCCCTGAACTCGCTCAAGGTCGCGGCGGCCAGCGTCGTCACCAACTGCGTGGGCTCCGCCCTGGCCGGCTACGCGCTCGCCCGGCTGCGCTTCCGCGGCCGCAAGCTCGCGACCACCGCCTTCGTCATGGCACTGCTGGTGCCGTTCGAGTCCATCTTCATCGCGCAGTTCACCACCATGCGCGATCTGCAGCTGAACAACACCCTCATCGCCGTCGTGCTGCCCGGCTGCATCGGCGCGATGAACGTGCTGCTGATGCGGAACGCGTTCAGCCACCTCCCGTACGAGATTGAGGAGGCCGCCGTCATCGACGGCGCCAACGTCTGGCAGCGCTTCGTACGGATCGCGCTGCCCTCGGTCAAGGGCACGCTGGCGGTCGTGGCGATCTTCTCGTTCATGGGCGCCTGGGACGACTTCCTCTGGCCGCTCATCGTGCTGTCCGACCCGGACAAGTACACGCTGACCGTCGGGCTGAACTTCCTGCACGGCACGTTCGCCAACAACCCCAGGCTCGTCGCGGCCGGGACCATCATCGCTGTAGCCCCGCTCATCGTCATGTTCGCCTGCCTGCAGCGGTACTTCTTCCGCGGCGTGGGCGAAGGCGCCGTCAAGGGCTGAGCCTCCGCTCCCCTTCTCCCCGCACTGAGGACACCGCACCGGATGAACGCAATGCGCTTCGGCGTCAACTACACGCCCACGCACGGCTGGTTCCACCACTGGCTCGACTTCGACCTCGACGAAGTCCGCGCCGACCTGGACTCCATCGCCGCTCTCGGCCTCGACCACATCCGGGTCTTCCCGCTCTGGCCGGTCTTCCAGCCGAACCGCACCCTGATCAGGCCGCGCGCCGTCGAGCAGCTCGTCCAGCTGGTGGACGCGGCGGCCGAGCGCGGACTCGACACCGCGGTGGACGGGCTGCAGGGTCATCTGTCCAGCTTCGACTTCATCCCCTCCTGGACCACCACCTGGCACCGCCGCAACCTTTTCACCGACCCCGACGTCATCGACGGCGAGGCCGACTACCTGCGCACCCTCGCGGCGGCGCTCGCCGGCCGGCCCGGCTTCCTGGGCATGACCATCGGCAACGAGATCAACCAGTTCTCCTCAGGACCGCACCCCGACCCCGACCGGATCACCCCCGCCCAGGCCGAGTCCTGGCTGCGGCGGGTGCTGGCCGCGTGCGAGGAGGGCGCGCCCGGCAAGTTCCATCTGCACGCGTCCTACGACGCGTCCTGGTACCAGGACGACCACCCCTTCACCCCCGGCCACTCCGCACTGCTGGGCGCGGCGACCGCCGTCCACTCCTGGGTGTTCAACGGCACCGCGCAGCGGCACGGCCGTACCGGCACCGCCACCGAGCAGCACGCCGCCTATCTGATCGAGCTGTCGAAGGCCTGGGCCACCGACCCGCACCGGCCGGTGTGGCTCCAGGAGGTGGGCGCGCCCGCCCCGCACATCCCGGCCGGGCACGCCGCCGAGTTCACCGAGGCCACCATCGCCGCGGCGCTGGACTGCCCGGACGTGTGGGGCATCACCTGGTGGTGCTCCCACGACGTGGACCGCGCGCTGGCGGACTTCCCCGAGCTGGAGTACAGCCTGGGGCTGCTCACCACCGACCGTACGGTCAAGCCGGCGGGCGCGGCCGTCGCCCGCGCCGTCGAACAGTGGCGCGGGCGCGAGCACCGCCCGGCGCCGCGCACCACCGCGCTGGTGGTGGACGCGGGCGACCGGGTGAGCGCGCCCGCCCGTTCCGTGTGCGCACCCGGCGGGGCCTTCTTCGAGGCGTGGATGCGACTGGCCGCCACCGGTGCCCGGCCCACCGCCGTACTCGCCGAACTCGCGGACGACGCCGGTCATCTGGCGGCCCGCGGCATCACCGAGGTCCTCACCGTCGATCAGGTCGACCACCCCTAGGGAGCGCACCGATGACCGAGCACCGCAGCTCTGCCGACCCCGCCACCGCCCTCCCTGCCGCGGACCGGCCCCGGCCCTCCCGCCGCCGGGTCCTGATCGCCGGAGCCGGCACCGCGGGCCTCCTCCTGGCTCCCGGCCTGCCGGCCGCGGCCGCGGCGGCCGGACCCGCCCGGGACCTGCAGCCCCACGCCTCGTACTGGTTTCCCGACAGCCTCCCCGCCGGGACACCCGGCGACGGAATCCAATGGCGCAGCCTCAAGGCGTGGACACCGGAGACCGACCCGGACCTGGCGTTCAACGCCGCGAGCGTCCCGCTCGCGGCGCGCTTCGCACCCCCGCCCGCCAACACCACGGCGCGCGCCGGCCAGGCGCGGATCTCCGGCCTGGCCGCGTTCGACCACACCGCGGGCAACCCCTCCCAGGGCTCCGCCACCGCCGACTACTACGCGCTGACGCACTGGGCGTACCTGGACGAGCTGGTGTTCTGGGGCGGCTCCTCCGGCGAGGGCCTGATCCTCGCCCCCAACGCGCCCGTGGTGGACGCCGCGCACCGCAACGGGGTGCCGGTGCTGGGCACCGTCTTCCTGCCACCGGTCGCCTACGGCGGCGATCTGCGGTGGACCCGCGACCTCGTGCAGCGCGGCGCCGACGGGCGGTTCCCGATCGCCGACCAGCTGATCCGGGTCGCGCGGGTGTACGGGTTCGACGGCTGGTTCCTCAACGCCGAGACCGGCGGCGGGGACGCGGCCCTCGCCACCGGCATGCGGGACTTCGTCCAGTACCTGCGCGCCCACGGCCGCGGCCTGCGGGTCACCTGGTACGACGCGATGACCGACACCGGAGCCGTCGACTGGCAGAACGAACTCAACCCGCGCAACCAGGAGTTCTTCACCGCCGCCGACACCCTGTTCGTCAACTTCGACTGGAGCAGGTCCGGCCTCGCCGCCTCCGGCACCCTCGCCGGGGAACTGGACCGCAGCCGCTACGCGGTGTGGGCCGGCATCGATGTCGAGTCCCGCGGCTGGGACACCCCGGTCGACTGGGACGCGATCGTCCCCGCCGACGCGCGGCATGTCACCTCGTACGGCTTCTACCGCCCCGAGTGGACCTGGACGAGCCTGCCGGCCGACCGGCGCGCGCCCGGCGACTTCCACGCCCGCGACGACCGGTTCTGGACCGGCCCCTCGCTGGATCCCTCGGCGCCGCACGGCGGCACGGGAGGCTGGCGGGCGCCCGCCGCATCCGTCGCCGATCGTTCCACGCTCACCGCGCTGCCGTTCGCGACCACCTTCAACACGGGGCACGGCCTGCGCTGGTACGAGCACGGCACACCGTCCTCCGACACCGCCTGGAACCACCTCGGCCTGCAGGACCGGCTGCCCGGCCGCCGCTGGGTGGTGCACGGCGCCGGCACCCGGCCGGGCGTGTCGTTCGACTTCGCCGACGCCTGGCGCGGCGGCAGCAGCCTGCTGGTGGACGGAGTGCTCGACGACCCGGCGACGCTGGAGCTGTACGCCGCCCGACTGCCGCTGACCGGCGGCGCCGTGGTGGAACTGACCCACCGCACCGACCCGGGCTCCGGCCCGGTCCGGGTCGACGTGGCCGTCGCCCTCGACGGTCCCGGCACGCCCGGCACGCCCGGCACGCCCGGCACGCCCGGCACGCCGCCGCGCTTCCGGTACGTCCCCGCCGGTTCCCTCCCCGCGGGCGGCCGCGGCTGGACCACGGCGACCGTACGGCTGGGACCGCCGCACGGAAACGTCCTGCACGTCCTCGGAGTCCGGCTCACCGGATCCGGCGGCACGGCGGTCCGCTGGCGGCTCGGCGGGCTCGCGGTGCGCGATGCCGCTCCGAAACCCCCCGCCCGGCCCGGTCTGCCGGCCGTCACCTCCTCCGTCACCGCCGCGGACGGTGCCTCCGCCGCCCTGCGCATCGGCTGGCGCCGCTCGGCCAGCCCGGTCCGGCACTACGAGGTGCACCAGGTGCTGCCCGGGGGCGGCCGGCGCTTCCTCGGCGGGACGCCCGGCACCGCCTACTACCTGCCCGCCCTGCGGCGTACCGCCGGTGAGGCCGTCACCCGGCTCGAAGTCCGCGCCGTCGGTGAGCTGTTCACCTCCTCCGCCCCGTCGTCCGCCGCGTTCACCTGGATCTAAGGAAACCCCACCCTCATGCACAGCAACCGAACCGTCACCGAGGACCGGCTCAAGCGGGTCCTCGACGAACGCATCCGCCCCGCCGTCTACCCGCAGTCGGTGCCGCTGGACATCGGGATCTGGAACGCCCCCGGCGAGCCCGTCCCGGTGGCCGAGGGCCTGGCGGCGCCCCGCACGCCCATCGAGACCGGTGCGCCCTGGGGCCCGCCGTGGGGCACCAGCTGGATCACCGTGACCGGCGTCGTACCGGACGAATGGGCCGGCCGGACCGTCGAGGCGCTGCTGGACCTCGGCTTCGACGAGAACATGCCCGGCTTCCAGTGTGAGGGCCTGGTCTACCGGGCGGACGGCTCGCCGGTGAAGGGACTCAACCCGCGCAACCAGTGGATCCGGATCGGCGCGCCCGTCGCCGGCGGCGAGCGGGTGGAACTGCACATCGAGGCCTCGTCCAACCCGGTACTGCTCGACTACCACCCCTTCCTGCCCACCGACCTCGGCGACAAGGAGACCGCCGGCAGCGAACCGCAGTACAAGCTCGCCCGGATGGATCTCGCGGTCTTCGACGAGACGGTGTGGGAGCTGGTCCAGGACCTGGAGGTGCTCGGCGGCCTGATGGCGGAGCTGTCCACCGAATCACCCCGCCGCTGGGAGATCCTGCGCGCGGTGGAACGGTCGCTGGACGCCGTGGACCTGCAGGACGTCGGCGGCTCGGCGGCCGCGGCCCGCGAGCAGCTCACGGAGGTGCTGGCCGCACCCGCGCACCGCTCCGCGCACCGCATCAGCGCGGTGGGCCACGCCCACATCGACTCGGCCTGGCTGTGGCCGCTGCGCGAGACCGTCCGCAAGGTCGCGCGCACCACCTCCAACATGACGGCACTGCTGGAGGAGAACCCGGAGTTCGTCTACGCCATGTCGCAGGCGCAGCAGTACGCCTGGATCAAGGAGCACCGGCCCGAGGTCTACGCACGGGTCAAGAAGGCCGTCGCGGAAGGGCGGTTCGTGCCGGTCGGCGGGATGTGGGTGGAGTCCGACACCAACATGCCGGGATCCGAGGCGCTGGCCCGGCAGTTCGTGCACGGCAAGCGGTTCTTCCTGGAGGAGTTCGGCATCGACACCGAAGAGGTGTGGCTGCCGGACACGTTCGGTTACTCGGCCGCGCTCCCGCAGATCGTCAAGCAGGCCGGCGCCAAGTGGTTCCTGACCCAGAAGATCTCCTGGAGCGAGACCAATAAGTTCCCGCACCACACCTTCTGGTGGGAGGGCCTGGACGGTACCCGGGTCTTCACCCACTTCCCCCCGATCGACACCTACAACGCCCAGCTGTCGGGCAAGGAGGTCGCCCACGCCGTCCGCAACTTCCAGGAGAAGGGCTCTGCGACCCGCTCGCTCGCCCCGACCGGCTGGGGCGACGGCGGAGGCGGCACCACCCGCGAGATGCTCGCGCACGGCAAGCGGCTGGCCGACCTGGAAGGCTCGGCGAAGGTCGTCTTCGAGAAGCCGTCCGCCTTCTTCGAGAAGGCCCACGCCGAATACCCGGACGCCCCGGTCTGGGTGGGGGAGCTGTACCTGGAACTGCACCGGGCCACACTCACCAGCCAGGCCCGCACCAAGCAGGGCAACCGCCGCAGCGAACACCTGCTGCGCGAGGCCGAACTGTGGGCCGCCACCGCGGCCGTACGCGCCGGCTTCCCCTACCCGTACGAAGACCTCGACCGGATCTGGAAGACGGTCCTGCTGCTGCAGTTCCACGACATCCTCCCCGGCTCGTCCATCGCCTGGGTGCACCGCGAGGCGGAGGCGAAGTACGCGGCAGTCGGCGCCGAACTGGACCGGATCATCGCCGACGCGCAGGTTGCCCTCGCGGGCAGCCCGGCCGACGGAACCTCCGTGGTGTTCAACGCGGCGCCGCACGCCCGCTCCGGCGTCGCCGCGGGCGGCGCCGTCGTCGCGGCACCGTATCGCGGCGCGGCGGTCACCGCCGTACCGCGTGAGGGCGGCGGATTCGTCCTGGCCAACGGGGTGCTGAGGGTGGCGGTCGACGCGCGCGGGCTCGTCGTCTCGGTCTACGACATCGAAGCCGGCCGCGAGACGATCGCCCCGGGCGCCGCCGCCAACCTCCTGCAGCTGCACCCCGACTTCCCCAACCGCTGGGACGCCTGGGACGTCGACACGTTCTACCGCAACACGGTCACCGACCTCACCGACGTCGACACCCTGGAACTGGACGCCGTCGGCGGCGGCGTGGCGGCGGTCCGGGTGACCCGGAACTTCGGTTCCTCCCGCGTGGAGCAGGTACTCACGCTGACCGCGGGGGAACGGCGCCTCGACATCGCCACCGAGGTGGACTGGCACGAGACCGAGAAGTTCCTCAAGGCCGCCTTCCCGCTCGACCTGCACGCCGACCGCACGGCGGCCGAGACCCAGTTCGGCCACCTCTACCGGGCCACGCACACCAACACCAGTTGGGACGCCGCGAAGTTCGAGGCGTGCGCCCACCGGTTCGTGCATCTGGAGGAGCCGGGCTGGGGTGTCGCCGTCGTCAACGACTCGACGTACGGCTACGACGTGACCCGCACCGTACGGCCCGACGCCGAAACCTCACTCACCGGCGGCACCGAGTCCGCACTCAGCAGCGGGACGACCACCACGGTCCGGCTCTCGCTGCTGCGCGCACCGCGCTTCCCCGACCCGCACACCGACCAGGGCACGCACCGGTTCCGCTACGCGCTGGTCCCCGGCGCCGCCATCGGGGACGCGGTGCGCGAGGGATACCGGATCAACCTGCCCGAGCGCCGGGTGCCGGGCAGCGCGGCGGTGGTGCCGCTGGTCTCGGTGGACCATGACGCGGTGGTCGTGACGGCCGTGAAGCTGGCGGACGACGGGAGCGGTGATGTCGTGGTGCGGCTGTACGAGTCGGCCGGCGGCCGGGCGAGGGCGCGACTGACGGCGGGGTTCGAGGTCGGGTCCGCCACTGTGTGCGATCTGCTGGAGCGTCCTACGGGTGCGGTCGTGGGCGGTGGGTCCGGCGCCGTTGAGTTGTCGTTGCGGCCGTTCGAGATTCGTACCTTGCGGTTGGCTCGGGGCGACGTCTGACGGTTGGTGGTGCGGTCGGGGGCCGGGTCCTCCGGGGTGGGGCTTCGAAATCGACTATTTACGGGCGTGGCCGCCCACAAATAGCTCGGCAGCATTTCGAAGTACCCCTCCCCCAACCTCCGGCCGGGGGTGCCCCCAACCAGCCCCGTCCCCCTCACGTCACAGCCTGGTGGGGCGTTCTGCCGGTTACTTCCTCAGCAGGAGGATGACGCCCGCCACTGCGACGCCCAACACCACTGCGGAGGCGCCGTATGCCAGTCGGTGGGAGCGGAGGACGGGGAGGTAGCGGTCGGCGGCCAGGCGGCCGGGGCCGGTCAGGGCGAGGGCGGCGGCGGATGCGGTCAGCAGCAGTTCGTACTCGACGCCCTCGGGCGCGAAGAAGCCGCCGCCCCACTTCACGGCCAGCGCGTTGACCATGGTGCCGACCACCGCGGCGCCTGCCAGCGGGGTGAGCAGGCCGACGGCCAGGCCGAGCCCGCCGAAGGTCTCGCTGAGGCCCGCCACGACGGCCATCGCCTTGCCGGACGGGTAGCCGCTCATGGTGAAGAACTGGCCGGTCCCGTCGAGACCGCCCCCGCCGAACCAGCCGAACAGCTTCTGGGCGCCGTGCGCGGCCATGGTGAGGCCCACCGCGAGCCGGAGCAGGAGCAGCCCGGCGTCATAGGCGTGCGGGGAGGCCGCCGCGGTCGCCGGGGCGGGCGTACGGAGGTCCGGCGGGGAGAGCTGGGCGGTGGGGGAGGGCATAGGGCGGTTCTCCTGGAGTGGGGGACGTGGCGTGGTTCAAATTCGAACCACTGGTCCGACCGTATCGGCTAATTCGAATTTGAACAACAGCGCTACGATGGCCCCATGGACAACACGAGGTGGCTCGACGAGCAGGAGATGGCGGCCTGGACGGGCTTCCTGGCGGCGAGCAGCCTGCTGGGCCGCCGGGTGGAACAGCAGCTGAAGGACGACGCCGATCTCTCGCATCCGCAGTACGAGATCCTCACCCGGCTCTCCGCGGCCCCCTGCGGCGAACTGCGCATGACCGAGCTCGCCGATGCCCTGCTCACCTCCAAGAGCGGGCTGACCTACCAGGTCACCCAGCTGGAGAAGAGCGGCATGGTCCGCCGGCGGTCCTTTCCCGGCGATGTACGCGGCGTCGTCGCCTGCCTCACGGATGAGGGCTGGGCCAAGGTCCGCGAGACCGCCCCGGGACACGTCGCCCTGGTCCGCGAGCTGCTGATAGACGTCCTCACCCGCGAGCAGCTCACCGCCATCGCGGAGGGGCTGGGCGAGGTCAGCCGCCGGTTGCGCGCATCCAACGTCCGCTGAGTCCGGTAGGGCGGCAGTGATGTGAGGGCGATGGGGCTGGCGAGGTGCGGCCCGGATCTGTGCCGGTCCGCACCAGCAGCCGGGCTGTGACGTGAGGGGGACGGGGCTGGAGGGGTGGGGTTTCGAAATGCTGCCGAGCTATTTGTGGGCGGCCACGCCCGTAAATAGTCGATTTCGAAGCCCCGCCCCGGAAGTCCCGGCCCCCGACTACCCCACCCCCGCAAGCCGCCGGTCAAGCGCCAGCACCGCGCCGCGGAACGCCCGGCCCAGCCCCGGCCGCAGCACCCGCATCAAGACGCGCAACGGCGCCGGGCCGTCCATCGCGAAGGTCCACTGCACCAGGCTGCCGGGGCCGACCGGCTCCACCCGCCACTCCTCCAACAGGGCCCGCAGCCCTGGCGCGTTGCACGTGTCCGCCCGGTAGACGTAGCGCTTCGGCGCCTCGTCGACCAGTACCGTCTCCTCGAAGCGGACGCCCCCGGCCAGGCCGACGTCGCGGCCCACCTCCGTGCGGCGCGCGGATTTCACCGCGGCGAACCACTCCGGGGTGCTCTCGGTGTCGATGGCCAGGGCGCGGTAGACCGCCTCCGGCGACGACGTGATCGCGAGGGTGAAGACCAGACGGACGGGCGCGGTGTCGAGGAAGTCCAGTTCGACGCGGCGCAGGGGGCGCGGGGAGCGCGATCGGCGGGCCATGGGCGCACCTTACGTGACGAGCCGTCAGCTGTCTGCGTCGGTGTCCGTCTCGCCCGCTACGACCAGGTCCGACAGGTACTCGGCGATCTCCGCGCGCAGCACCTCGGGGATGCCGGCGTCCGTGACGAGGGTGTCGACGTCCTCGAGTGAGGCGAAGGAACTGAGGCCCACCGTCCCCCACTTGGTGTGGTCGGCGATCACCACGACCCGGCGTGCCGAGCGCACGAACTGCCGGTTGGTCTCGGCCTCCGCCAGGTTCGGCGTGGAGAGGCCGGCCTCGACCGAGATCCCGTGCACGCCCAGGAACAGCATGTCGAAGTGGAGCGAGCCGATCGCCCGGTCCGCGACCGGGCCCACCAGGGAGTCCGACGGGGTCCGTACTCCGCCGGTGAGCACCACCGTCGCGGCGCCGTCCCGGCTCTGCGCTCCCGGCCGGCGCTGTGCGGTGTGGAAGACGTCGGCGACCCGCACCGAGTTGGTCACCACGGTCAGGTCGGGTACGTCCAGCAGGCGGTGGGCCAGGGAGTACGTCGTCGTGCCGCCCGACAGGGCGATCGCGCTGCCCGGCGTCACCAGCTTGGCGGCGGCCCGCGCGATGGCCTCCTTCGCGCCGAGCTCCAGGCCCGACTTCGCCTCGAAGCCCGGCTCGTGGCTGCTCGCCTCGACCACCGGCACCGCGCCGCCGTGCACCTTCTCCACGACACCCTGCCGTGCCAGCGCGTCGAGATCGCGGCGGACGGTCATGTCCGAGACGTTGAGCTTGCGGGTGAGTTCGTTGACCCGTACCCCGCCGCGCCGCCTGACCTCGTCGAGGATCAGGGCACGCCGCTGCTCGGCGAGGAGATTCTGGTTGTCGCTCACCCGTGGCCCTGTCTCTCGTCTCATGCGTCCCGTCGACCGCCATCGAACCACGGTCATCCTTCCATGCGGGAGCCATCAGGGCGTGCGGGGGGTGATCGGGACTCCGCGGCGCGTCCTTGTCACGATTTCGGGTCACATTCCGTACGGAGGGCTGCGTCCGCCCGCCGGGGCGCCGATCCTGGGACGGTACGACAGGACGGGGGACACGTGAACCGGCATCCCGCACCCGGTACCGCGGACGCGTGGGAACCGGCACTCGAACTGCTCGTCCAC
The DNA here is from genome assembly GCF_023701745.1 of Streptomyces sp. RKAG293. Lineage (NCBI taxonomy): Bacteria > Bacillati > Actinomycetota > Actinomycetes > Kitasatosporales > Streptomycetaceae > Streptomyces > Streptomyces sp. RKAG293. Next base: position 1,854,190 of record NZ_JAJOZB010000001.1, on the reverse strand, counting down.
GGCGTCGGCGGCGCCACACCCCAGGGGATGCTCGGCGATCCGCGCACCGTGCGGGTGGCGGGCGACGACACGGCCGGGCTCTACCGGCGGACCGTGGACGCCGACGCCGAACTCCACCCCGGCGCCGACCGGGACGCGCCGGTGCCCGAGGCCTACACCTGGTGCAATCTGACCTCGGGCAACGGCAGCCGGGCCATGTGGCTGCTCCTGATGCCGTTCATGGTCGCCAACCTCGCCCACTGGATGCGCCCGCCGACCGCCAGGGGCGGCCTGAACCGGGTCTATGACGTGCTGGTGCGGCTCATCGCGCTCACCTTGACGCTGCTGCTGGTCGCCGCCGTCTGCGAGGTCTCCATGGACCTGGTCGGCTGGCAGTGCGCGGGCAGCCCTTCTTGTGTCCGCGGCACGTACTGGCTCGGCTTCGCCGCCGCGCACCGCGGCGGCTGGTGGTCCGAGCCCGGTCGCCGGCTGGCGCTCGCGGCCCTGGTGCCCGGCGCGCTCACCGCGCTGTTGTGGTGGCTCTCGCACCGGACCTGGTACGCGTACGAGTCCCAGCGGCCGGCCACCGACAACCGTCCCGGCGCGGGCGGCCCCGCGCTGGCGCTGCCCGGCTTCTGGTACGGCCGCCGGCTGGTCGCCCGGCTGCGCTCCGCGCACACCGCCGCGGGCGCCCTCACCGTCGCGACGGCGCTGCTGGTGCCGGCGCTCCGCCGCGACCACGGCGCGCTCGGCGCCACCGGCTGGGCCCTCGGCGGGCTGATCGCCGTCCTCGCCGCCACGGCGGTTACCGAGACCTGCCGTGCGGGGCGCAGCGAGACGGAACCGGACGACGCCACGGACCACCGCACCGCCCGGCTGCTGCTGTGGGGCGGCCCGGCCGTCCTGGCCGCCGTCGCCGTCCACGCGTGCTGGCACCGTCCCGGCTGGTCCTCCGCGGGCCGGCTGCCCGCGGATGCCACCTTCACCGCCCTCACGCTCGTCCAGGGCGCCCTGATCGCCGCGCTGGCCGTGACGGCCGCCCTGATGCACCACGAGGCCGACGACCCGCCGCCCAGGATCCCGTCGCAGTCCCCGGAGCCCGCCGTGGAGGCGTCGCACTTCGGCGGCCACGCCGGGCAGGCGGTGCTGCACGGCCTCGGCGGGCCCGCGGTGGCGCTGCTCGCGTGCGCCCTGGGCGGTGTGCTGACCGGCGGGGTGTCCCAGCGGATAGCGGACTGGCTGGACCGGGGCGCGACACCGGGTCAGGACGGCGGTCCGCTGTGGGGACCGCCGGCGCTGCTGACGTGGCAGGCGTCGATCATCCCGGTCCTGCTGGTCGTGCTGGTGGGCATGGTGGCCGGCGCGGCATGGCGGCTGTGGCGGGAGCGGCTGGCCGTCGGCGAGGAGATGGCCGGGCTCTATCCGGGGGAGGCCCGGCAGCCCGCCAGGACCCGGCAGATCGCCGGGGCGATCGCCCGCGCCGGGCTGACCGACTCCGCCGCGTCGCTGGTCGCGCTGGTCTGCGGGGTCTCGTTCCTGCTCGGCGCGGGCGCCGTCGTCGGGGCGTGGACCGGCGGGGCCGGTCCCGGAGAGGCGGCGGAGGGCACTCCAGGACCGCTCCCGGACGTGGCGCGGGCCGCCCAGTCGCTGGGCTCATGGCTGGTCGGCGCGGGCGTCGTGGCCCTGCTGGCGCTCGGCCGCCGCGCCTACCGGGACGCCTCGGCACGCCGCACGATCGGCATCCTCTGGGACGTGGGCACGTTCTGGCCGCGCGCCGCCCACCCGTTCGCGCCGCCCTGCTACGCCGAACGGGCCGTGCCCGACCTGACCTGGCGGATGGCCACCTGGACCGCCCGCACCGGCGGCCGGATCATCCTGTCCGGCCACTCGCAGGGCAGCGTCCTCGCGGCGGCGGCCGTCTGGCAGCTGGACCCGGCGACCCGGCGCCGGGTCGCCCTCCTCACCTACGGCTGCCCGCTGGAGCGGCTCTACGGCCGGTGGTTCCCCGCGTACTTCGGCCCGCCGCAGCTGCGTGCGCTGCACCGGGAGCTGAGCGCGTGGCGCAACCTGTGGCGGCGTACGGACCCGATCGGCGGCCCGGTGCGGGTCGGGGAGGGCACGGTGGTGGACCGCGGCCCGCTCAAGGACCCGGTCGCGTACGGCCGGACGCCGCGGCATCCGCTGCCGGAACCGGTGCTGGGCCACTCCGGCTTCCCGTGCGATCCGGTCTTCGCCGCCGAACGGGCCGCGCTGCTGCGCCGGTTACCCGCCGCGGAAACACCCGGGCCGCCCGGCCTGCCCGTTCAGGGCAGTTCCGGCAGGTCCTCCGGGTAGAGCAGCTGCAGCTCGTCATGGCTCGGCTCGGTGACGTGCGCGAGGCGTCCCGCATGCCGCTCGACCATCGCCTCGAACGTCTGCCGCGCCGTACGGCCGTTGCCGAAACCCGGCCCCCGGGGCAGGGCGTTGAAGTACTTGAGGATCGCGTCGCCCGCGTCGTCGCCGAGCTGGTACTCGTGCTCGATCGCCTGCGCCTCGACGATCCGCAGCAGCTCGTCGGCGGTGTAGTCGCCGAAGGTGATGGTGCGGGAGAACCGGGACGCCACACCGGGGTTGGAGGCGAGGAAGCGCTCCATCTCGGCGGTGTACCCGGCGACGATGACCACCACCGCGTCGCGGTGGTCCTCCATGAGCTTCACCAGGGTGTCGATCGCCTCACGGCCGAAGTCCCGCCCGGAGTCCTCCGGCGACAGCGCGTACGCCTCGTCGATGAACAGCACACCGCCGCGCGCCCGGTCGAACGCCTCCTGGGTGCGGATGGCGGTCGAGCCGATGTGCTCGCCGACCAGGTCCACCCGGGCCACCTCGACCAGATGCCCGCGCTGCAGCACACCCAGCGCGGCCAGGATCTCGCCGTACAGCCGCGCCACCGTGGTCTTGCCGGTACCGGGGAGCCGGTGAAGACCAGATGCCTGCGCAGCGACGGCGCCTTGAGGCCGGCCTCCTGGCGGCGGCGGCCGACGGCGATCAGATCGATGAGGGTGCGCACCTCGCGCTTGACGCTGTCCAGGCCGACCAGCGCGTCGAGTTCGCCCAGCACGTCGTCCGAGGCCCGGATCACGGGCTCCGGTGCCGCCGGCTCGGCGGAGCCCTGCTGGGGCACCCCGCCCAGCAGCCCGAACGACTCGACGGCGGCCACCGCGGTCACCGGCTGCCCGGCGTCCGGGGTCTGCTCGGCCGCCCGGTCGCTGGTGCAGTCCTCGGTGACCGGGCCCGGTTCGGCGAACTCGTAGCCGCCGCGCTCGCAGCGCTCGGTGCGGCAGCGGGTCAGGGTGCTGCGGCAGCCGTCGATGACATGGAAGCCGTAGCCGCGGCTGCCGGTGACCCGGCAGCCGGTGAAGGTGCCGCGGCCCTCGGCCGACACGTAGAACCCGGCCTCCGCGGGGCTGGTGACGGTGCAGCGGTCCAGCACCGGGTCGGCGCCCTTGGTGACGATGACACCGGTCGCCGTGTCGTCGATGGTGACCTGCGCGAGCGTGCCGCCGCTGCCGTGGTCGCGGAACCAGGCGCCGGTGGCGGCCTCGCGGATCCGGCAGTCGTCGAGCTGGACGGTCGCGCCGTCGCTCACCGACACCGCCGTGTTGCGCACCTGGGAGAAGTCGCTGTCCACGACATCGGCCCGGGAGCCCCGGTCGAGGACGAACAGGGCGTCGGGCACGTCGTGCACCCGGCAGGAGTCCAGCACGGCCGCGGCCCCGTCGCTCACCCAGACCGCCGGGTAGTCGCCCGTACTGTCGTGGATCTCGCACCGGTTGGCGTCCACCCGGGTACCCGGGTCCCACACCGACAGGCCGTTGCGGCCGAAGCGGCGGACGGTGGAACGGGTGAGGGTGAGGACCGAACGGGCCCGCAGGTCGATCGCGTTCTCGGGGATGTCGTGGATGTCGCAGTCGGACAGGGTGAGCACCGCGTCGGTGTCGAGGGTGATCCCGTCCCCCGTGGTGCGGTGCACCTGGCAGTCCGTGAAGTGCCCGGTGGCGCGCGAGGCGACCTGCACACCGGTGCCCTTGATCTCGTAGATCTCGCAGCCGACGGCCTCGGCGGAGGTGCCCTCGCCGGTGACGGACAGGCCCGCGCCGTTGGTGTGGTGGATGCGGCAGCGCTCCAGCCGGGGCGAGGCGCCGCCGCGCACCGAGACTCCGGTCTGACCCGCGCAGACCACCTCGCAGTCCTCGAACACTCCGCCGGCCGACTCCAGGACGCTGATCCCCAGGCCCGACGGATTGTCCACGGTGCACTGCCGGACGGTGGGACGGGCGCTGTCGCGCACCTCTATCCCGACAGCCGACCTGGTCGCGACCCGCAGCCCGGTCAGCTCCGGGGCGCAGCCCTCGATGAGCAGCGCGGCCGCCGAGGTGTCCTGCCCCTCGACGGTCAGGTCCTGGACGAGCGCCGCCGCGCGCAACGTCAGCGCCACACCGCCGGCGGGGGCGATCCGCACCGAGCCCAGGCCCTCCGCGGCGCGCAGGGTGACGGCCCGGGTGACGACCAGGTTCTCCCGGTAGGTGCCCGGCGCGATCGACAGCACGTCGCCGTCACCGGCCGCTTCCAGGGCGGCGGCCAGGGTCTCGTACTCTCCCGAACGGCGGCGCCACCGCGAGCTGCTCGTGCTGGTCACCTGCACCACGCCATGTGCCATCGGGCTGCCCTGCCCCCACCTCTTGCGTATAGCCGACCGGGGGATCCACCGTAGCGTGAGTGGGACGCCCTCCATGACGAGTCGCGGTCAGCCGCCGGCGCCCGCCCGTCCCCAATCCTGGCCCGCGCGGGTCCATTCGCGCTCCCATTCGAGCAGCCGGCGGCGCATGAGCCGCCACAGCAGCAACTGCCGTACGCCCAGCAGCAACGCGCCCGCCAGGGCCGCCCCGCCGAGCCCGGCCAGCGCCGCGTGGGCCCTGGCGGTGGCGCGGTCCAGCGGCGGATCGACCGGCCGCCCGCCGCGATCGGTCCAGATGTGCAGCCGGCCGTCCACCTGCTCCTGGTTCTCGACGCGGACGGTGCCGCTGCGCGCCGAGCCGTCCGGCGCCGTCCAGGTCAGTACGGCGGGCCGCCGGGTCCGGCGCGCCTGGCCGGCCTCGGTGTCGGTCCCCGCCGCCGACCGGGGCGCGGCGGTCACCAGGGCGGCGGGCACCAGCGTGCGCTCCGCCAGCTGGTGGCGCACGGTGCGCTGCAGGGCGCGGTTGGCGGCCTGGCCGGTGAACCAGCCGGCCGCGGGCACGGCACAGAGCACGAGGACCACCGTGACCAGGCCGATCCACGCCTCGGCGAGATCCGACGCGCGGCGCAGCGGATTGCGCCGCCACCGCCACCAACGCACCTTGGAGCCCATGGAGCAGCACCCCCTTCGACCGTTCGAATACCTCAAACGGCGCGGCGACCGCGCGGGGTGAGCGGAGTCGTCCGCGCGGTGGTCGCAGGAGCGATGCCTCGACGCGTCACTCCAGGATGGTCAACGGGTCGCCGACCCGCAGGGTTCCGGGGTGTTCGGGGATCAGATTCTGGCCGAAGATCGTCGCGCCGTCGATCCGGTGGTGTTTCGCCAGGCTGCGCATCGGTTCGCGACCGCGTTCCGCCGTGTCCTGGTTCGTGGTCGGTACGACGCAGCGCGCGCAGCGCTTGGCGACCCGGAAGGTGACCGCGCCGATCCTGATCCGCCGCCAGCCGTCCTCGGCCCACCCCTCGGTGCCGTCCACGACCGCGTTCGGCCGGAACCGGTTCATCGGCAGCGGTCCCTCGGCCGCGTTGGCGCCCTGTGCGATATGGGTGTTGAGGGTGTCGAGCGAGGCCGTGGTGGTGAGGAGCAGCGGGAAGCCGTCGGCGAACGACACCGTGTCGCCGGGGCGCGAGTACTCCGGGTCGACGGGGCGGCAGACCGCCGGGCCGGCCATGTACACCAGGCGCGCCCGCACGCCGAGATAGTCGCTGAACCAGGTGGCGGCCTCGTCGCCCGCCGCGACGGCATCGACCTTGTCGTGGAAGATCAGCACCGGTTCCGGCGTGCCCTGTTCCGGCCGGGCCACCCGCAGGGCCTCCTGGCCGGGCGCGGTGAACCGCAGCGAGCCGCCCCCCGACGGCTGCGCGGTCACCAGTGCCGTACTCGTCTGCTGCCGCTGCGTGATGACGCGCCCGTCAGCATCCACCAGCATCCACCTGCGGTCTCCGGCGAGCCCCCACGGCTCCACGTCCGCCGCTTCGCGGGCCAGGCCGCGAAGCGATTTGACCGGGTAGATGTACAGGGCGCTGAGCAGGGCGTGCGTCGACATACCGGCATCCTGCCAGGACCGGCCGTGAGCCGCCCGGCCGAATCCCGCACTCCGCTCAGCCCTGGTAGTAGCCCTGGTTCCCCTGGCCGAGCGGACGCCGCTGCTGATACGGGTCCTCGACATAGCCGTTCGGCACCTGGCGCGGCTGCACCGGGCGCTGCGGCGCCTGGCGCGCGGAGTCGTAGCCCAGACCCTGCGCGGGGGCCTGCGGCTGCGGCTGCTGCACCGGATAGCTGCCGGTGGAGCCGGGGTTGTAACCATTCGCCCCGGTGAAGCCGTTCGCACCGTTGAAGCCGTTGTACGAGCCGCTCGCGCGCCCCCCGCCGGCCTGCTGCGGGATGTACGGCGCGGGAGTGTGCTGCACCGGCGCGGGCTGCGGCTGGTAGCCGTTCGACGGGTAGCCGTTGTACCCGCCCTGGGCGGCCGGGTACTGGGCGTACTGCGACGACGAACCGGACGGCAGCGCGGGGAGGGCGGCCGGCAGTGCCGGGAGGTTCCTGCCGGTCTCGTACGACGGGTACGAGTACTCCGACGGAACTCTGATCGGGGCGATCTGGGGGGTGCCACGCTCAGCGACGAGGCTGTCGTAGATCGGCGTGTCCGGGAAGGACGGCGCTGCGTAGTAGCCGCCACCATAGGTGCCGCGGGGGGAGCTCATGGCACTTAAGTTAAGCCCACGATGTGCCGGTTGGGGAGACCGATTAGTAGGTTGTTTTGTGTGCTGTGAGTGACGGTCGATCCCCAATACGAGCGAATCAACGAAAATCGGTCATCATTGAGCGTTGAGATCGCGTAAAAGCCGTGCCCGCGGGGCGTTACCGGCGGTCGCTCCCGACCGCGCGGCGGCAGCGTATGTCCGGCGGTCGTGGGTCCGGGCTACGGTGGACGGCACCGTGCAAAAGGGGAGAGCATGACGATGCGCAAGGGCACGAACGTGCCGGTGTCCGTGCCGGCGGTCCGCGTGGAGCTGGGATGGCGTACCGGTCCCGGTGTCCCGGACGTGGACGCCTCCGCCCTGCTGCTGGTGGGCGGCAAGGTCAGATCCGACGCCGACTTCGTCTTCTACAACCAGCCCGCGCACGCGTCCGGTGCCGTACGGCACGAGGGCAAGCGCACCGCGGGTGACGCGGTGACGGACACCCTGTCCGTCGATCTCAGCGGTGTGGAACCGGCCATCGAGACCATCGTGCTCGTCGCCTCCAGTGACGGCGGGACCTTCGGGCGGGTCCCCGGTCTGCACATCCGCCTCAGCGACCCGTCGAACGGCGCGGAACTGGCCCGCTTCGACAGCACCGACGCGTCCGTGGAGACGGCGTTCGTGCTCGGCGAGCTCTACCGCCGGCAGGGCGCCTGGAAGTTCCGCGCGGTGGGCCAGGGCTACGACAGCGGACTCGGCGGGCTCGCCACGGACTTCGGGATCTCGGTCGACGAGCCCGCCGCGCCCGCACCGGTGACCGCTCCCGCTCCCGTGGCGCCGCAGCCCTACCAGGCCCCGCCGCAGCCGCACCCGGCGTACCAGCCGCCGCCGCAGCAGTACCAGGCACCGCCGCCCCCTCCGCAGCAGTACCAGGCACCGCCCCCGCCGGTGCAGCCGCCGGCCGCTCCGCCGGCCGCGCCGCAGCCCGTGCGGCTCACGAAGGTGACGCTGACGAAGGAGGCGCCGTCGGTCTCCCTCACCAAGCAGGGCGGCGTCTCCGGCGCGATGCGGGTGAACCTGAGCTGGCAGATGCACAAACAGTTCAAGGGCTGGGGGCGCAAGAGCGGAAAGCCGTCGGCCTTCCACTCGGACCTCGACCTCGACCTGTGCGCGCTGTTCGAACTCGCCGACGGCAGCAAGGGCGTGATCCAGGCGCTCGGCAACGCGTTCGGATCGCTGCACCAGCCCCCGTACCTGCACCTGGACGGTGACGACAGGACCGGCGGCTCCGAGTCCGGTGAGAACCTCACCATCAACCTGGACCACAAGCAGGCGTTCCGCAGGATCCTCATCTTCGTGACGATCTACGAAGGCGCGCGCAGCTTCGCCGGACTGCACGCGACCGTCACCCTCCAGCCGCTGAACGGCGCCCCGATCGACTTCTCGCTCGACGAGTGCACCGTGCCGTCGAACGTCTGCGCCCTCGCGCTCATCACCAACCAGGGCGGTGACCTGGTGGTGCAGCGCGAGGCGCGCTACCTGGTGCCGCAGCGCGGGGTGAGCCCGCAGCGCACGGTCGACTACGCCTACGGATGGGGCATGAACTGGACGCCCGGCCGTAAGTGACCCGGAGCGCGCGGAACCGGCCCTGACGGGGGCGCCGCTGTGCCACAGTGGCGCCCCGGAGCGGTGGATTCCGGGAGGTTTCCGCCGCGCTCCGTGAGGAGTCACAAGGGGTGAGGCCGTGCGGGTCGCCATGCTGTCAGGACCGGACGGGCCACGGCGGCCGGACGCCTGGCACCGGGCCGCGGCCACGGTCGCCGATGTCGTCGAGCTGGTCACCGTCGGCGCGTTGAGCACCCCGCCGCTGCCGGGACTGCCGTTCGCCGGGCGCGATGAGCGGTGCCCGCACCGGTACGAGATCGAGGCCGCGCAGGGGAGCCGGAGCCGTCCGGCCGACAGCGCCGCCGGGCAGCGGGCCACCGCGGGCCGCATGGAGGCCGTCCTCCGGATCGAGACCGTGGAGTGCGGCGCGATCGACGTCCTGCACGGCCATGCCCCGGGCGCCGCCGGTCAGCTGCCGTGGCTGTCCAGGACCACCGGCATCCCGTACGTCCTGTCCGAGCACGACCGCCGCTGGCTCGGCCACCCGACGCGGCCGCTCCCCGGACTGCTCGACCGGCGGCGCGCGGCCCGGCTGTACCGGGAGGCGGCCGCGGTCCTGCCCGTCAGTGACGTCCTGCTCGCCCGGCTCGGTGAACTCGGGCTCCCCGGCCGCCATCTCCTGGTGCCGCACCCCGTGGACACCGGGGCGCTGCCGGACGTTCCCGCCCGGGCGCGGATCCGCCAGGACCCGGTGCGCATCGTGGCCGCCGGCCCGCTCGTCGGGAACGAGGGCTGGGACGTACTGGTCGACGCCTTCGCCGAAGCGCTCGGCAAGGATGCGCGGTTACGGCTGCGGATCATCGGTGACGGACCCGGGCTCGGCGCCGTCCGGGACCACCTCCGGCGCGCCGGGACCGACGGCGCCGCCGTCCTCACCGGTGACCTCGGCCGGAAGGAGACCCTGCACGCCCTCGCGCACGCCGACCTCTTCGTGGACCCGCGGCACGTCAGCGGCTTCGGCACGACGGCACTCGACGCGCTGTGCTGCGGCACCCCGGTCGTCGGCGGCCGCACCGGGGCGCTGCCCGAACTCGTCGGCGGCGACGGCGGCATCCTCGTACCGGCCGCCGGTCCGCGGGCCCTTGCCCTCGCACTGGTCGAGGCCGCCGCGGAACTGTCGCGGCGGCAGCCCGCGGCGCTCGCGGACCGGACCCGGCGGCACTTCGGACCGGACGCCGTCGGCGCGCGGCTGGCCGCCGTCTACACCGAGGCGTCGGGACGCGCGTAGGTCCTGCCCTTCCAGGCCGCGCCCCGGCCGCGGTAGTGCTGCACCGCGGAATCGACGGTCATCAGCAGATACAGCGCCGCGGTGAAGGGGAGCAGCGGCGCCAGCCACAGCGGCTGCCGGTAGTAGCGCAGCATCGGCAGATAGGTCGCCGTCATCACCGCCCACGCGGCCGCGCCCAGGGCGCACAGCGGCCAGGCCCCCGCCGCCGCACCGCCCAGCGCCGCCAGCGGCGGCACCAGATAGACGAGGACGAGCCCGGCGACGGTCGCCGCCAGGACCGCCGGATTGTGCCGCAGCTGCGCGTAGGCGCTGCGCGAGACCATCCGCCACAGCTCGCCCAGGTCCGGGTACGGGCGCACGCTGTCCACCCGGTCCGCGAGCCCCAGCCAGATACGGCCGCCGCCGCCCTTGACCGCGCGGGCCAGCGCGACGTCGTCGATCACCGCGTGCCGGATCGACTCCGGCACCCGGGCCGCCTCGACGGCCGAGCGGCGGATCAGCACACAGCCGCCGGCCGCGGCGGCCGTCCTGCCGCCCGGACGGTTGATCCAGCGGAACGGGTACAGCTGGGCGAAGAAGTAGACGAACGCCGGGACGATCAGCCGTTCCCAGACCGTCTCCACGCGCAGCCGGGCCATCAGCGACACCATGTCGAGGTCCGCCGCCCGCGCCGCCGCCACCAGCGCGCGCAGCGAATCCGGCTCGTGCGCGATGTCCGCGTCCGTGAGCAGCAGATACTCCGCTCCGGTGCGCTCGGTGGCCAGCGCGATGCCGTGCCGTACGCCCCACAGCTTCCCGGTCCAGCCCGCCGGGAGCTCGCCGGGCGAGGCCACCGTCAGCGGCAGCCCGCCGTGCAGCGCGCCGAGCGAGCGGGCGGTGTCACCGGTCCCGTCCGTGCTTCCGTCGTCGATCAGGAAGACCTCGGCCCGGCCCGGATAGTCCTGCGCCAGCAGCGAGGGCAGGCTCAGCGGCAGCACGGCCGCCTCGTCACGGGCGGGCACGACGACGGCCACCGTCGGCCACGCTCCGGCCCCGCCGCCGGGGTCGGCCGCCGGCCCCGGCAGCCGGACATCCGTCCGCCAGAAGAACCCCTGCGCCAGCAGCAGCCACACCCACGCCAGCAGCGACACCCCAGCGACCCACGTCAGCACCGTCACCTGCCGCAGTCTGCCGCAACCGCGCCACGTGGGGTCCGGACGCGCCCGGACCCCCACTCCCTGAGGGCCGCGGGCGGTCGTCGCATAAGGTGACCGGGTGAAGATCGCGCTGCTGGACTCCGGAATCGGCCTCCTGGCGGCCGCCGCCGCGCTGCACCGGCTGCGGCCGGACGCCGACCTCGTACTGTCCTCGGATCCCGACGGGATGCCGTGGGGACCGCGCACCGCCGAGGACGTCACGGAACATGCGCTGGCCTGCGCGCGGGCGGCCGCGGAAACCCGCCCCGACGCGCTGATCGTGGCGTGCAACACCGCCTCCGTGCACGCCCTGGCCGCGCTGCGGGCGGAGCTGGAGCCGGCCGTGCCGGTGATCGGGACGGTGCCCGCCATCAAGCCCGCCGCCGCGGGCGGCGGGGCGGTGGCCATCTGGGCCACACCCGCGACGACCGGCAGCGCCTACCAGCGCCGGCTGATCGAGGAGTTCGGCAACGGGGCGGCGGTGACGGAAGTGCCGTGCCCCGGGCTGGCGGACGCCGTCCAGCACGCCGACGACGCGGCGATCGACGCGGCCATCGCCGTCGCGGCGGCCCGTACGCCGCACGACGTGCGCGCCGTGGTCGTGGGCTGTACGCACTACGAGCTGGTGACGGAGCGGATCCGCGCCGCCGTCGAGCGGGCCGGCGGTCCCGCCGTCACCCTGCTCGGGTCGGCGGAGGCGGTCGCCGCCCAGGCCCTGCGCAGGCTCGGCGCGCTTCCCGACCCGGCGGCGGAGCCGTCCGGCAGCCTGACGGTGATCCTCAGCGGCCGCCGGTCCGAGCTTCCCGTGTCCGCGCTGGCCTACCCGGAAGGCGCGGCGCTCGGCGCGGGCCGCATCCGGCTCAGCCCGTCGGCCTGAACCCCTCCCGTCCGGGTCCGTCCGGCCGGGTTCATCCGCCCGCGTCATGAGGCTGCCGACTCGCCGGTAGCTGAGTAGGCTGCGCAGCATGACGGAAGCTCCTCAGGGAGACGCGCCCGCGCCCCAGATCTGGCCCCAGGTCTGGACAGGACGCGCCCACAACCGTATGCAGTGGCTGCCCGCGGCCGCCGGCGCCGCCTGTATGGCGCTCGGGATCGAGCTGGCCGTGGAGGGCCCGTACACCTCCGGTCTGGCGCCGCTGGTCATGTCGGTGGTGGGCTGTGTGGCCGTCGGGCTGCTGGTCCTCTTCGGCACGGTCGCATTCACCCATGTGCGGGTGACGGTGGACCGCGAAGGCCTCTACGTGCGCTGCGGCCACATCGGCGTACCGCGCCGCCGCATCCCCCTGGACCAGGTCAGCTCCGCCGACCTCGCCCCCCTCGTCAGCCCCCGCACCTGGGGCGGCTGGGGCTACCGCTGGCGGCCCGAAATGGGCACCGCGGTCGTCGTACGCCGCGGGCCCGGGGTGGTGCTGGTGCTGGGCAGCGGGCACGTCTTCACCGTGACGGTGGACGACGCCGAGGGTGCCGTGGCGGCGATCCGGCAGTGGGTGGGACTGGGGTCGCGGGCCGGTTAGGGCCTGTCGTCCGGGCCCCGGCCCACAGCACCGCCGGGCCCCCGGCTAGTCCGGCAGCGGACGCGCCGCCGCCAGGCCCGCCAGGATGCCGGCCGCGGCGGTCACCACGGCGTAGCTGAGCACGTGGTCGACGGTGGCGAGCATGGCGAGCCCCGTCAGGGCCGCTCCGGCGGTCAGGACGACCGGGGTGGAGCGCGGGGAGCGCCACAGCGTGCACAGGACCCAGGCGAACGCCGCTCCGAGAAGGGCGAGGCCGGGGAGGCCCTGTTCCGCGGCCACCTGGAAGACGGCGGACTGGGGAGTGGGCGGTCCTTCGGTGGCCGTCAGGGCGCCGCCGCTCTCCACCCGGAAGCGGTCGGGGCCGACGCCGCGCACCGGATGGTCCTCGGCCATTCCCACCGCGTCGCGCCACAGCTCGACGCGGGGTGCGGTCAGCTGTCCGGCGAGGGAGGCGGACAGGCCGGACGGCAGGGTGTCGGTGGCCACCGCGTACGTGCCGCCGACCGCGATCGCGGTCGCCAGCGCGAACCCCACCAGGGCCAGCAGCCGCCGCCGCATGTGCGAGGCGGCCAGCGAGCACAGCAGCACGCCGACGGACGCGGCGAATCCGGCCGTGGAGCCGAGGGCCAGCGCCAGCGCCCCCGCGCCGGCTCCGAGTGCGCGCAGCACCAGTCGCAGTGGCGGGGACGGCGCGCTCCAGGCGGCGCAGCAGGCGGCGCCGGTGGCCAGGACCAGCAGTGCGGCGTCGGCGTTCGGGTAGCCCAGCGGCGGCGTATCGGCGGTGCCGGAGAGCCGGCCGGGCATCACCAGGGTCGCGACGACGATCGCGAGCGCCATGCCCGCCGGGGCCGCGACGGGCAGCAGGGCGCCCGCGATCCGGCCCGCCGCGTATCCGGCGGTGACCGCGAGCAGCGCCAGCAGCAGGCCTTCGGGGCGGGCCGGCCGGCCCGCCGCGGCGATCAGCGACCAGGTGGCGCAGCCGACGAGCACGGCGACGCCGAGCGCGTCGGTCCTGCTGCCCTGAACGCGTTCCTCCGGGCCGTCCCGGCCGTCCGCACGCATCGCTCCTGACGCCCCGCCGGTCGCCGTTCTCATCCCCGGTACCCCCTGACGCCACCTGGACGCGACGGGGTGCCGTCGCCGTCCGGTCCCCGCGTAGGCGCTGTCCCGGTCACCGTAACGGCTCAGGTGGTGAGTTGTGGATATGTAGTGCAGGAACGATCCGCCACTTGGTAGCCCTGGTGCTGGTGTGACGATCAGGGGCTCTCGTTAGGCTCGGAGGATGCCGATTCCCGAGTTCATCCGCGCCATCCGTGCCAAGGCGGGCAACACGCTGCTGTTCATGCCCGGCGTCGTCATGGTGGTCTTCGACGACCACGGCAGAGTGCTGCTGAACCGCCGCTCGGACACCGGGCACTGGGCGCTGATCGCCGGCATTCCCGAGCCGGGGGAGCAGCCGGCCGCGGCCGCGGTGCGGGAGATCCAGGAGGAGACCGCGGTGGTCGCCGTCGTCGAGCGGATCCTCGGCGTCTTCACCAACCAGGTGATCGAGTACCCCAACGGGCACCTCGCGCAGTACATGGACGTGGTGCTGCTGTGCCGGGCCGTCGGCGGCACGGCGAAGGTCAACGACGACGAGTCGCTCGACGTCGGCTGGTTCGCCCCCGACACGCTGCCGGAACTCGCGCCGCTGCACCGGGAGCGCATCGCGCTCGCCCTCAAGGACGAACCGGCGGCCTGGTTCGTCCCGGCCCCGGACCCCGGGCTCCCCGGCCGCTGAGCACCCATGGCGCCGGGCCACACCCGGGGGAGCCGAAGTGTGGGTGCGGCCGACATCGGTCAGCGGGCGATCGCTGCCTAGCCTGCCCAGCATGACGCTGATCTCGCCTTCCGCCGCGGACCTCGGCGGCCGCACCGCACTCGTCACCGGGGCCGCCGGGGGCATCGGCCGGGCCTGCGCCCTGCGGCTGGCCGCCGCCGGGGCCAAGGTGCGGGCCGTCGACCGGGACGCGGAAGGGCTCGCCGCGCTGCACGAGGAGGCCGCGGGCCGGCCCGGCTCCGTGGAGACCCTGCTGCTGGACCTGACCGACCTCGACGCCGCCGAGCAGGCCGCCGCCGGCACCGACATCCTGGTCAACAACGCCGGGCTGCAACTCGTCCGCCCCATCGAGGACTTTCCGCCCGACGTCTTCTCCACCGTCCTGCGCGTCATGCTGGAAGCGCCGTTCCGGCTGATCCGCGGGGCGCTGCCGCACATGTACGGGCAGGGCTGGGGCCGCATCGTCAACGTCTCCTCCGTGCACGGGCTGCGGGCCTCCCCGTACAAGTCCGCGTACGTCTCCGCCAAGCACGGTCTCGAAGGGCTGTCCAAGACCGCCGCCCTGGAAGGCGCGCCGCACGGCGTGACGTCCAACTGCCTGTGCCCCGGCTATGTCCGCACCCCCCTGGTGGAGCGGCAGATCGCCGACCAGGCCGCCGCGCACGGCATCGCGCCCGAGCGCGTCGTGACCGAGATCCTGCTGGCGGACTCGGCCGTCAAACGGCTGGTGGAGCCGGCCGAGGTCGCGGAACTGGCCGCCTACCTCTGCACGGAACAGGCCTCCTTCATCACCGGCGCCTCCCTCACGATGGACGGCGGATGGACCGCCCACTGAACACCGCTGGCGCCGGAGGCGGGCGGGCCGGTATGCCTGGGCCCATGAATGGCGATCACCCGGCAGTCGACGAACCGTCCGAGGCCCCCTACCTGCGGCTCCTCGCGCGGGGCGCGCCGGCCGAGGAGTACGAGCGCCCGGTGCTGCGCGCCCGCGCCGACGGTGCGCCCGTCACCCGGCTCGCGGAGCTCGAACGCGCCAAGCGGCTGGCGCTGCGGGTCCGGGACGAGCTGGAGGGGCGGCGGCGCCGCGAGGCGGAGCTGTCGGCGCTCTTCGCGACCGCGGGCGACCTGGCGGGGCTGCGCGATCTGGACGCGGTACTGCAGGCCATCGTGCAGCGGGCCCGCTCGCTGCTGGGCACGGACGTCGCCTACCTCACCCTCAACGACCCCCGGGCCGGGGACACCTACATGCGGGTCACCGAAGGGTCGGTGTCCGCCCGCTTCCAGAGCCTGCGGCTCGCGATGGGCGCCGGGCTCGGCGGGCTCGTCGCCCAGACCGCCATGCCGTACGTCACCGAGAGCTACTTCGACGACGAGCGGTTCCGGCACACCCACACCATCGACTCCGGGGTCCGTGACGAGGGCCTGGTCGCCATCCTCGGCGTGCCGCTCGCCCTGGGCAGCGGGGTCATCGGGGTGCTCTTCGCCGCGGACCGGCGGATCAGGGTCTTCGAACGCGAGCAGATCGCCCTGCTCGCGTCGCTCGCCTCCCTGGCGGCCGTCGCCATCGACACCGCCAACCTGCTGGAGGAGACCCGCTCCGCGCTCGACGGCCTCGGCGCCGCCAACGACACCATCCGCACGCACAGCGCCGTCCTGGAACGGGCCTCCGAGGTCCACGACCGGCTCACCGAGCTGGTGCTGCGCGGCGGCGGGGTCGACGACGTGGCCGCCGCCGTCGCCGAAGTGCTCTCCGGAACGGTCCAGGTCACCGGCACCGGTACCGGCGGTGAGCCGGTGCCCGCCGCGCTCGCGGCCGCAGTCGCCCGCTCCCGGGCCGACGGCCACGCGGTGCGCGAGGGTGACACCTGGACCGCCGCCGTCACCGCGGGCGGCGAACTCCTCGGCGCCCTCGTGCTGCGCGGCCACCCCGGACTCGACCCCGTCGACCAGCGCACCCTGGAACGCGCCGCCATGGTCACCGCACTGCTGCTGCTCGCCCGGCGCACCGCGGGCGAGGCCGAGCAGCGGTTCCGGGGCGAGCTCCTCGACGACCTGCTGGACGCGCCGCACCGCGATCCCCGGCTGCTGCGCGAACGGGCCGGCCGGCTCCGTGCCGACCTCGACGTACCGCATGTCGTGCTCGCCGCCCGGCCCGCCGACGGGGCCACCGCCGACCGCCAGCGGCTGTGGTCCGCCGCCTCGCACGTCGCCGCCACCCGGCACGGCCTGGCCGCGGCCCGGGACGGCGGCACCGTACTGCTGCTGCCCCTGGAGGACGGCGTCGACGCGTCGACGACCGCCCGCCGGCTGGCGGTCCAACTGGGCGCGGCCGTCCACGCCGAGGTCACCGTCGGCGCGTCCACCCGCGTCCCCGCCCCGGCCGCCGACCCCGAGGCGGTCGCCGCCGGATACGCCGAGGCGCAGCGCTGCGTCGACGCGCTGCGGGTGCTCGGCCGCGGCGGAGAGGGCGCCGCGGCCGAGGACTTCGGCTTCCTGGGCCTGCTGCTGGCCGACTCCCGCGATGTCGAGGGCTTCGTCCGGCGGACCATCGGCGCGGTCACCGACTACGACAGCCGGCGTGGCACCGACCTGGTCCGTACCCTCGGCGCGTACTTCGCGAGCGGGATGAGCCCGGCCCGCACCAAGGACGCGCTGCACGTCCACGTCAACACCGTCGCCCAGCGCCTGGAGCGCGTCGCCCAGCTGCTCGGCCCCGACTGGCAGCATCCGGAACGCGCCCTCGAACTCCAACTGGCCCTGCGCCTGCACCGGCTGGGCGGCGCGGGCTGAACCGCCGCCGGTCCGCGACCACCCTCCTGGTCGCGGACCGGCCGGTCCATCGTTCCCGCGGTCAGCGCGGCGCGGTCGCGGCGGTGGCCGCGGACGCCGGCTCCGCGGCCCGTTCCCGCTCCGGTTCCACCGCGGTGAGGTCCCGGCCGCGGGTCTCCTTGGCGAGCGCCACGGCGACCAGGGTGACGACGGCGGCGAGGACCACGTACAGGGAGATCGGGGTGGACGTCCCGTAGTCCTTCAGCAGCGCGGTCGCGATGAGCGGTGCCGGGGCGCCGGCCGCGACCGAGGCGAACTGGGCGCCGATCGAGGCTCCCGAGTACCGCATGCGGGTCGAGAACATCTCCGAGAAGAAGGCCGCCTGAGGCGCGTACATCGCGCCGTGGAAGATCAGCCCGACGGTGATCGCGAGCACCAGCGAGCCGAAGCTCTCGCGGTCGATGAGGCGGAAGAACGGGAACGCCCACAGCCCCACCCCGGCCGCGCCCAGCAGGTACACGGGCTTGCGGCCGATCCGGTCGGACAGCGCGCCCCAGGCCGGGATCACCGCGAAGTGCACGGCGGAGCCGATGAGTACGGCGTTGAGCGCGGTCTGCTTGCCGAGCCCCGCGTGGGTGGTCGCGTAGACCAGGACGAACGCGGTGATGACGTAGTAGCTGATGTTCTCCGCCATCCGGGCGCCCATCGCGACCAGCACATCGCGCCAGTGGTCGCGGAACACGGACACCAGCGGCATGCGTTCGACGGGATCCCCGGACGTCCGAGCCGCGGCCTTGGCCAGCGCCGCCTTGAAGACCGGCGACTCGTCGACCGACAGCCGAACCCACAGCCCCACCATCACCAGCAGGCCGGAGAGCAGGAACGGTATCCGCCAGCCCCAGGCGAGGAACGCCGAGTCCGACATCAGCGCGGTCAGTGCGGAGAGCACCCCCGTCGCCAGCAACTGCCCGGCGGGCGCCCCGGTCTGCGGCCACGACGCCCAGAACCCGCGGCGCTTCGCGTCCCCGTGCTCCGACACCAGCAGCACGGCCCCGCCCCACTCACCCCCGAGCGCGAAACCCTGCACCAGCCGCAGCACGGTCAGCAGCACCGGCGCGGCGCTGCCGACCGTGGCGTGGGTCGGCAGCAGCCCGATGCAGAACGTCGCGCCGCCCATCATCAACAGGCTGATGACCAGCAGCTTCTTACGCCCGAGCCGGTCACCGAAGTGCCCGAACACCAGCGCACCGACCGGCCGGGCGGCGAACCCGATCGCGTACGTCAGGAACGACAGCAACGTACCGACCAGCGGATCGGAGCCCGGGAAGAACAGCTTGTTGAACACCAGGGCGGCGGCGGAGCCGTAGAGGAAGAAGTCGTACCACTCGATGGTGGTGCCGATCAGGCTCGCGGCGACGATGCGCCGGAGCGAGCCGGGGGTGGGTGGCGCGGGGGCCTGGGCAGTCATGGTTTCCACTTCCGGGCGGGGACGGATTATCCGGGTGCTGCCACACCGTAGGAACAGCTGGTCCGTTGACCCATGTGGTGGGACACCACAGTCCCGCCGCACCCTGTGCGCGCCGGCCCCATGCCGCGTCGAGTGCGAGAGGCTGGGTCCATGACGGATATCTCTGAACTGGTCGCGCTGCTCGGTCTGGAACCCCATGTCGAGGGCGGGTGGTACCGGGAGACCTGGAAGGCCCCTGGTGAGGCGGTTCCTGCCGGGTATCCGGGGCCGCGGGCGTTCGCGACCGGCATCTACTTCCTGCTGCACCCGGGCGAGGTCTCGAAGTGGCACCGGGTGCGCTCCGACGAGCTGTGGCTGTGGCACCGCGGCGGCCCGCTGCGGATGCGGCTGGGCGGCGACGGTGAGCGGCCGGACGAGTCCGGGGCCGTCGAGGCGGTGCTCGGGAGCGGGGTCGAGAACGGGGAGCGGCCGCAGTTCCTCGTGCCCGGCGGGTACTGGCAGTCCGCCGAGCCCGCGGGTGACGAGCCGGTCCTGGTGACGTGCGTCGTCGCCCCCGGGTTCGACTTCGCGGACTTCACGATGGAGTGACCGCGGTGCGGTGCGCGCTCCGGGGCGGGCCGCCCGCCCCGGAGCGCTCCCGGGCGGTTCAGGCGGGCGCGCCCAGTGATTCGACGGCGTTGGCCAGGGGGGTCAGTTCGGGGTTCTTCGCGGCCTCGTCGAGGGCCTCGCGCAGGGCGGCGTCGTTCGTCGGGCGGGCCTCGGCGAGCAGTTGCAGACCGGCTTCGCTGACGTTGGTGTAGATGCCGCGGCGGTCGGTCGGGCACAGATAGCGGGAGAGCAGCCCGCGGTCCTCGAGCCGGGAGACCAGCCGGGTGGTCGCGCTCTGGCTGAGGACGACGGAGTCGGCGACCTGGTGCATCCGCAGGTGGCCGCCTTCGCCGTCGTGCTGGCGGCTGAGGACGTCGAGCAGGGAGTACTCGCGGACGCTCAGGTCGTGCCCCGCCTGCAGCGCCCGCTCGATGTGCGCCTCGATCCGGCCGTGCAGCAGCGACAGGGCCCACCAGCCCTGGGCGAGACCGGTGAGTGCGGGGTCGGTGGCGGTCATGGTGGGTCCCTTCTGCGGCGAGGTGCGGGCGTGCGCGCGCATACAGCACAGGATAGAGCACTTCCGCGATAGCCCGCGTTTGCAATGAAACGCGTCTGCAATTATTGTGGAGTCTCGTAAGGCGCACCCGCAACGTTACTGGGAAGTGAACCCCATGCCTCTCGCACTCCTGGCCCTCGCTATCGGGGCCTTCGGGATCGGCACCACCGAGTTCGTGATCATGGGGCTGCTGCCCGAGGTCGCCGCCGACTACGGCGTCTCGATCCCGACCGCCGGATTCCTGGTCACCGGGTACGCGCTCGGTGTGGTGCTCGGCGCCCCGCTGATGACCGTCCTCGGCACCCGGATCTCCCGCAAGCGCATGCTGATGCTGCTGATGGGCCTGTTCATCGCGGGCAACGTGATCTCCGCGGTCGCCCCGGTCTTCGGTGTGATGCTCGCCGGCCGGATCGTCGCGTCCCTCGCGCACGGCGCGTTCTTCGGCATCGGCGCGGTGGTCGCGGCCGGCCTGGTCGCCCCGGCGAAGAAGGCCGGAGCCATCGCGATGATGTTCACCGGCCTGACCGTCGCCAATGTCGTCGGCGTGCCGCTCGGCACCCTGGTGGGCCAGAACTTCGGCTGGCGCACCACCTTCTTCGTCGTCGCTGGCCTCGGCGTCCTGGGCCTGCTCGGCATCGCCAAGCTGCTGCCCGAACAGCCCCGGCCCGAAGGGGTACGGCTGCGCCACGAGGTTGCCGCCTTCCGCAACGTCCAGGTGCTGCTCGCGATGGCGATGACCGTGCTCGGCTTCGGCGGGGTCTTCGCCGCCATCACCTACATCACGCCGATGATGACCGACGTCGCCGGCTTCGCGGACACCTCCGTCACCTGGCTGCTGGTCCTGTTCGGCCTCGGCATGGTCGGCGGCAACCTGATCGGCGGCCGGTACGCCGACCGCCGCCTGATGCCCATGCTGTACGTGACGCTGGGTTCCCTCGCCGTCGTCCTGACGCTGTTCACCTTCACCGCCCACAACAAGATCACGGCCGCCGTCACCATCCTGCTGATCGGCGCCCTGGGCTTCGCGACCGTCCCGCCGCTGCAGAAGCGCGTCCTGGACCAGGCGGCCGGCGCCCCGACCCTCGCCTCCGCCGTGAACATCGGCGCCTTCAACCTCGGCAACGCCCTCGCGGCCTGGCTCGGCGGCATCGTCATCGCCTCGGGGCTCGGCTACACCGCGCCCAACTGGGTCGGCGGCGCGCTCGCCGCCGCGGCGCTGGTGCTCGCGATCGTGTCGGGCTCCCTGGAGCGCCGGACCACCGCCCGCGGCCGGCTCGCCGCCGGCAGCGTGCCCGCCGCGGCCACCCCGTCCGCCGGGCAGGAGCCGGTGTCCGTCCCGGCCCACCTCTGAACCGTCCGGTCGCCCACCGCAGGATCCTGCCGCGTCATCGCACCACCCCACTGAGGAGAGACACCCCCATGAGCACCGTCACCCCCACCGCCGTCTTCCCGCTGACCGTCCAGGACGCCGAGGCCCTCGTCGAAGCCGCGCGCGCCGCCGCGGAGACCGCCGGAGTACCGGTCAGCGTCAGCGTTCTCGACGCCGGCGGGCACCTGCTGGCCTTCCGGCGCGACGACCGCGCGGTGCTGATCTCCGGTGAGACCAGCACCCGCAAGGCGTTCACCGCGCTGCAGCTGAACGCCCCGACCGCGGACCTGGTGGGGGCCGTCCAGCCCGGCGCCCCGTTCCACACCCTGCCGACCGCCCTCGACCGGCCGCTGCTGTTCATCGCGGGCGGCGTGCCCGTCCACCGCGGCGGGCGCCTGATCGGTGCGATCGGCCTCGGCGGCGGCGCCCCCGAGCAGGACCACGGCATCGCCGTCACGGCGCTGCGCGCCCTCGGCGACGTGGCCTGACCTCCGCGGACGGACAGCACGGTGGGCCGACCCGGATCCGGGTCGGCCCACCGTGCTGTCCGCCGACCGGAGGCCGGCGGGTCGTCAGATCAGCACTCGCGCAGGCCAGGAGCGGGGTCCACCGGCGTCTTGACGCTCACGGCCGGCACGTTGCCCCACTGGCCGTTGTCGAGCTGCGTCCAGTACCAGATGTCGTTGCCGCCCGCGTGCCGGTCGCCGTGGCCCCAGCACTGGAACCAGCTGAACGTCGAGTTCAGCTGCCCCCTGACCGCAGAGTTGTACGAACGGTCGGCGTACCCCTTCGCTCCGGCCGCGTTCCCGCAGTGCAGGCGGCCGTCCGCCCAGATGCTGCAGTCGGCGGCGGCCTGGGCGTGCGGGGCGGGTGCCGCGGGCGCGGCCGAGGCGGGGACGGCGGCCGTCAGCCCCGCGGTGAGGGCGGTGGCGGCCAGCGCGAGGACGAACCTGCTGCGTGCGGACATGACTCCTCCAGATGATGGGTGTGGTGGTGCCTGGGGTGAGGTGGGACGTGTGTGTGGTCCGGGGCTTCGTTACGCCCTTACGGGGTTACGCGCTCAGGGCGTTACGCCCTCACGGACAGGTGGGTACGCCGTCGAGCCAGGCGGGACCCTTGATGTAGATGTTGGTGATCCACGCGCGGTAGTCCGGCAGATAGGACCAGGCGTCGTTGGTGAAGCCCTCGGCGGTGACCGACTGCGCGTGCTTCTGACAGCTGATCTTCACCGAGGTCGGGCCGGCGAACTTGTACACCCGCGCGCTCGTGGTCGACGCGTCGGCGTGCGTCCAGACGTCGGTGCCCCAGGTGCTGAAGCCACCGCCCGGCGCCGCGGCGCCGTCGATCCGGACCGCCCCGGCGTAGTCGCCGCCCACCCGGGCGTCGCTGACCATGACGTGAGTGCCCGACTGCCGGGCCTCGACCATCTTCCCCGCGCCGAGGTAGACGGCGATGTGGTGGATCGCGCCGCCGTTGCCGTAGGCCAGCAGGTCACCGGGGCGCAGCGGCGCGGTGCCCTGGGCGGCACTGAAACGCGCCGACGCGTGCGTGGTGTTGAACTGGCTCCGGGAGGTGCCGTTGAGGATGTCCTGCCCGGTGGCCTGTGCGTAGGCGAACCGCACCAGCCCCGAGCAGTCGAAGCCCCGCCGCTCGGGGTCGTGGTTGCTGGCGGGGTCGCTGGGGTCCACCTGTCCGTAGGTGGCACCGGGCTGGGCACCGTGGCCGCCGCCCCACGAGTACCAGACGCCGATCTGCCCGCAGGCCGCCCGTACCGCCTTCTCCGCCACGGCCGAGGAGCCCGGCGCGAGTACGTCGCAGGTGCCGGCCGCCGCCGCGGCCCGCACCGGGGCCGATGTGGTCGCTTGGGCGGTCGATACGGCCGGCCAGCCGCTGAGCGCCAGTACGCACAGGGCGGTGGCCGCCCTGGTGATCGTCTGCATCCTCTGCCGGGTGATCCTGTGCCGGGTGATCCTGTGCCGGGTGATCCTGTGTCGGGTGTGTCGCATTCCTGGTCCCCGTTCGTCCCGCCGAAAGTCCGGTCGCTGCGGTTCGGTTGCTGCCCTCCGAGCCTGTGCGGCGGGCCGGTCGCTGTCGAGGACCCGCCCGTCTCCTGATCCGACGGGAAACGGGAAACACCTGGGGAAACAGCCCTGATCAGCGCTGATCGGCTCCGGACGGCGCTGTCATGACGGGCAGACGGGTCGGTACGGCACGCCGGGGAGCAACTGCGCCCAGCGCGTCCGGTCCGCCCCTCCTGCCAGCCGGCAGATCTCGGCGCCGCGCTGCCGCACATCGACGTTCCACAGCCGCACGGTGCCGTCGTTGCTGCTGCTCGCCAGCATCGGCTGCCGGGGGTCGAAGGCGACCCCCCAGACGGCGCCGCTGTGGCCGGTGAGGGTGGCGGTGAGCCGCCGCGCGCCGGTGTCCCACAGCCGTACGGTGCCGTCGCTGCCACTGCCGGCCAGTGTCCGGCCGTCCGGGCTGAAGACCACCGCGCGCACCGCGCCGCTGTGGCCGGACAGTTCGGCGGTGCGGTCGGCGGCGCCGTGCCCGCTCGGGTCCCACAGCCGTACGGTCCCGTCGTTGCCTCCGCTGGCCAGGGTCCGGCCGTCCGGGCTGAACGCCACGCCCCGCACCGAACCGCTGTGCCCCCGGAGCACGGCGCCGGCCCGGCGGCCGGCCACGTCCCACAGCCGCACCGTCAGATCGTCGCTGCCACTGGCCAGCGTCCGCCCGTCCGGACTGAACGCGACGGTGTTCACGAAGTCCTGATGCCCGGTGAGGTCCGTGATGAGCCGGCGCCGCGCCACGTCCCACAGTTTGACGGTGCCGTCCGCGCTGGCCGAGGCGAGGAGTCGTCCGTCGGGGGAGAAGGCGACGGCGAAGACGGATCCGTCGTGGCCGGTGAGGTCGGCGAGCAGCCGGCGGTGGGCGACGTCCCAGAGCTTGACGGTGCGGTCCGCGCCGGCGGAGGCGAGGAGTCGTCCGTCGGGGGAGAAGGCGACGGCGAAGACGGATCCGTCGTGGCCGGTGAGGTCGGCGAGCAGCCGGCGGTGGGCGACGTCCCAGAGCTTGACGGTGCGGTCCGCGCCGGCGGAGGCCAGCAGCCGGCCGTCCGGGGAGAACGCGGACTGCCAGAGCTCGGCGAACGGACGCGTGGTGAGCGCGGACCTGCCCAGGTCCCACAGCACGATGGACTGGTCGAAACCCGCCGTGGCCAGCAGGTTTCCCGGCCCGACGGCGATGGACAGCACGTAGTCGGTGTGTCCGGCGAGGGTGGCCGTCACCCGGTGGGTCGCCGTGTCCCAGAGCTTGGCGGTGCCGTCGCCGCTGGTGCTGATGACCGCGCTGCCGTCCCGGCTGAACGCCACCGCGTTGATGTCGTCGTTGTGGCCGGTGAGGGTGGCGAGCGGTCGTTGCCCGGCCACGTCCCAGAGTCTGACGGTCCGGTCGGCGCTGCCGGAGGCGAGGGTTCTGCCGTCCGGCGCGAAGGCGACGGAGAGGACGTCGTCGCTGTGGCCGGTGAGGGTCGTCAGCGGTTGCCGGCCCGCGACGTCCCAGAGCCGGATGGTGCGGTCGGCGCTGCCGGAGGCGAGGGTTCTGCCGTCCGGCGCGAAGGCGACGGAGAGCACCTGGTCGGTGTGGCCGGTCAGCGTCGTCAGCAGGCGCCGGCCCGCCACGTCCCAGAGCCGGACGGTGCCGTCCGACCCGCCGGAGGCGAGGGTCGCGCCGTCCGGCGCGAAGGCGACCGCCCGGACGCCGCCGCTGTGACCGGTCAGCGTCCCGGCCGCCCGGTGGTCCGCGACGCCCCACAGCCGCACGGTGCCGTCCGAGCCCGCCGAGGCCAGCAGCCGGCCGTCCGGGCTGAACGCGACGGAGCGCACCGGAGCGCCGTGCCCGGTGAGGGCCGCCACCGTCCGGTGGTCCGCGACGCCCCACAGCCGCACGGTGCCGTCCGAGCTCGCCGAGGCCAGCAGCCGGCCGTCCGGGCTGAACGCGACCGCGTTGACCGGTCCCGTGTGGCCCCTGAGCCGGCCGGCGAAGTACTGGGACTGCGTGCTGAGCAGGGCGCCGCGCGCCTCGGTGGTCGGCGCGGTGCGGTACGCGGCGGCGGCCAGCAGTATCGACGCCTCCGGCTGCCCGGTCGCCAGCGCGCCGGACCGCACCGCCATCTCCTGCGACTGCGCGACCCGGCGCTCGTCGAAGGCGCGCGACCGCTGCTGGAACGCGAGGCTGCCGGCGAGGACCGCGACGACCAGCAGCGCCGCGAGGGTGACCAGCAGCCGCCGCTGGATCGTGGCCTGCTGCCGCGCGGCGGTCCGGCGGCCCCGCTCCTCCACCAGACTCGCGTCCAGGAATTCCGCCTCGTGCGGGCCGAGTTCCGCGCGGCCGTCGGTCTGCTCCGCCCATTCCCGCGCGACGGCCAGCCGGTTGCCGCGGTGCAGCAGCCCGGGGTCGCGCAGCTCCCGCACCCACTCGCCCGCGGCCTGGGCGAGCTGCTGATGGATCAGCAGCCCCGCCCGGTCGTTGTCGATCCAGCCGCGCAGCCGGGGCCAGGCGCGCAGCAGCGCCTCATGGGTGATCTCCACGGCGTCCCGGTCGACGGTCAGCAACCGGGCCCGCACGAAGGCGTCGAGCGTCGCCTCGGCGGCCCGCCGGTCCGGCAGCTGCTCCAGTAGCGGATCGCGGTCCGCCCTGCGCCGGGACTCCACGTCACCGTCGCCGACGTGCACCAGCCGGACCAGGATGCGCCGGGCGAGGTCCTGTTCGGCCGGCCGCAGCCGGCCGAAGACCTCCTCGGCCGACCGGGCGATCGCCCCGTGGATGCCGCCCGTCGTCTCGTACCCCGTCACGGTCAGCGTCCGGCCGCTGCGCTGCTGCCAGGTGACGAGCAGCGCGTGGGAGAGCAGCGGGAGCGCGCCGGCCGCCGTCCCGCGCGAGGCGCCGCGCACCTCCAGATCCCGCAGCAGCAGTTCGACCAGGCCCGGCTCCAGCGCGAGCCCCGCCCGTTCGGCGGGGCGGACGACGGCCTCCCGGAGCTCGGCCGCCGTCATCGGGCCCAGCGCGAACAGCCCGTGGGTGAAGACCGCCGCCAGCTCCTCGTGTTCGAGGCAGCGCCCGCAGAAGTCCGCCCGCATCCCCAGCACCACCACGGCGGGCGGCTCCCCGCCGCCGGTCGCGGCCCGGGAGACGGAGCAGAGCACGGCGACGAAGGCGTGCCGCTCCGCCTCGTCCGCGCAGAGCGTGAACGTCTCCTCGAACTGGTCGACCAGCAGCACCAGCCGCGCGGCGCCGAGGACGGGACGCAGGATCTCCGCCAGCCGGCCGGGCTGCTCGGAGAGCTCCTCCGGGGTCACGTCGAGGCCGGTCCCCAGGGCCTCCGTGACACAACGCAGCAGCTCCTTCAGCGGGTTCGGGGTGGGGGTGCACACCACCACCGGCCAGCCCCGTGAGCCCGCGACGGGCAGCGCACCGCGCTCCAGCGCCGGTACCAGCCCGGCCCGCAGCAGCGAGGACTTCCCCGCGCCGGAGGGGGCGATCACCGCCAGCGGCCCGCCGCCGATCCGGCCGGCGAGCTGTTCGAGCAGCTGGGCGGTGGCCCGGTCCCGGCCGAAGAACCACCGCGCGTCCTGCGGGCGGAAGGCCGCGAGCCCCGGGTAGGGGCACACCGCGTTCCGCGGATCGTCCGGCTCCGGGGCCCTGGCCGGTGGCACCTCGGGCACCAGCCGCGCCAGCGCGCCCCCGGCCAGCAGCTCTTCGTCGCACCGGCGGGCCAGATCGGGGGTGGGCGGCTTGCCACCGTTCTCGATCTTGCTGAGATACCCCTTGCTGTAGTGGATCCGCTGCGCGAGCGCGGTCAGCGACAGCCCGCGCTCACCCCGCAGCCGGCGCAGCTCCGCCCCGAATCCGGCCGCCCCGAATCCGGCGGCCGCTGAAGGCGGACCGGTCTCCTCCGTCCCGCTCGCCGACGTGTCGTCCGGTCCACCCATGCGTACTCCCGCGGAGATCCGGATCACCACGCTACAGGTGGGATCGTGATACTTGGTCACCAATTGGCATGACTGCGGGGGACGGTGGCGGTCAGCTCGGGCGTGGTGCCGGCCCCGGGGGTGCCGGGGCCGGTCCCGCCGTCACCTGGTGCTGATCTGCACCTTCCTGATGTCCACCGGAAGCGTCGGGTAGCCGTCGCCGGGGCCGTTCTGGTCGTCCTCGCCGGCCGCGGCGATCTTCTGCAGGACGTCGAGACCCGCGGTGACCTTGCCGAACGGGGTGTAGGCGGGGGAGAGCTTGGTGTCCTTCCAGACGAAGAAGAACTGGCTGCCGTTGGTGTTCGGGCCGGCGTTGGCCATCGCCAGCGTCCCGGCCGGGTAGGTGGCGCCCGTCAGGTTCTCGTCGGGGAAGGAGTACCCTGGTCCGCCGCTCCCGGTGCCGGTCGGGTCACCGCACTGCAGCACGTACAGCCGCTGGGTGGTGAGGCGGTGACAGTGCGAGCGGTTGAAGTAGTCGCGCTCGGCCAGGAACCGGAACGAGTACGTGGTGCACGGCGCCTTGTCCGTCAGCATCTTGACGGTGATGGAGCCCTGACCGGTCTTCAGCGTCGCGCTGTACGGTCTCGCGGCCTTCCGCGCGTCGAAGACCGGTATCCCCTTGAAGTTGTCGGCGGGCACGGCCGCGGTGTACGCGCAGGGGGCGGGCGCCGGTGGCGGATCGTCGGCGGCCGCGGCCGTCGTCAGGCTGAGCGGGAGAACGGCGGCGGCGGTGAGCAAAGCCCATTGCTTGCGCTTCATACGAGGACCCTCCGGATCGAACCTGACACGGCCGCACCATGCCTGCCCGATCTGGTGGGGGCTAAGCGCCGCATGGGCCCGGTGGGACGTGATGGCCGAAACCGGTGCGTCCCCGTGCGGGTTCCGCCCCCCCGGGTAGCCGGTGCGCCCGCCGCTCGACGGGCCACCGGACGGGCCGTCCGCCCGACGTGCCGCCCGCTCGCGCGGGGGACCCGCCGGGCGGCGGCCGGTCACACCTTGCGGTACGTGTACGCCTCCTCGGCCGCGGCGACGACCGCCGCCAGGTCCGCCCCGGCGGACGCGGTGACCACTGCGGCGACCGCGCCCTCGACGAAGGGCGCGTCGACGAGCCGGGTGCCCGGGGGAACTTCGTCCTCCTCTGCCAGCATCGCCTTGACGGTGAGCACGGCGCTGCCCAGGTCGACCAGGACCGCCACCCCGGCGCCCTGGTCCACGGAGTGCGCCGCCGCCGCGATCAGATCCGAGCTGGTGCCCAGCCCACCGTCGGGAGTGCCGCCCGCCGGGGCGACGGGCGCGACCGCGCCGCCGCCGGCCAGCCCCGTGGCGAGCAGGCCGACCGCTTCGGCGACCGCCGCGCTGTGCGACACCAGGACGATGCCGACCAGACCGCCGCTCATGCCACCGCCTCCGCCGCGGTGTCCGCGAGCGCGGCGACCAGCAGCGCCGCCGAGGTCGCGCCGGGGTCCTGGTGTCCGATGCTGCGCGGGCCGAGATAGCTCGCGCGCCCCTTGCGGGCCTGCAGCGGCACGGTCGCCGCCGCGCCCTCGTCCGCGGCGATCCGGGCGGCGGCGAGGCCGTCCGCGAGCCCGGCGCCCGAGTCGAGCGCGAAGGACAGCGCCTCCACCGCCGGGACGAGCGCGTCGAGCATCGTCTTGTCGCCCGGTACGGCCCCGCCGAGCTTCCCGACCGCCTCGACCCCGGTCCGCAGGGCGTCGCGGAACTCCTCGGGGGTGGCCGGGGTGCCGTCGCCCAGCGCCTTGCCCGCTCTGCGCAGCAGCGTGCCGTACAGCGGGCCCGCCGCCCCGCCCACGGTGCTGATGAGCTGCGCGCCCACGAGGGTGAGCACCCCGCCCGGGGTCTGCGGCGGCTCCAGCTCCACCGCCGCGTGCGCCGCGGTGAAACCGCGCCGCATGTTGCTGCCGTGGTCGGCGTCGCCGATGGGGGAGTCGAGTTCGGTCAGCCGGTCCGCCTCGCGGTCGACGACCGCGGCCGCCGTCGCCAGCCAGCGGCGCAGGAAGTCGGCGTCGACCACCGGGCCGGGAGCCGTGGATGCGTTCATGCGGTCCTCTCTACGGGGCGTGTCCATGGAGTCGGGTGCGACAGGGCCTGGGGCACGGCCGCGATCAGCAGCACCAGCGCGAGGGCTGGTTCGCGGCCACGACCTCGCAGCTTCAGCGCTAGCGCTGTTCGCGGCCGTGGCCTAGCAGCCCCAGCGCAGGCCCGGGGTGGAGACCGGGGCGTCCCACAGCCGCAGCAGCTCCTCGTCCACCTGGCACAGGGTCACCGAGCAGCCGGCCATGTCGAGGGACGTCACATAGTTGCCGACCAGGGTGCGGGCGACCGGTACCTTGCGTTCGGCCAGCGCCCGGTGCACCTCGGCGTTGAAGCCGTACAGCTCCAGCAGCGGGGTGCCGCCCATCCCGTTGACGAGGGCGATCACCGGCGCGTCGGGCCGCAGGTCCTCGACCACCGCGTCGACGACGACATCGGCGATCTCGCCCGACGTCATCATCCCGCGCCGTTCGCGGCCGGGCTCGCCGTGGATGCCGACGCCCAGCTCCAGCTCACCGGCGGGCAGATCGAAGGTGGGACTGCCCTTGGCGGGGGTCGTGCAGGCGCTGAGCGCCACGCCGAAGCTGCGCGAGGACTCGTTGACCCGCCGGGCGAGCGCTTCGACCCGCTCCAGCGGTGCGCCCTCCTCGGCCGCGGCGCCGGCGAGCTTCTCGACGAAGAGCGTCGCGCCGGTACCGCGCCGGCCGGCCGTGTACAGGCTGTCGAGGACGGCGACATCGTCATTGACCAGGACCTTGGCGATCTGCACGCCCTCGTCCTCGGCGAGCTCGGCCGCCATGTCGAAGTTCAGCACGTCGCCCGTGTAGTTCTTGACGATGAACAGCACGCCCGCGCCGCTGTCCACCGCGGCGGCCGCGCGGACCATCTGGTCCGGCACGGGCGAGGTGAACACCTCGCCGGGGCAGGCGGCGTCGAGCATGCCCCGTCCGACGAACCCGCCGTGCAGCGGTTCGTGCCCGGAGCCGCCTCCCGAGACCAGGCCGACCTTGCCCGCGACGGGCGCGTTCCGGCGCACGATCAGCCGGTGCTCGACGTCGACGATCAGTTCCGGGTGGGCGGCCGCCATGCCCCGCAGGGCGTCGGCGACCACACTTTCAGCCACGTTGATGAGCATTTTCATGAGGTGCGGCCCTCCGCTTCAACAGCTGTCGTTGCGTCCACTGTGCACGCTGGCAGCCTACGTACCGGGCCTGGCGAAGGCACCCCGGCGGCGGGCCCGGCGCGGCGCCCGCCCCACATGATCCAGGACGGCGAGGGCTCCGCCCACAGCCGCAGCGACCGCGCGACGATGCTGTCCGAGGTCACGAGGGCCTGCTCCGCCTCCACGTGCGTGAGGAAGACACCGGGCGGGATGACGGGCGGCATCGGCAGCCTGTCGGGGGTGAAGGTCACGCAGAACACGCCCTCGACGCAGCCGCTGAGCCGGGTGAGGTACAGCGGGACTGCCGCTGAGATCGAGCCGGTCCGCGCTCAGGGCGAGCCGGCCGGGGCCGTCGTGGGGACCCGGCGGAGGGCGGTGACGCCCGGCGGCCTTCTGGCATACTGCGGAAATCCTGTGGCAGTTGGAGAGTAGGCCCGATTTTGAATAATAGTCAACAGCGTGGAACGGACGTTCCACGAGGACCGCGCGGCACCGACCGGTCCCTGGCGCGGCGAGCCGAACTCATAGCCACCGGCCGCAAGTTGTTCGCCAACACCTCGTACGACGCCCTCTCCATGGACGACATCGCACGGCACGCGGGCGTCGCCAAGGGGCTGATCTACTACTACTTCAAGAACAAGCGCGGCTACTACCTCGCCATCGTGCGGGAGTCGGTCGAGGAGCTCGTGGTGCGTGCCTCCAGCACCGCCGACCTGCCGCGCGCCGAACGCGTGCACCGCACCGTCGACGGCTATCTGCGCTACGCCCAGCACAACCAGGCCGCCTACCGCACGATCGTGAGCGGCGGTGTCGGCTTCGACGCCGAGGTGCACGCGGTCCGCGACGCGGTGCGCGAGGAACTGCTCGCGGCGATCGCCGAAGGCGCGTACGGACACCGGGATCTTCCGGTGGTCGCGCGCACCGCGCTGGTCGGATGGCTGTCGTGCGTGGAGGGCGTGACCCTGGACTGGCTCGGCCATCAGGGGCTGGAGCGGGACGTGGTGCGGTCCCTGCTGGTGCGCATGCTGCGGGACACCCTGCTGGCGATCCAGGACTTCGACCCGTCCTGCCCCGCACCGGTCACCGAGTGACGGCGTGGTTCGCCGCGCGGCGTTAGCCCTTCCGAATTACTGGAACGCGTTCTAGTCTGTCCGCCGTCGCCGCAGGGACCGGGGACCCGGAGACCTTAGGAGGGGCCGTGCACCTGGACTACACACCCGAGCAGCAGCAACTGCGCGTGGAGCTGCGTTCGTACTTCGCCGGACTGGTGCCGGACAACGTCTACGCCCGCTACGCCGATCCCGCGGCGCAGAAGAAGTTCTACCGGGACACCGTCCGCCGGCTCGGCGCCGACGGCTGGCTGGGCATCGGCTGGCCCGCGGAGTTCGGCGGCCGGGGGCTGTCGCCGATGGAGCAGTTCATCTTCTTCGACGAGGCGGCACAGGCGGGAGTGCCGCTGCCGCTGATGGCACTGAACACCGTCGGCCCGACGATCATGCAGTTCGGCACCGAGGAGCAGAAGGCGTACTTCCTGCCGAAGATCCTCTCCGGGGAACTGGACTTCGCGATCGGCTACTCCGAGCCCGACGCGGGCACCGACCTCGCCGCGCTCAAGACCCGCGCGGTGCGCGAGGGCGACGAGGAGACCGGCACCTACACCGTCAACGGCCAGAAGATCTGGACCACCAACGGCGACACCGCCGACTGGGTCTGGCTCGCCGTGCGCACCGACCCGGAGGCCCCGCCGCACAAGGGCATCACGATGCTGCTGGTGCCCACCTCCGACCCCGGCTACTCCTGCACGATCATCAACACCCTCGCCTCGCACGACACCACCGCCAGCTACTACGAGAACATCCGGGTCCCGGCGAGCCGCCGGGTCGGCGCCGAGAACAAGGGCTGGCGGCTGATCACCAACCAGCTCAACCACGAACGCGTCACCCTCGCCGCCCACGGCACCATGGCGATCCGCGCCCTGCACGACGTGCAGCGCTGGGCCGCAGGCACCAAGCTCGCCGACGGCAGCCGGGTCATCGACCTGGGCTGGGTGCGGCGCCGGCTCGCGCTGACGCACACCCGGCTCGACGCGATGAAGCTCCTGAACTGGCAGATGGTGGACGCCCTCCAGCAAGGGACGCTCACTCCGCAGGACGCCTCCGCGGTCAAGGTCTACGGTTCCGAGGCCCGCCGTGACGCCTACGCCTGGCTGATGGAGATCGCCGCCGCGGCCGGCCCGATGAAGGAGGGCTCCGCGGGCGCCGTCCTCCACGGCGAGCTGGAGCGCGGCTACCGCAGCGCGGTCATCTTCACCTTCGGCGGCGGCAACAACGAGATCCAGCGGGAGATCATCTCGTGGATCGGCCTGGGTATGCCGCGCGTCCGCCGTTAGCGTGGGGGTGGGGGTACACCGGCGGTGAAGGAGGCGGCGATGCGCGACGCGGACCCCGGGCTCTTCGGGCCCGGGTCGGTCACCTGGCAGCTGCACGGCGACCCGATCATGTGGGTCGCCGGGGTGCGCGCCCTGTATCTGCAGGCCCT
This sequence comes from Streptomyces sp. RKAG293, assembly GCF_023701745.1. Taxonomy (NCBI): domain Bacteria; kingdom Bacillati; phylum Actinomycetota; class Actinomycetes; order Kitasatosporales; family Streptomycetaceae; genus Streptomyces; species Streptomyces sp. RKAG293. Next base: position 1,821,322 of record NZ_JAJOZB010000001.1, on the reverse strand, counting down.
GCACCCCCGCGCCGTGCGGGGCGTCATGGAGAACTCCGACTTCCGGAAGGACGCCTGGGGGCGGCTGCTGCGGACCGCCGACTTCGTCGGCACGATCACCTACGGCACCTCCCTCCAGGCCGAGCGGGCCGGGGCCAGGGTGCGCGGCATACACCGCAGGCTCGGCGCGACCGATCCGCGCACCGGTGAGCGGTACGGCGTGGACGACCCGGAACTGCTGCTGTGGGTGCACTGCGCCGAGATCGACTCGTACCTGGCGGCCGCCAGACGGTCCGGGCTGCCGCTCACCGTCGGCCAGGCCGACGCCTACGTCGACGAGCAGCGCACCGCCGCGCGGCTGGTCGGCCTGGATCCCGGCACGGTCCCCGACAGCACCCTGGCGCTCGCCGACTACTTCGAGAAGGTCCGGCCGGAGCTGGCCGCCACCGCGGACTCGGACGCGGTGTACGAGTTCCTGCACGCACCGCCGGTGCCCTGGCCCCTGGTGCCGGCCAGGGCCCTGCTGTGGGCCCGGGTCGCGGACCTGGCCTACGGGGCGCTGCCGCCGTTCGCCCAGCGGCTGTACGGCCGGCCCGCACCGTCCGCGGCGGCCGCCGGGCTGCGGTTGCGGCTGGCCGGCCGGGCGCTGCGCACCATCCCCTCCCAGCTGCGCTGGCAGCTGCCGCCGGGACATATCCTCAAGGCGGTGGGGCGGCTGGGGCCCGGAAGCCATCCGTCCGTGTACAAGCTGCGCGAAGGGGCTCGTTCCCTGCCGTAATGCGGCGTGCCGCCCGGCGGTACCTGCGGCCATACTGGACGCCGGGGGACGTACGCGGAACGACGGGGGCGGCGGCGGATGATGGCGGCTGTACACGATGGCAGTGGCACGCTCATTCAGAGCCGGTACCGGCTGAACGAGCTGATCGGCCGGGGCGGGATGGGCGAGGTCTGGCTGGCACTGGACGAGTCGCTCGGGCGGCGGGTCGCGGTCAAGTGCCTCAAGCCGCTGAGCCCGGCGGCGGACGCCGGGTTCACCCGGATCCTGCAGGAGCGGTTCCGGCGCGAGGCCCGGGTGGCGGCCTCGCTGCAGCACCGCGGGGTGACCGTGGTGCACGACTTCGGCGAGCACGACGGCGTGCTGTTCCTGGTGATGGAACTGCTCGACGGACGCAATCTGCTCCAGGTGCTGGACGACGCCCGGCGCCAGCCGCTGCCGGTCCCGGACCTCATGGACATCGCGGAACAGGTCGCGTCGGCGCTGGCCTACACCCACGCGCAGGGCATCGTGCACCGGGATCTGAAACCGGCCAACATCATCCGGCTGAGCGACGGCGCCGTGAAGATCTGCGACTTCGGCATCGCCCGGCTCGGCCACGACATCGGCTTCACCTCCCGCCTCACCGGCACCGGCATCGCCATGGGAACCCCGCACTACATGTCGCCGGAACAGATCGGCGCGTCCGAGGTCGACCAGCGCAGCGACCTGTACTCGTTCGGCTGTGTGCTGTACGAGCTCGCCACCGGGGCGCCGCCGTTCGACATGGACGACGCCTGGGCCGTGCTGGTCGCGCACCGCGACACCGTGCCCGAGCCGCTGTGCGCCGGCCGGCCCGACCTGCCGCAGGAGCTGGAGCGGCTCATCCTGGACCTGCTCGCCAAGGCCCCGGACGACCGGCCGCAGAACGCGTCGGACGTCGGCGGCCGGCTGAAGGCGATGCGCGGGGCGGCGGAGCGCCCGGTCGTCCCGGCGGCCCCGCTGCCGTCCTGGGCGCGCGACCTGGCCTCCGACTCCGGCGCCCGTGCCACCCGGGCCTTCCACGCCGCCGCGCCGCCGCGCCACGAACTCACCGGCGCCTGGTCCACTCGCGCCGCCTCGGGCGCCGTCGCGCCCGCGCCCGAGCAGCTCGCGACGCTGGCCGCCCGGCACACCGAGGGAATCGACCTGGAGCGGCTGGGCCGCTGGCAGGAGGCGTACGACCTGCACACGGCCGTCGCCGCGGAACGCGACCGGGCGCTGGGCACCGAGCACCCGGACACCCTGACCAGCCGCCACGAGGCGGCGTCCTGCCTGGCCCGGCTGGGCAGGACCGAGGACGCGATGCGGCTGTACGACTACGTCGCCGGGGTGCGGCAGCGGGTGCTCGGCGCCGACCACCCCGACACCCTCGCCGCCCGGCACGAGGCGGCGTACGCGCTCGGCCGGCTCGGCCTGCACCTGGAGGCCCACCAGGGCTACTCCGCGGTGCTCGCCGCCCGTGAGCGCACCCTGGGCGCCGAGCACCCCGACACCCTGCGCTGCCGGCACAACCTGGCCTTCAACCTGGGCCGGCTGGGACGGCTCGACGAGGCGCACGCCATGGCCGTCGAACTCGCCGCGGTCCGGGCCGGGGTGCTGGGCCCCGACCACCCCGAGACGCTGGTCACCCGCTACGAGGTGGGCTACGTGCTGGGGCAGCTCGGCCACTGGGCCGAGGCGCTGGAGGTGTACGGGGAGGTGGCCGCCGCCCATGAGCGCACCCAGGGGGCCGGCCACCAGGACACCCTGGCCGCCCGCTACGAGATGGGGATATGCCTGGGCCGGCTGGGGCGCAGCGCGGAGGCGCTGGAGCTCTACCGCGACCTGGTCGCGGCCCGCACCCGCACGGCGGGCCCGTCCGACGCCGAGACGCTGCGCGCCCGGCACGCCCTGGGGGTCAACCTCGGCCGGCTCGGCCGCTGGGACCAGGCGCTGGCCGAGGCGGGGACCGTCGCGGAGATCCGTGAGCAGGCACTGGGCGCGGACCACCCCGACACCCTGGTCAGCAAGCGCGAGGTCGCGGTGGGGCTCGGCTGGCTGGGCCGGTGGGAGACCGCGCTGGACGTGTACCGAGAGGTCGCCGACGCCCGGACACGGGTGCTCGGCCCGGCCCATCCCGACACCCTCACCAGCCGCAACGACGAGGCGCACTGCCTGGAGCAGCTCGGCCGCTCGGCGGAGGCACTCGCGCTCTACCGCAAGGTCGCGGCGCAGCAGGGCGGTCCGCAGCGGCTGTGAGTGCCCGGGAGCGGCCGTGGGTTGGCGGGAGCGGTCCCGGAAGCCGCCCCGGGCGTGGCCGTGAACGGCCGGGAGCGGCGCTGACTTTCCCAAATATCTGACGTTGCGTCAGATAATCTCTTCCGTCTCCACGCCCGCTGCGGCATCCTGCCCACCATGGAGACGGAGCTGAGCAAACGGCTGGGTATCGAGCACGCCATCTTCGGCTTCACGCCGTTCCCCGCGGTGGCCGCGGCCATCAGCCGCGCCGGGGGAATGGGCGTGCTCGGTGCGGTGCGCTATTCGGACGCGGACGAACTCGCCCGCAGCCTGGACTGGATGGAGGAGAACACCGGCGGCCGGCCCTACGGCCTCGACGTCGTGATGCCCGCCAAGAAGGTCGAGGCTCCCGGCGGGCAGTCACTGACCGAGGCCGACATCGAGGCCATGATCCCCGAAGGGCACCGCGAGTACGTCCGCCAGGTGCTCGCCAAGCACGGGGTGCCGGAGCTGGGACCGGACGACGTGTCGGGCTGGCGGATCACCGGCTGGATGGAACAGGTCGCCCGCAACCAGCTCGACGTCGCCTTCGACTACCCGATCAAACTCCTCGCCAACGCGCTGGGCTCGCCACCCGCCGACGTCATCGCCCGCGCCCACGAGCACGACATCCTCGTCGCCGCCCTCGCCGGCAGCGCCCGGCACGCCGGGCACCACAAGGACGCCGGCATCGACATCGTCGTCGCCCAGGGCTACGAGGCAGGCGGCCACACCGGCGAGATCGCCAGCATGGTGCTGGTCCCCGAGGTCGTCAGCGCCGTCGAGGGCATCCCCGTGCTGGCCGCGGGCGGCATCGGCACCGGTGAACAGGTCGCCGCCGGACTCGCCCTGGGCGCCCAGGGCGTCTGGCTCGGCTCGGTGTGGCTCACCACCACCGAGGCGGAACTCCCCTCGCAGGTGCTCATCGACAAACTGCTCGCGGCGGGCTCCGGCGACACCGTCCGGTCCCGGGCCCTGACCGGCAAGCCGGCCCGCCAGCTGCGCACCGAATGGACCGACGCCTGGGAGGACCCGGCCGGGCCCGGCACCCTGCCGATGCCGCTGCAGGGCCTGCTGGTCGCCGACGCGGTCTCCCGGATCCAGAAGTACGAGACCGAACCGCTGCTCGGGACCCCGGTGGGCCAGATCGTCGGCCAGATGAACTCCGAACGCAGCGTCCAGGCGGTCTTTGACGATCTCACCCGCGGTTTCGAACGGGCCGTCGACCGCATCAACCGCATCGCCGGCCGAGCCTGAGGAGGCACCATGACGTCCACCGCACCCAACGGCTTCTGGGCACAGGCCGCCCAGGACCCCGACCGGCTGGTGCTGGTCGCCCCGGACGGCGACGAATGGAACGCCGGCCGGCTCAGCGCCGCCTGCAACCAGCTCGTCCACGGACTGCGCGAGGCCGGGCTCGAACCCGGTGACGCCTTCGCGGTCGTGCTGCCCAACAGCGTCGAGTTCTTCACCGCCTATCTCGCCGCGTTCCAGGCCGGCTTCTACCTGGTGCCGGTCAACCACCACTTCGTGGCACCCGAGATCGCCTGGATCCTGTCCGACTCCGGCGCCAAGGTCCTCATCGCCCACGAGCGGTTCGCGGCCGACGCGCTGGCCGCCGCCGACGAGGCGGAGTTCCCGGTGGACCGGCGGTTCTCGGTCGGCGAGGTGCCGGGCTTCCGGCCGTACGCCGAACTGACCGGCGGACAGCCGGTCGGCGCGCCCGCGGACCGCACCAGCGGCTGGGTCATGAACTACACCTCGGGCACCACCGGACGCCCCCGCGGCATCCGCCGCCCGCTGTCCGGGAAGCTCCCCGAGGAGACCTACCTCGGCGGGTTCCTCGGGATCTTCGGCATCAAGCCGTTCGACGACAACGTCCATCTCGTCTGCTCGCCGCTCTACCACACCGCGGTGCTCCAGTTCGCGGGCGCGGCACTGCACATCGGGCACCCCGTCGTCCTGATGGACAAGTGGTCGCCCGAGGAGATGCTCCGCGTCATCGACCGCTACCGCTGCACCCACACGCACATGGTGCCCACCCAGTTCCACCGCCTGCTGGCCCTCCCGGAGCCGGTGAAGGAGCGCTACGACGTCTCCTCCATGCGGCACGCCATCCACGGCGCCGCGCCCTGCCCCGAGCACGTCAAGCGCGCCATGCTCGACTGGTGGGGGCCCTGCGTCGAGGAGTACTACGCCGCCAGCGAGGGCGGCGGCACCTTCGCACCCGCCGCCGACTGGCTCAAGCGGCCCGGCACCGTCGGCAAGGCGTGGCCGATCAGCGAGATCGCCATCTACGACGACGACGGCAACCCGCTGCCGGCGGGCGAGGTCGGCACCGTCTACATCAACATGAAGACGGGCGGCTTCAGTTACCACAAGGACGAGGGCAAGACGAGGAAGAACCGCATCGGCGACTTCTTCACCGTCGGCGACCTCGGCTATCTCGACGAGGACGGCTATCTGTATCTGCGCGACCGCAAGATCGACATGATCATCTCCGGTGGCGTCAACATCTACCCCGCCGAGATCGAGGCCGCGCTGCTCACCCACCCCGCCGTCGCCGACGCCGCGGCCTTCGGGATCCCGCACGACAGCTGGGGCGAGGAGGTCAAGGCCGTCATCGAACCCGCCGCCGGCCACAAGGCGGGGCCCGAACTGGCCGACCACATCCTGGCCCACTGCGAGAAGCGGCTCGCCGGCTACAAGCGGCCCAGGACCGTCGACTTCATCACCGAGATGCCCCGCGACCCCAACGGCAAGCTCTACAAGCGGCGGCTGCGCGACCCGTACTGGGAGGGCCGCGACCGCGCGCTGTGACCACGACCGCCGGTCGGCGGGCGCCCGCTCGCGCTGACCGCCGGTCGGCAGGCGCCCGCTCGCCCTGACCGGCGGGCGGGGCCGCGTCAGATCTCCGGCGGCGGGCCCCAGCGGCCCGGGTCCGGGCGGCCGAACGGCAGGCCGGCGCTCTCGCAGGCCCGGCGCAACTGGTCGGTGTCCGGCAGGTCGAAGCTCTCCTTGCGGATGACCTGGCCGGTCGGCGACCAGACGAAGAGCGCCTCCTGGCCCTCCTCGTGGGTGTCGACGCCGATGCCGCCGATCGCGGTCCGGGGGTGTTCCCACCGGGTACGGCCCGAACCGCCGCGCGAGGCGAGGCGGATGCCGTCCGGGCCGAGGGCCAGCCCCGGGCGGCGCAGGTCGTACAGTCCGCCGAGCAGCGCGCCGGCCGCCGCGGCCGCCGGCAGACCCCACAGGAGCCAGCTCATGTCACCGCTGAGATAGCGCGTCTTGAAGCCGGCCACGCCCACCACGACGACCATGAGCACGGCGCCCGCGATGTAGTACCACTTGCGGGTGGCCCAGGGCATGTCCAGCACGACGGGCTCCGCGGACGCCCCGGCGGGCAGTTCCGGCCGGTCCTGGACGACGCCCGCCGTCAGGCTCGCGTAGGCCGCCGTCTGGTAGGCGTCGTGCTCCGGGTCGGTGAGCGGATAGCCGAACGCCCGCGCCCGGTCCCGCAGTTCGGTGCGGGAGATGCGGAGCGCGCTGAGCGGCGCGTTCAGCTGCTCGGTCCCGTCCTTGCCGCGCAGCCGCAGCCAGGGGTGGCCGTGACGGGTGTTGATCTCCATCGCGCCGATGTCCGCGCGCTGGACCCGGATCTCCGTGCTGCCGCCCTCCCAGCGCAGATACTCCGAGCTGACGGCCAGCACGGCGTCCGGGGCGATCTGATGGGGGAGGAAGCCCGGCCGCAGATCGTAGGCGCGGCTGCGCGGCCCGTCCTCGATCACCCGGTAGCCGCGCGACCGCAGCACCGCGAACAGCTCCTCCGCCGGGATCCGGCCGGTGTGCGCGGTGCCCAGCAGCGCCAGGTCATGGCCGTAGACCTGCAGCAGCGCCGCCGGCTCGGCCCCGCCGCCTCCCGTGCCGGGAGCGGACAGCGGCTGCGCGACCAGCCCGGCGATGCGCTCGGCGGCCAGGTCGGTGCTGCCGAAGACCGGGTCGAAGGCGGTGATCCGCTCCGGGGTGACGGTCCAGTGCGCGGGCCGGTTCCTGGCCAGCCGGACGAGGTGTCCCGCGGCCAGCACCACGACCGCGACACCGAGGGCGTTGATCAGCGCGACGCGTCCGGGGACCGCCGTCGGGCCGTCGACGACCGCCGCGACCAGCAGCGCGGTCGCACCGCAGGCCAGCGCCGCCAGCCGGCGTCCGTACTGCCGGGCGCGCAGCCCCGGTTCGGCCCTCGACAGCTCGACCGCGCCCTCCTGGGCCGCCGGCAGCGGTCCCTCCGCCGCGGCGGACAGCAGCGCCGCCTCGCGGCGGGCGAAGACCGTCTCCCAGTGCACCGCCGCGCCCGAGGCCGCGCCCTGCCGGTCCACGATCCGGACCGGGGCGCCGAGCCGCCGGGCCGTCAGATGGAACGGGAACATCGCCAGCGCCATGTCCTCCACGCCCATCGAGCAGAGCCTGCCGACTTTCGTCGCCCCGTACTCGGCCGGCGCCAGGACCTCGAGGTCCGGCACCAGCAGCGTCAGCGGCCGCTCGCGGGAGAACGGATGGGTCACCCGCACCCGGCCGCCCCGCAGTTGCTGCAGCCCGCTCGCGCTCAGCCGCCAGAACGTCAGCGGCCGCAGCCGCCGCCATCCGGCGGCGGCACCCCAGGCGAGCGCCGCCACGGCGAACGGCACCACCAGCCGCAGCAGCCGGTCGTCCGCCAGCACACAGGCGATGACGCCCGCGAGCACGGCCGTCGACAGCGGCATCCACCAGGGCGCCGGGTCCGACCGCAGCCGGTTGCTCTCCAGGACGGCGCCGGCCCCGGGCCCGGTGACCGGCCCGGCGGACCGGGGCGACGACGCGTGCGACGGCTGCATGAGTGGCCTTCTCCCGAGACAACGGTGGTCCGAATATCCTTTCAGACGCCCGGAAAGGCGAGCCCCGAGGCCGGTGGGCGCCCCGGGATCAGCCGGTCCGCGCGGCGATGGCGCGGGCGCACACCAGCGACTCGGTGCGGGTGGTGTCCACCTCGAGGTCGTACTCCACCCCTTCGTGCACGAGCAGGGCCTGGGAGCGTGCCATGCCCGCGACCCGGTCACCTCGGGCGGCCTCCCGCTCCGCGGCGACCCCGGCCTCGCACCGCACCCCGACCCACAGCACCTCGAGACCCGCCAGTGCCGTGCGCCATCTGGCCTGCGAGCCGGCGCCGCCGAGGAACACCTCGTCGACGACGATCCGGGCACCGGCGCGCGCCATGGCCGCGATGCCCTCGGCCCAGGCCACGTCGAGCAGCCGGAACGCGGCCCCGGTGGTCACGTCGCCGTCCGGGCCGAAGGAGATACCGGAGTCCGAGGCCCGCATCGCGGCGGGCAGCGCGTCGACGAGGGTGTCGACGCCGAAGCTCAGCCATGGTTCCGGAAGGACGGTTTGCAGACAGCGGGCGATTCCGCTCTTCCCCGCACTGGATCCGCCGTTGAGAATGATCACCTGGGTGGGCATTCCGCCACCGTAGGCGTCGGGAGAGGAAGCGGCCAGTGGATACTGCGAGCGCCCGGGACGGTGGGACCATCCGCCTGATGACCTGGAATCTGTGGTGGCGGTTCGGGCCCTGGGAAGCGCGCAGGGACGCGATCGCGCACGTGCTGCGGGAGGAACGGCCCGATGTCCTGGGGCTGCAGGAGGTGTGGGGGAGCACGAGCGAGAACTTCGCCGGGTGGCTCGCCAAGGAACTCGGCATGGAATGGGCCTGGTCCCGCTCACCGGTCCAGGACCGCTGGCACCGGCGCAACGGCGGTGACACCTCGGTCGACGTGGGAGTCGCGGTCCTGAGCCGGTACCCGATCCTGGAGACGGCGGAGCGCCGGCTGCCGGCGGGCGGCTTCCCCGACGACGGCAAGACCGTCCTGCACGCCCTGATCGACGCCCCCGGGGGCCCGCTGCCGTTCTTCACCACCCATCTCAACTCCGGCCCGGCGGAGTCCGCCGTGCGCTGCGCGCAGGTGCGCGAGCTGGCGGCGTTCGTGGACGAACGGACGGGGTGGGGGACGGAGCGGGCGGGCGGGAGCTTCCCGCCCGTCGTGTCCGGCGACTTCAACGCGGAGCCCGACTTCGACGAGATGCGGCTGATCGGCGGCTACCGGACGGCACCCGCCGTACCCGGGCTGGTGCTGCTGGACGCCTGGCGCTTCGCCGACCCCTCGCAGCCGCACGGCACCTGGGACATCGCCCACCGGGATTCGGTCAACTTCGGTGACCGCCCGAGCTGTATCGACTACCTCCTCGTCGGACTCCCGGGCCCCGGTGGCCGCGGCCGGGTCCGCAGCGCCCGCCGCGCGGGCGACGCGCCCGTCGACGGGGTGTGGCCCTCCGATCACGCCGCCGTCGTCGCGGAGCTCGCGACCGGGCCCGTCCTAGCCGTCGATCCACTCGGCTGACAGCGCCCGCGCCGGATTGGCCACGAAGAGCGCCTCGGCCGCCCGCACGCCCAGTTCCCGCTCGATCCGCGGCCGCAGGGTGTGCAGCAGATACGGCATACCGGGCCCGCCGCCGGTCGCGGCGCGTGCCGCGGCCGTCGTGGTGTCACCGCCGAGCAGCAGCTGTCCGGTGTGGCCGGCCTCCGCGAGGGCGAGCAGACAGTCCAGCAGCCGCCAGTCGGTGGCGTGGTTGGCCCGTGAGGGGCCGTCGAAGGCGAGGAAGGCCCCGGACGCGGCGAGTTCGCGGTGCGCGCGGAGGTCGGGCGAGCGGTTGAGGTGGCCGAGGATCACGCTCGCCGGCGGCACCTCCAGCTTCCCGCAGAGCAGTTCGAGGACGTCGGGCGCCGCCGTGCCCAGCTCATGGTGGACACCGATCGGGGCACCGGTCGCGTGATGGGCCTGCGCCGCCGCCGTCATGACGTACCGGGCGTGCGCGTCGAGGGCGTGGAAACCGCCCGCGACCTTGATCATGCCCGCGCGGGCGGTGCCGGGCGGGGCGTCGGGGTCGTCACCCGGCCGCAGCCCCTGCGTCAGCTCCGACACGAAGAACTCGGCCGCCCGGCCCCGCAGCCGGTCCAGCGCCTTCGGCGCGTAGTGCGCGGCCTGGTGCAGCCCGGTCGCGGCCACCACGTGCACCGACGAGGCCCGGGAGACCGCCGGGAGGTCGGCGGCGCGCCGCCCCAGGCCGAACGGCGTCCACTGCGCCACGCCGCGGCCGCCCAGTTCGTGGAACGTCCGCAGCTCGGCCTCCGCGGCGCCGGGGGAGTCCAGCTCCTGTCCGGCGAGGGCCGGAACGCGGAAGAAGAGATGGTCGTGCGCGTCGGTGACGCCCAACTGCCCGGGCGGGATGTCGCCGAGGACCGTTCGGACCGTCCTCATGCGGTCGCGTTCTTCCCGCTCTCGTTCTTCCCGCTCTCGTCCGTCGCGAGCGCGTCCTTCCCGAGCGCGCCCGTCACGACGCGCAGCCCCGCCAGCGCCTTCGGCACGCCGATGTAGGGGGCGAGATGGACCATCACCTCGACGATCTCGCGCGGCTCGATCCCGATGCGCAGGCTGTTGCGCACATGGTCGTCCAACTGCGGCTCCACACCGCCCAGCGCCGCCAGCGCGGCGAGGTTGGCGATCTGCCGGTCGCGCAGCGCCAGCCCCTCACGCTGGTAGGTGCCGCCGAACAGGGCCGTCACGATCCAGTCCGGGAAGCCGGGGGCGACCGCGTCGAGCCGGGAGAGGGTGGCCTCGATCGTCTCCGGGCCCGCCAGTTCGCCGAGCAGCCGGTAGCCCGCCTCGCGGTCGATGTTCGCCTGCTTCACCACTGTCGTCCCGTCTCGATGGTGTCCAGTTCGGGCGCCGACACGTGCAGCACCTCGTAGCGGTCCCCGGCCGCGGCGGGAGCGGTGTGCTCCCAGAGCGTGAAGTGCAGCAGCTCCCAGTGCCGGGGGTCGACGGTGAGCGCGGCCGAGTGCACGCCGGGGGTGGCGGCGTACTCGCGGACGGCGCCGGCGGCGCGGTCGATGACGGCGGCCGGATCCTCGCCGGGCGGGATCGGCACGGCGCGGCGGGTGGCCGCACGGGGGACCCGGCCCGCCGCGGGCCCGTGCTCGAAGGCCAGCCCGGTCCAGTGCTCGACCTCGGGGCGCCCGAAGTCATCGATGATTCCCCGGAATCCCGGCCCCCAGAGGAAGCTGTTCATTCCCTGCGGGGTGTTCCACAGATAGAACGGCGCGTACTGGTTGACGGGCGAACCGTCGGTGCCGCGTTCGCGGATGAGATACGCCTTGAGCCCGAGGCCGGGGAAGTCGTCGAGCAGATGGCCCCTGGACTCGACCCGACGGCGGATGATCTTCATGTCGTAGTCGGCGGGCAGCGTGATCCGGTACTGCATGGCGTGCATCGGGCTGAACTCCCTACGGCTCGGCGGCGGTCACCGCTCGGCGGTGGTCGAACGGGCGGCGAGCAGTGCGACCGCGCCGCGCACCGCCTGGTGGAACGGCTCCTGCGAGCCCTCGGCGCGGGCGAGCACATAGCCGCCCTGGACGACGGCGGTGATCATGGCGGCGGTGTCCCGCGGATCGAGCGCGGCGTCGAACTCGCCCGCGGCCAGGCCCTCGGCGATGATCTCCGCGAGCCGTCCGCGCAGCCAGGTGAAGGTCTCCTGCACCGGGCGGCGCAGCTCCGGGCTGTCGATCACGTCCGGATCCATCGCCATCCGGCCGACCCGGCAGCCGCGCAGCGCGTCGCGCTCACGCAGCAGATAGGCCGAGACCCGCTCGAGAGCGGTGCCGCTGGACAACTGGGCGTCGGCCTGCGCCATCAGTTGTTCCGCGCTGCGCCGCATCGCGGTCAGCGCGAGCTCGGGTTTGCCGGAGAAGTGGTGGTACATGCTGCCCTGGCCGGCGCCCGCGTGCTGCTGGATGGCCTTGGGGCTGGTGCCGGTGTAGCCGCGTTCCCAGAGGAGTTCCCGGGTGCTCTCGATCAACCGTTCCGCGGTGTCCATGATCCGAGTGTACATACTAGTAGGTACAGAGTCCACGAAGTGAGGCGGTTCGCCGCTTGGCGCACCGCCTCGCCCGGACAGGCCCTAGGGTCTGTCGTCTGGATCTCCGCGGCGTCGCGGTGTCCAGCACGCACATCTGCCGCGTTGTCGTCGGTCGACGACGCTCCGCGTCGCCTCCCTCCTCCGCCTTGCACCTGCACGCACCGGACACCGCTCCTTCCCCCACGGAGATCCAGACGACAGCCCCTAGTCGCGCCGGAAGCCGTAGGCCCGCTCCACGCGGGCCACTTCGACGCTGTACGAGGCGTACCACCGCTCCCGGCCCAGCCGTTGCACCTCCAGGTGCTCCGGGTCGGCCTTCCAGGAGGCTATGGATTCCGCGTCCGCGTAGTAGACGACCAGCAGATCGCGCCCGTCGGGTCCGCTCTCCGACTCGCGGCCCAGATATCCGGGCCACTTCGCGGAGAGCGGTCCCATGCGGCGGTTCGCGTCCGCGTACCCCTCCGGGTCCTCACCGCTCGGCAGCGTCGTGATGATGACGGCGTAGTACGGCGGCTCGGGACGCTGGAACGAGGTGGAATCGGTGGACACGCGCGCACTCCGGTGATCGACGGGGAATCCTGACCGCCGAGCGTAAGTGCCGCCACTGACAACGGGTGGGAACCTCCTCCGGACTGCCGCCTCCGGGCTACCGCCTCCGGACTACCGCCCGGCCTCCGCCGCGCCGGTGGCCACCGAACGGGCCCAGCGGTAGTCGGCCTTGCCGCTCGGGGAGCGCTGGATGCGGTCCATGAGGACGAGGCTGCGCGGGATCTTGTAGCCGGCCAGCCGGGTGCGGCAGTGCGCCTGGATGTCGTCGAGGGTCAGCGGGTCCGCGCCGTCGCGCGGCTGGACGACGGCGGCGACGTGGTTGCCCCACTTCTCGTCCGGCACCCCGGCGACCAGCGCGTCGTAGACGTCGGGGTGCGCCTTGAGGGCCTCCTCGACCTCCTCCGGATAGACCTTCTCGCCGCCGGTGTTGATGCACTGCGAACCGCGCCCGAGAACGGTGACGACGCCGTCATCGTCGACCGTCGCCATGTCCCCGAGCAGCACCCACCGCTCGCCGTCCCGCTGGAAGAACGTCTCCGCCGTCTTCTTCGGGTCGTTGTAATAGCCGAGCGGAACGTGCCCGCGCAGGGCGATGCGTCCCGGTTCGCCGACCGCGACCGGCTCCAGCGTGGCCAGGTCGACCACCGCGATATGGGAGTTGACCCGCAGCCGGAAACCGTTGGCAGGGCCGGAGTCGTCGGTGGCCGTTCCGTTGAAGCCGGACTCCGACGAGCCGAAGTTGTTCAGGATCATGACGGTCGGGACCAGCGCCTGGAACTGGGCGCGGACCGTCTCGGACATGATCGCGCCCGAGCTGGAGATGGTGAACAGCGAGGAGCAGTCGGTGCCCGCCAGCGGTCCGGCCAGCGCGTCCGCCAGCGGCCGGAGCATGGCGTCGCCGACCAGCGAGACGCTGCTGACCTTCTCCTTCTCGATGGTGCGCAGCACCTCGTCCGGCACGTACTTGCGGTGGATGACGACCTTCTGGCCGAAGTTGAAGCCGATGAACGCGGTGAGCGTGGAGGTGCCGTGCATCAGCGGCGGGGTCGGGAAGAAGACCAGCCCTTCGCCGCCCGCGGCGACCCGCTCCGCCAGTTCCTCGGGGCGCTTGACCGGCTCGCCGGTGGGCGCGCCGCCGCCCATGCCGGAGAAGAAGAGGTCCTCCTGGCGCCACATCACGCCCTTGGGCATACCGGTGGTGCCACCGGTGTAGATGATGAACTGGTCGTCCGCCGCCCGCGGCGGGAAGCCGCGGTCCGGTGATCCGGCCGCCTCGGCGTCGGCGAAGGCGACCGGGACGATGGCCGGTTCCCGCTCGTCCCCGGCCGGCACGCCCACCCTGACCAGATGCCGCAGTTTCTCGGTGTGCGGCAGTGCGGCGGCCACCCGTCCGGTGAACTCGGCGTCGAAGACCAGCGCCGTCAGATCCGCGTCCCGGTAGAGGTAGACCAGCTCCTCCTCCACGTACCGGTAGTTGACGTTCACCGGCACGGCGCGGGCCTTCACGCAGGCCAGCGCCGTCTGCAGGTACTCGATGCCGTTGTAGAGATGCAGTCCGACGTGGTCGCCGGGAGCTATCCCGCTGCCGATCAGGTGGTGCGCGATCCGGTTCGCGGCCGCGTCGAGCTGGGCGTACGTCAGCCGCCGCTCGGCGCCCGTTCCGGGGTGGTCGATGTAGACGAGCGCCTCCCGGTCCGGGACCACGTCCACGACCGACTCGAAGAGGTCGGCAAGGTTGTACTCCACGGCTCCTCCAGCCTCGATGCTGCGAAGGTCTCGGCGGTCATTAGAACCCTCCTGGAGCGAGGTGGGAAGGGTTCCCGGGCGGGAAATCTGACTGGTAGTCAGAAAACTATTGAACTCGACCTGCGCCTACTGCAACCTGTTCTAGGTCCGCGACGGAAGATTGCGACCTTGGAGGCCGGCCATGGGCGGCACGGAACATCTCACGGTGGAGCGCGTCGGCGCGACGCTCGTACTGACCCTGAACCGGCCCGAGGCGAAGAACGCCCTCTCGCTGCCGATGCTCGTCGGTCTGTACGACGGCTGGCTGGCGGCCGACGCCGACGACTCGATCCGCTCCATCGTCCTCACCGGGGCCGGCGGCACCTTCTGCGCCGGCATGGACCTCAAGGCGCTGGCCTCCGACGACGGCGCGATGGCCGGACAGGAGTACCGCGACCGGATGAAGGAGGACCCCGATCTGCACTGGAAGGCGATGCTCCGGCACCACCGGCCGCGCAAACCGGTGATCGCCGCCGTGGAGGGGTACTGCGTGGCCGGCGGCACCGAGATCCTGCAGGGCACCGACATCCGCGTCGCCGGGGAGAGCGCCACCCTCGGGCTCTTCGAGGTCCGGCGCGCGCTCTTCCCGATCGGCGGCTCCACCGTGCGGCTGCCCCGCCAGATCCCCCGCACCCACGCCCTGGAGATGCTGCTCACCGGCCGCCCCTACTCCGCGGCGGAGGCGAAGGACATCGGCCTGATCGGCCATGTCGTGCCCGACGGCACGGCGCTGGAGCGGGCCCTGGAGATCGCGGACCAGATCAACGCCAACGGGCCGCTGGCCGTCGAGGCGGTCAAGGCGTCCGTGTACGACACCGCGGAGATGACCGAGACGGAGGGACTCCGGCACGAACTGGAGCGGGGCTGGCCGATCTTCGCCACCGCCGACGCGAAGGAAGGTCCCCGGGCCTTCGCCGAGAAGCGCCCCGCGGTCTTCAAGCGCGCCTGACCCGAGGGACCCAAGGAGAGAAGCCCCCCATGACCGAAGTCCTCAGCGCACCACTGGTCGTCGAGTTCCCGTTCACCCGCTCGCTCGGCCCCGTCCAGAGCGCGTTCCTCACCGGCCTGCGCGAGCGCACCGTGCTGGGTGTGCGCACCGGCGACGACCGGGTGCTCGTACCGCCCGTCGAATACGACCCCGTCACCTCCGCGGAGCTGCGGGAACTCGTGGAGGTCGGCGCCACCGGCACCGTCACCACCTGGGCCTGGAACCCCGACCCCGGGCGCAACCAGCCGCTCTCCACGCCCTTCGCCTGGGTCCTGGTCCGGCTCGACGGCGCCGATACCGCGATGCTGCACGCACTGGACGCGGCCGGCCCCGACGCCGTCAGCACCGGAATGCGGGTACGGATCCGCTGGGCCGCCGAGCGGATCGGCGCGATCACCGACATCGCCTGCTTCGAACCGGACGACGGGACCGGGCAGCGGGACCGCGCGGCCACCGCGCACACCGGCGAGTTCACCGATCCGGTGACCGGCATCGTCGCCCCCGCCCGCCTCGACTACGTCTACAGCCCCGGCCGGGCCCAGACCCGCTACCTCGCCGCGCTCGCCGACCGCAAGATGATCGGCGAACGCTGCCCGTCCTGCCGCAAGGTCTACATCCCGCCCCGGGGCGCCTGCCCCACCTGCGGCGTCGCCACCGAGGAACAGGTGGAGGTGGGGCCCGGCGGCACCATCACCACCTTCTGCATCGTCAACATCAAGGCCCGTGGCCTCGACATCGAAGTGCCGTACGTCTACGCGCACATCGCCCTGGACGGCGCCGACCTCGCCCTGCACGGGCGCATCGGCGGCCTTCCCTACGACCAGGTGCGGATGGGCATGCGCGTCGAACCCGTGTGGAGCGAGGACGGCGGCTTCCCCGACCACTACCGGCCGACCGGAGAGCCCGACGCCGACTACGACACGTACAAGGAGATGGTCTAGATGCGGGACGTCGCGATCGTGGCGTTCGCCCAGAGCAAGCACGCCCGCAGCACGGCCGAGGTCTCCGAGGTCGAACTGCTCATGCCCGTGCTGCACGAGGCGCTCGACCAGGTCGAGTTGAAGGCCAGCGACATCGGCTTCACCTGCTCCGGGTCGTCGGACTACCTCGCCGGCCGGGCCTTCTCCTTCACGATGGCCCTGGACGGGGTCGGCGCCTGGCCGCCGATCTCCGAATCGCATGTCGAGATGGACGGCGCCTGGGCGCTCTACGAGGCCTGGGTGAAGATCCTCACCGGTGAGGCCGACACCGCGCTGGTGTACTCCTACGGCAAGTCCTCGCCCGGCGACGTCCGAGAGGTCCTGACCCGCCAGCTCGACCCGTACTACGTCGCGCCGCTGTGGCCCGACCCGGTCGCGCTCGCCGCGCTCCAGGCGCGGGCCCTCATCGACGCGGGGCACACCAGCGAACCCGAACTCGCCGGGGTCGCCGCCCGCAGCCGCGCCGCCGCGCGGGACAACCCGTACGCGCAGCTCACGTCCGTCCGTGACGGCGGGGAGTACGTCGTGCAGCCGCTGCGCCGCCAGGACTGCCCGCCGGTCGGCGACGGCGCCGCCGCGATCGTGCTGGCCGCCGGGGACACCGCCCGCCGGCTCTGCGCCAGGCCCGCGTGGATCCGCGGCCTGGACCACCGGATCGAGGCGCACAGCCTCGGGGTCCGCGACCTCACCGACTCGCCGTCCACCCGGCTCGCGGCCGAACGGGCCGGGCTCTTCGACGCGCCGGTCGACACCGCGGAACTGCACGCGCCGTTCACCTCCCAGGAGGTCGTCCTGCGCAGGGCGCTGCGGCTGGGCGACGAGGTGACCGTCAACCCGTCCGGCGGTCCGCTCGCCGCCAACCCCATGATGGCCGCCGGCCTGATCCGGCTGGGCGAGGCGGCCGCCCGCATCCACCGCGGCGACTCCGACCGCGCCGTGGCCCACGCGACCTCCGGTCCCTGCCTGCAGCAGAACCTGGTCGCCGTCCTGGAAGGGGATGTGAAATGAGCAAGGCACCCGTGGCCGTCGTCGGCATCGGCCAGACCAAGCACGTCGCGGCCCGGCACGACGTGTCGATCGCGGGGCTGCTGCGCGAGGCGGCCCTGCGGGCGCTCGCCGACGCCGAACTCACCTTCGCCGACATCGACGCGGTCGTCATCGGCAAGGCCCCGGACTTCTTCGAGGGCGTGATGATGCCGGAGCTGTACCTGGCGGACGCCCTCGGAGCGGTCGGCAAACCGATGCTGCGGGTGCACACCGCGGGCTCGGTCGGCGGCTCGACCGCGCTGGTCGCCTCGAACCTGGTCGCGGCCCGCGTCCACCGCACCGTACTGACCGTCGCGTTCGAGAAGCAGTCCGAGTCCAACGCCATGTGGGGGCTCTCGCTGCCCATCCCGTTCCAGCAGCCGCTGCTCGCCGGCGCCGGCGGCTTCTTCGCCCCGCACGTACGCGCCTACATGCGCCGCACCGGGGCGCCCGACCACATCGGCTCCCTCGTCGCGTTCAAGGACCGCCGCAACGCCCTGAAGAACCCCTACGCCCACCTGCACGAGAAGGACATCACGCTGGAGAAGGTGCGGGCCGCCCCCATGCTGTGGGACCCGATCCGCTACTCCGAGACCTGCCCGTCCTCCGACGGCGCGGTCGCGATGGTGCTCACCGACACCGAGGGCGCGGCCCGTACGCCGCGCCCGCCCGCCTGGCTGCACGGCGGCGCCATGCGCAGCGAGCCGACGATGTTCGCGGGCAAGGACTACGTCAGCCCGCAGGCCGGCAAGGACTGCGCCGCCGACGTGTACCGGCAGGCCGGGATCACCGATCCGCGCCGGGAGATCGACGCGGTCGAGATGTACGTGCCGTTCTCCTGGTACGAGCCGATGTGGCTGGAGAACCTCGGGTTCGCCGCCGAGGGGGAGGGCTGGAAGCTCACCGAGGCGGGCGTCACCGAACTCGACGGCGATCTGCCCGTCAACCCGTCGGGCGGGGTGCTGTCCACCAACCCGATCGGCGCGTCCGGCATGATCCGGTTCGCCGAGGCGGCGCTGCAGGTACGCGGCCAGGCCGGTGAGCACCAGGTGGAAGGGGCCCGCCGGGCGCTGGGCCACGCGTACGGCGGTGGCGCGCAGTTCTTCTCGATGTGGCTCGTCGGCGCCGACCGGCCCACCACCTGATCGGGCGGTGTATCCGGGCAGCTTGTCCCATTGCCTGTCGGGCGATGGGCCCGGTGGCTAGGCTGGGTCGCGGATGACGACGTGGGAGGAGAGCGGACGTGGCCGAGAGCACCATCGGACAGCCGTTGACCAACGGTAAGAAGCCGCAGCTGGATCTTGCGAGCGCGGACTGGCAGTCCAGCAGTCAGGGCACGGGCGACGTCCAGATCGCCTTTATCGAGGGCTACATCGCGATGCGGGACGGGCGGAGCCCGGACGGGCCGTCGCTGATCTTCACACCCGCCGAATGGCGCGCCTTCGTACTCGGCGCGCGTGACGGCGAGTTCGACCTCACCTGAGGCGTCCGTCCCGGACGACGCCCGCCACCGGCCGCCGGACCTCGTCACCGAGGCCCGGCGGCCGGTCGTTCGGCACCGGCACCGGCACCGGCACCGCTATGGCCACGGCCCGAGTTCGGGCAGCGGCGCCGATCCGCTGTCCAGCGGGCCCTGCGGCTCACGGCCGGCCAGCCAGGCGGTGAGGTCGGTGAGCGGGCTGCGCACGGTGACCGGTTCGCCGTCCCCGAGGACGGGTGCCTCCGGGCCGTCCGACGCCGCGAGCGTCAGCCGCACACCGTCCGGTACGCGCGGCGCGAGGAACTCCAGGACGTGCGCGCAGAACGGCCGTGACCACTGTGCGGGCAGGTACCCGATCGCGGCGTCCGCCGTGTGGATCTCCAACTCCCGCCACCAGGCGAGCGCGGCGGCCGACAGCGTGGCGTCGCGATAGCGCACCGGCCGCTCCAGGTCCCGCAGGCCGACGGCCGTCCACGCCCGCTCCGCCTCGTCGAGGGCCCCGGTGACGGCCGCCCGAAGTTCGGCGGCCGAGCGGCCGCCGCTCCAGGGTGGCCGGTTCGGGTGGCCCCGGTGGCGCGTATCAGGACGTCCGGCGGCTTTGCCCGTGCTTGGGGCGCCCGACATCTTGTGTGTGGCAATTCGCCATGGGAGTCTCCGCGCGTATTGGCGCGCCCGTCGCGTTCTCCCCGTTCAATTCGGCGCGACCCCCCACCTGTGTCCCCTGACCGAGGAGTCGCTTTGACGCCCTTGTCCCGCCGTGGATTCCTGGGAGCCGCCGCCGGCTCCGGCGCCGCCGCCGCGTTCGGCACGCTGCCCGCCTCCATCCAGCAGGCCATGGCCGCCACCTCGGCGGCCGGCACGCTCGACGATGTCGAGCATGTGGTGATCTTCATGCAGGAGAACCGTTCGTTCGATCACTACTTCGGCACCCTCAAGGGCGTGCGCGGCTACGGCGACCGGTCGCGGCTGCGCTTCCCCAACGGCCAGGACGTGCTGCGCCAGACCGCGAACGGACCCTCCGGCGGCAGCCTCGTACTGCCCTGGCACCTGAACACCGCGACGACGGACGCGCAGCGGGTGCGGGACCTCGACCACGGCTGGTCGGGCACCCACAGCGCCTGGAACAGCGGCAAGTACAACAACTGGGTGCCGGCCAAGAGCGCCTGGTCGATGGGGTACTACCAGCGCGCCGACATCCCGTTCCAGTTCGCGCTGGCCGAGTCGTTCACCCTCTGCGACCAGTACTTCTGTTCCGTGCAGGGGCCGACCAACCCCAACCGGCTGTACCAGTGGACCGCCACCGTCGACCCGGCGGGCAAGAACGGCGGGCCGGTCACGGACAACTCCGAGAAGGGGTACTCCTGGACCACCTATGCCGAGCGCCTGCAGTCGGCGGGCATCTCCTGGCGGGTCTACCAGCAGCAGGACAACTACGACGACAACCCGCTCGCCTGGTTCAAGAACTTCAAGAGCGCCGCCACCACGTCACCGCTCTACGTCAACGGGATGCAGCGGCGTTCCGCCGACGCGTTCAACCAGGACGTGAGGAACGGCACGCTGCCCGCCGTCAGCTGGGTCGTGGCCCCCGCCAACCAGAGCGAGCACCCGGACTACCCGCCGGCGTACGGCGCGAACTACACCTCCAAGTACGTCCTGGAGTCGCTCGCGGCGAACCCGGCCGTCTGGGCCAAGACCGTGGTCTTCCTCAACTTCGACGAGAACGACGGCTTCTTCGACCATGTGGCGCCGCCCGTCGCGCCCGCCGGAACCGCGGACGAGTTCATCGGCGGGGTGCCGATCGGGCTCGGCCCGCGCGTGCCGATGATCGTGATCTCGCCCTGGAGCCGCGGCGGCTACGTCAACTCCGAGGTCGCCGACCACACCTCGCCGCTGCGGTTCCTGGAGAACTGGACCGGGGTGAAGGAGACTAACATCTCCGCCTGGCGCCGCACCGTCTGCGGCGACCTGATGAGCGCCTTCGACTTCACCACGAAGAACACCACGTTCCCCTCGCTCCCCGACACCGCCGCGCTGGTCGCCGCCTGCGACGCCCAGAACTCGCTGCCCGACGCCGCCCCGCCGTCCTCGCAGGTGGCGCCGGTCCAGGAGTCGGGCAGCCGGCCGGCCCGGCGGATCGGCTACGGCTTCGACACCACGTCGTGGACCGAGACGAGCACCGGCCGCATCTGGATCAAGGTGGTCAACACCGGGACGCTGGGCGCCGGCTTCGCGATGTACACCGTCAACTACCGCACCTACGACAACTGGCGCTACACGGTTCCGGTCGGCGGCAGCGTGCAGGACTACTTCAGCGCCCAGACGTACGGCGGCGGCCTGTACGACATCGACGCGCACGGCCCCGACGGCTATCTGCGCGGCTTCAAGGGCGATGTGCGGACCTGGTCGAACGCGGCCAAGGGCCACCCCGAGGCGGCCGTGGCCATCGCCCGCGCGACGCCGCGGAACCTGGCGCTGACGCTGACCAACGCCGGCGGCGCGGCGGTCGTCTTCACCGTGGGCGGCAACGCCGCGGGGGACGGTTCCGGTGGCAGCACGGTGACCGTCGCGGCGGGCGGCACCCAGCAGGTCGCGCTCACGTCGGCGGCCGACGGCGGCTACGACTACACGGTCACCGCGAACACCGGTGACGGCTTCGAGCGCCGCTTCGCGGGCCGCACCTACCCCGCCTAGGAAGTCGGCGTCCGCCCGCATCCGGGCCCCGCGAGGGACCGGATCGGGGCGGGACCGGGGCCGCACTCCCGTGCTGCCCCGGTCGTTCCGCCGCGCCGTCCACGGTCCCGGCTCAGCCGAGGCCGCCGGGGCGGGTGCCGTCCGTGCCGAAGAGATCCGACCACGGCCGCTGTCTGCCGCCGCTCACCGCGGCGACCCCCGAAGCGCGATACCGGGCGGTCTCCAGGGACCAGTCGAGATTGCCGCGCATCACATGGCGCATGGCGCGCACATAGTCCTCCACCTGCGCCCGCAGCGCGGGCGCGGCGTCGTACTCGTCGAGCACCGCGGGAAGCCGCGCGGCGAGCATCTGGAACCGCTGCACGCGCGCGTTGGCGGCCCGCGCGATGAGTTCCACGGCCCCGTCCAGCGTGTGGTCGCTGGTGTCGAGCAGCAGGATCACGCTGTTGTTGACGTCCCCGGCGGCCAACTCCTTGTCCACCGACATGATGTCGTTCACGAAGATCACCACATCGCCGGTGATCTCCCGCATCTCGGCGAGCGGGCCCGAGTGCAGCATGTCCGGCAGGGTGTAGCCGCCGCACCGCTCGGCGAAGTCCAGGCACGGCTGGACGCCGATGGAGTCCCGCCGGCCCCGCAGGAACGTCTCGAGGGTCATGGTGGGCCGCCGCGTCCGGTTCAGGGCCTCCCAGTGGTAGGCCCGCAGATAGTCCCGCCAGTGGTCGCGGAAGCGGTGCTGCCACGCGGTCGGCGTGCCGGCCGCCGAGCGGAGCCAGATGTCGCGGAATCCGTCCGCGAGCGGGTTGCCCGGCGGGTTGGCGGTACCACGGACGGGGGAAGGTGGTTCGTAGAGGATCGACACCAACGTGTCGACCTCGCGCTCCACGTCGTCCGGCCGGCGCCCCAAAGGGCCGTCGAACTGGTCGTCGAAGATGAAGAACCAGGCGTTGAAGTCGGCGGCGAGGTCGAGATCGGATCCGGTCGCACGGGGGTAGAAGAACGCCATCAGACGCTCCAGCCGCAGCGCGTCGTACTCCTCGACATCGCGGTCGAAACGGAGTATCGCCAGGTCGCGCAGCCACTGAAGGGTGTGCCGGCGGGCTCGGTCGGTGTGCGGGCTCGACCGCCCGGGGAAGGGAATGCTCAGCAGGGTGGTGCGTTCCGCGAGGATGTCGCGCTGGATGGGGCCGCTGGGGGCTGTGGTGTCCGACAAGGTGCCCACCTCGGGTTGCGTCGCGGTGGTCCGGAGCCGCCCGGACCATGGGGAAAGTGAACTGGCGTTTGCCATCTACCCGTTCGTCCGACCTGGATATCACCAGGGAGCACTACAGAGCGTCCCGGCGGGCGTACGCTCGGCGCTACCTGCCGAACAGGCAACGAGAACGGGAACGGACATGCCAGACGCGGTGGAACAATTGGGACGAGTGAATCGCTTGGTTCTCGAACGTGAGTCCTAACTCGTCGCGCTCGACGGCGCTTTGAACGATCTCTGCGGGAATCGGCCCGGCACGAAGCACGGCGGGCTGCTCGCTTTCGCGGGTCCTGCCGGGCTCGGCAAGACCGCGCTGCTCGCCGAGGTCCGCAGGCGAGCGGCGGCGCGTGGCTGCACCGTGCTGTCCGCACGCGGTGGCGAGCAGGAGCAGGGCATGGCCTTCCATGTCGTCCGCCAGCTCGTCCAGCCGGTGCTCGCGGCGGCCTCCGAGGAGGAGCACCGCCGGATATTGGGCAGCTGGTACGACATCGTCGCCCCGGCGGTCGGGCTGGTGGCCTCGGTCGGCGACGGCGCCCCCGATCCCACCGGTGTGCGTGACGGCCTGGACTGGGTGGTGACGCGCTTCGCCGTCCAGCAGGCGCCCGTCGTGCTGATCCTGGACGACGCGCACTGGGCCGACGCGGAGTCGCTGGCGTGGCTGACCGCCTTCGCCCCGCGGGCCGAGGAACTGCCGATGCTGGTGATCGTCGCGTACCGGCCGGACGAACTGCCCGCCGACGCGATGGCGTTCCGCAAACTCGCCGGCCGGCACGGCTCCCGCCCCTTCGACCTGGTGGCGCTCACCCCGGGCGCTGTCCGCCGCATAGTGCGCGACGCCGTGGGGGAGAGCGCCGAAGAGGCGTTCTGCCGTGAGGCGTGGGCGGTCACCGGCGGCAACCCGTTCGAGGTCACCGAGCTCACCGCGAAGATCTGCGACCGCGAACTCAAGGGCCAGCGCGAGGACATCCCGGAACTGCGCGAACTGGCGTCCGCCGTCAAGGGCAGCGGCCTCATCGAGCGGATCGAGAAGCTCGGCCCGTCCGCGGTCCGCTTCGCCTGGGCGGCGGCCGTCCTCGGCACGTCCATCGCACCGCCACTGGCCGCGGGTGTCGCCGCGCTCGGCCGCGAGGAGGCGGCCGACGCCTTCGAACGGCTGCGGGCCGCGCGCATCCTGACGGTCGGCAGCACCGACAGCTCCACCCTGGAGTTCGTCCACCCGCTGATCGCCACCGCCGTCTACCGGGCGATTCCCAGCGCGCTGCGCGTCGGGATGCACGGCGAGGCGGCGTCGGCCGTGACGGAAGCGGGACTGGGCGCCGCCACCGCCGCCCGGCACCTGCTGGAACTGCATCCCGAGGGCGACGAGTGGGTGGTGCAGCAACTGCGCGGCGCAGCCCGCGAGTACCTGCGGGCCGGAGCGCCCGAGGCGGCCCAGCGCTGTCTCGCCCGCGCCCTGCGCGAACCACCGCCCTACGGCGAGCGCGCGGCCGTGCTCTTCGAACTCGGCTGCTCGTCGCTCCTCAACGAGCCCGCGAACACGGTCAACCACCTGCGGGCCGCCCTGGAGGAGCCGGAACTCGAACCGGAGCTGCGCGAGGCCATCACCTACCGGCTCGCCCAGGCGCTGGGACACACCGGCCGGATGGCGGAGGCCGCCAGAACCGTCGAGGCCGAGGCCAGCCGGGCCAACAACACCCGCACCCGGCTGCGCATGCAGGCCGAGCAGTTCATGTGGAACGCCTTCCGGGCCGACGAACAGGACTCGCCCGCCCGCTCCCGGCGGCTGAGCCGGCTGGCGGACCATCTCACCGGCCGCGGCCCGGCCGAGCGCTACATCCTGGGGCTGCGTGCCTGGGACGCGATGGTGCGCGGCGAACCGGCCGCCGTCGCGGTCCGCTACGCCGAGGAGGCCCTCGGCGACGGCCTCAGCTGGACCGACGAGAACTGGGGCTTCGAGGTTCCGGTCCTGGTCGCCCTCACCTTCATGTACTGCGACCAGCCGGGCCGCGCCGAGGACCTGTTCACCAAGGGCATCGCGGAGCTGGAACGCAAGGGCTGGCGCGGAGCGCACCTGTCGTTCGGCTTCACGCTCCTCGGGTACATCCGCTACCGTCGCGGGCGGCTCGCCGAGGCCGAGGACCTGGTGCACGCCGGGCTGGGCATCGCCGACCGGGTCGGGCCGGGAGTGCCCGCGCAGTGGTTCGCGATCGGCATCCTCATCGAGATCCTGCTCGCCCGCGGCCGTACCCACGAGGCGCAGGAGCTCGCCGACACGTACGACTACGGCGAGGTGATCCCGAACGCGGTGGTCTACCCCGACTCCCAGACGGTCTTCAGCGAACTGCTGCTGGCCCAGGGCATGCGGGGCGACGCCGAACGCCACCTCACGGCGGTCGGCCAGCGGCTGGAGGCGCGCGGCATGCGCAATCCCGCCTGGTGCCCGTGGCAGCTGCACCTCGCCCAGGCGGTGGCCCTCGTCGAGCCAGAACGGGCCTCGGACACCATCCGGGAGGCCGTCCAGCGGGCCCGCCAGTTCGGTACCGCGTCGGCGATCGGCCAGGCGCTGCACGCGTCCGCCGAAGTGACCGGCGGTTCCGACGGTCTGCGGCTGCTGGCCGAGGCCGTCAGCCATCTCGAACGCTCACCCTCGGCGTTCGAACTGGCCCGTGCGCAGGTCGCGTACGGGGCCGCGCTGCGCCGGGCCGGACTGCCGCAGGACGCCGCCGACCGGTTGCACGCCGGTCTGGAAGGCGCGCTGCACTGCAACTCGGACGCGCTCGCCGGCCGGGCCCGTGACGAGCTCGCGGCGGCGGGGATGCGCCCGCTGCAGCTGCGCAGTACCGGGACCGACACGCTCACCGGGCCGGAGCGGACCGTGGCCGAACAGATCGCGGGCGGCCGGTCCCCCAGTGAGGTCGCGGAGGAACTGGGTACCGCGGAACGCGAGGTGACGCGCATGCTGTCGGCCGTCTACCGCAAGGTCGGCACCGATCACGCCGGGCTGCCCAAGGCCCTCGAACAGACATCGGACAACGGGTTCCAGCACTCTGCGCTGGGGCGATGAACCAGGGCCTCGGAAGGTAGGGCCGCGGCTGGTCCGGGACAGGGTCCCGGACCGCGCCGCGGGCGTACGCTGAGGTGGCATCGGACGCGCGTGCGCCGAGCGCATCGGGCGCCCGGCGTACGCGGTGGTACCAGGGGGTGCACGATGCCGGAGCACAGGGCCCGTTCAGGGCGCCCGTTGCTCGAACGAGAGCCCGAACTCGCCGCTGTGGACGAGGCGTTGCGCCAGCTCACCGGCTTGCGGGCGGACGGCGCCGAGAGCCGCGACCGGCCGCGCGGCGGCCTGCTGGCCTTCTCCGGCACCGCCGGGCTCGGCAAGACCACGCTCCTGGCCGAGGCCCGCCGGCGCGCGGCCGACCAGGGCTGCACCGTACTGTCCGCCCGCGGCGGCGACCAGGAGCAGCGGGTGGCCTTCCATGTGGCCCGGCAGCTCCTGCAGCCGCAGCTCGCCGGATCCGGCGAGAGCGAACTGCGCTCCTCGCTCGGCAGCTGGTACGGGATCGTCGGCCCGGCGCTGGGCCTGTGCGCCGCGGGGGACGGCGTGGCACCCGACCCGCAGGGCCTGCGCGACGGCCTGGACTGGGTGGTCACCCATCTCGCCCAGCGGCGTGCCCCGGTGGTCCTCGTCCTGGACGACGCCCACTGGGCCGATCCCGAATCCCTGACCTGGCTCGCCGCGTTCGCGCCGCGCGCCGCGGAACTGTCCATGCTGATCGTCGTCGCCTACCGGCCCGAGGAACTGCCGGAGCACGCCGGGTCGTTCCGCGGGCTGCCCGGCAGCACCGGCCACCGGCCCCTGGACCTGGAACCGCTCACCGCGGCCGCGATAGGCGACCTGGTGCGCGCGACGGTCGGTGAGCACGCGGACGACGCGTTCTGCCGCGAGTGCTGGTCCGTCACCGCGGGCAACCCCTTCGAGGCCGTCGAGCTGACCGCCAGGGTCCGCGACCGGGACCTGCGCCCCGACCGGACCAGCGCGCACCTGCTGCGTGAACTGGCGGCCCTGGTGAAGGGCAGCGGGCTGACCACCCGGCTGGAACGGCTGGGGGTGCCCGCCGTCCGGCTGGCCTGGGCCGCCGCGGTGCTGGGCACCGAGATCTCCCCGGCGCTCGCCGCGGACATCGCCGGCCTCGGCGCGGCGGAGGCGGCCGAGGCCGCGGACGGGCTGCGCGGCGCCCGGGTGCTGACCGGCGGCACGACCCTCGAATTCGTCCACCCGCTGATCGCCACCGCCGTCTACCGGGCGATCCCCGACGCGGCACGGGTCGCGCTGCACGGCCGGGCGGCCTGGTCGGTGGTCGACGCCGGCCTCGGAGCGTCGGCCGCCGCCCGCCATCTGCTGGAGACCCACCCCGAGGGCGACTCCTGGGTCGTCGGCCAACTGCGGGACGCCGCCCGCGAGACACTGCGCGCGGGCGCCCCGGAAGCCGCCCGCAGCTACCTCGGCCGGGCCCTGCGCGAACCCCCGTCCCCCGGTGAGCGGGCCGCCGTCCTGTACGAACTGGGCTGCGCCTCCCTGCTGCTCGAACCCGCCACCACCGTCAACCATCTGCGGGCCGCGCTGGAGGAGCCGGCGGGCGACCCCGCCCTGCGCGAGGGGATCCTCTTCCACCTCTCCCAGGCACTCGCCCACAGCGACCGGCTCGACGAGGCCGCCGACACCGTCGGCGAGGCGGCCCGTACCGCCACCGATCCCCGGGTCCGGCTGCGGATGCAGGCCGAGCAGTTCATGTGGGACGCGTTCCGCGCGGACGAGCCCGGCTCGCCCGCCCGCTCCCGCCGGCTGGCCCGGCTCGCCGACCGGCTGACCGGCCGCGACCTCACCGAGCGGTACATCATCGGGCTGCGCGCCTGGGACGCCGTCCTGCGCGGCGAGCCGTCCGGCACCGCCCTGCGCCACGCCGGCCGGGCCCTGGACGGCGGGCTGCACTGGGCCGAGGCGGACTGGGGCTTCGAGGTCCCGGTGCTGGTCGCCCTGGTGCACCTGTACGCGGACCGGCCCGGCCGGGCCGAGGAGCTCTTCGCCGACGGGATCGCCGAGTTCGAGCGCCAGGGCTGGCGCGGCGCCCATCTGTCGTTCGGCTATCTGCTGCTCGGCTACATCCGCTTCCGGCGCGGCCGGCTCGCCGAGGCCGAGGACTTCGCCCGTGCCGGACTGCGGCTCGCGGAGCGCGTCGGCCGGGGCACACCCGTCCAGTGGTACTCCGTCGCGGTCCTCATCGAGGTGCTGCTCGCCCGCGGCCGGGTGGCCGAGGCGACGGAACTGGCGGCGGACCACGACTTCCACGCCCCGTTCCCCGCCGCCGTCACCTTCCCCGACGCCCAGGCCGTCCACGGCGAGCTGCTGCTCGCCCGCGGCATGGCGAAGGAGGCCGCCGTGGAACTGGCCGCCGTGGGCCGCCGGCTGAACCAGCGCGGCATGCGCAACCCCGCCTGGTGCCCCTGGCAGCCGCACCTGGCGCTCGCCGAGGCGTCCGCCGCCCCGGACCGGGCCCGCGCCACCGCCATGGAGGCCGTCGCCCGCGCCCGGCAGTTCGGAGCCGCTTCGATGATCGGGCACACTTTGCGGATCGCCGCCGAGGTGTCCGGGGGAGCGGAGCGGATGAAGCTCCTGGAGGAGTCCGTCGACTGGCTGGAACGCTCCCCGGCCGGCCACCAGCTGGCCTGCTCGCTGGTCGCCCACGGGACGGCGCTGCGCCGGGCGGGCCGCCCGGCGGAGGCCGCCGAGCAGCTCTACCGGGGCCTGGAGGGCGCCCTGCAGTGCGGCGCCGACGAACTGGCCTCACGGGCTCGCGGGGAACTCACGTCGGCGGGCCTGCGGCCCCTGCGGCTGCCCGCCACCGGGACCGCCACCCTCAGCGAGCAGGAACATGCGGCGGCCGCCCGCGCGGCCACCGGCGCCACACCGGCGGCGATCGCGGCGGAGCTCTCCACCGACGAGGTCACCGTCGGCCGGCTGCTCTCCGCCGTCTACCGCAAGCTCGGCACCGACCCCGGCGGGCTGCCGGGGACGTACCGGGCGGACCCGCCCGGCGGCCCGTCCGGGGCAGTCACGGGGGAGGAATGAGGGCGGGCCGCGGAGAGGTCCGGCGGCCACGGCCCCCGGCGCCGCGCAAGGGGCCGCGGGCCACGTACGATGGCCGTATGTCGTTCCTCCGCCGCCGCACCGCAGCCACGCCCACCGGGCCGGACTTCGATGTCCTGGCCATGGACCCGGGGGACTGGCCGGGCATTCTCGGCGCCGGGCTGCTGCCCGGTCCCGACGGCAGCTGCCAGGGCATCTTCCTGCGCTACGACCTCTTCGGCGGCCGCGGTCCCGCCATGCTGATCGGCAACCTCCCCGAGGGCTCCCCGGCGCGTGAGCTGGAGGACGGCCAGGTGCCCTTCGAGGTGGCCCAGCTGATGGTGGCACTCGGCAACGAGGAGCCGGTGGAAGTGGTCAGCACCGAGGACACCCCCGCGATGCACGGCGACGGTCTGCTCATCGTCCGGCGGATAAAGGTCTCGGAAGCACGGATCGCCTGCGCCCAGTTCGACCGCAGCGACGGCGTCCAGGTCACCATCGCCACCTGGGACCGCCCCATCACCGACGACCTCTACCAGCTGCTGAAGCCGCTGCCCGCGGAGATGTTCCAGCAGGGCTGACGGGACGCACACCGCACGCGAAGGGGCGCCGCCGGGATCCGGCGGCGCCCCTGTCACGTCCCACGGCCGAACGGCCGCCCGTGGGGAGAACGGCTCAGCGCGGGGCGCCCACCTGGGACGGCAGGACGGTGACGTCCTCGGCCCTGACGTACTCCACCCGGTGGCCGAACTGGATCTCGTAGTAGACCTGCTTACCGCGCACGACCTGGTGCGAAGCGGTGTCGAACGTCGTCGAGTAGTAGTACTCGCCCTGGACCCGGTTGCCGATCGCGTACTCCTGGCCCGCCAGGAGCTTGTAGGGCATCGGCACGATCGCCTGCACGGGAACACCCGCGGGGTACGCCGCCGCCTCGGGATAGGCGCGCCCGTAGACCGGGATGTCGGCCAGGCCCGCCTTCGGGGTGGCGGTGAAGCCCCAGGCGTTGACGGCGGTCGGCTGCGACCGGGGGTTGTGGAACCAGGCCTTCTGGCCGAGGTACCACACCGCCGTCCAGTCGCCCTGGCGTTCGGCGACCGCGTATTGCTGGCCGGTGGAGGCACGCGCCCCGACGTCGTTGACGCCCGTCGTGGAGTCACCCGTCGGGTGCAGGCCGATGTCCTTCACCAGGGGCGCGTCCTCGCTCGGCGCCGTGTGCAGCCGCACCGCCTCGGAGCCGCGGGCCGGGCAGGTGTCGCCCGCCGTGACACAGCCGGTGTACAGCGGCCGGTTCTTGTCATAGTCCGGGCGGATGGTGACCAGGCCGCCGGCCGGACCCGCCGTGGCGTGCAGCGGAGCGCCCATCAGCTGGAAGTAGTGCGCCCAGTCCCAGTACGGCCCGGGGTCGGTGTGCATCCCGCCGATGTACGCACCGGTCGGTCCCGGCACGTTGTCGTGGCCGAGGATGTGCTGGCGGTTCAGCGGGATGTCGTACTTCTTCGCCAGGTACGCGACCAGCCGCGCGGACGTCCGGTACATCGACTCCGTGTACCAGGTGCCCGGGTCGATGAGGAAGCCCTCGTGCTCGATGCCGATCGACTTGGCGTTGGTGTACCAGTTGCCCGCGTGCCAGCCGACGTCCTTGGTCTTCAGATGCTGGTCGATGTGGCCGTCCGCCGAGCGGACCGTGTAGTGCCAGGCCAGATACGTCGGGTCCTGCACCAGCTTCAGTGCGGTGTCCCAGCTGCCCTCGGTGTCATGGATGACGATGGTGTCGATCTTCTGACTGGCGGGCCGGTCGGCGAGGTCGTGGTTGCCGTAATCGCCGGGAGTCGTCTCCTGGTAGGGCGCGGGCAGCCACTCGCAGCCCACCCCGCGCGGGCACTCCGTCCCGCTGTCGTTGGCGTGCTTCAGGCCCAGCGCCACCGCCTGCGCGGTGGCCGGGGCGATCCCCGGAGCCGCGGTCAGGGTGACGTTCTGCCCGGCGTCGGTCGTACGGGACTCGCCCTGTCGCAGCACGTCGTAGACATCGTCCGCGAAGGCACCGGCGGTCGCCGAGTCGTCGGCGCCCGAGAAGCGCGCGACGGCGCCGTACCAGTCCGCGGGGTCGGAGCTCAGCGGCTGCCCCAGGGACTTCTGGGCGGCGGCGATCAGGGCCGCGCCGCCCGCGACATTGGCCGCCGGGTCCTTGCGCAGGTCCTGGGCCGGCAGCCCGGTCAGCCCCGCGGCCCGCTCCAGCGTGGTCAGGGTGGCGGGCAGCTTCGACAGATCGGCGTCGGGAACGGCCTGCCCGCTGCCGGTCAGCGGCCGGGAGTCGTCACCGCGCGAGTCGTCACCGCCGTCGCCCTTCTGGGGGAAGTCGGTGAGCGCCGTACGGGCGTCCGTGAGGTGCATCGGGCCGTAGCCCGCGGTCACGCTGGGCAGCCCCTGATGGGTGTCCCAGCGCGATTCCATGTACGACACGCCGAGCAGGACGCTCGCCGGCACCTGATAGCGCTGGGCCGCGTCGCTGAACGCCTGCTGCAGCGACGAGGTGGCGGGCTGGGCGGCGTTCGCGGATGTGGCCGTGGAGAGCACGGGCAGCAGTGCCGCGGCAGCGGCCGCCGCGGTCACCGTACGCAGTGTGCTCCGTCGGTGTCTCGCTGATCGGGCGGCGGACTCTCGCAATGCGGCCTCCTTGAAGCGGTACTGGGGCGAACGGCTCCACAGAGGTATCGGCTCCCGGACGATCCGTCAACAGGCCCCGAACGGGCACTGTTTGCGCACGTCAAACGCCCGTGCCGGGAGTTTCCCCGGCACGGGCGCGCTGGCCTGGCCCGCGTCAGTGGTCTGAACCGGTGACGCGGGTGTCGGCGGGTGGTGAAAACCCCCGTGATCCGGGGGGCTGGACGGGTCCGCGCGGAGCTCAGCGCGTGCCGACGGCGGCACGCACCGCCCGTCGGGCCAGACCGCAGTCGTCGTGCAGCCGGCGCAGCAGCAGCCGCTGCTCCTCGCCCGCTCCGGGCACGGTCTGCGCGGGCGGGGCGGCGCTGCGCATGGTGCGCTGCACGGCGGTCTCGTAGGTACGGATCTCGCGGGTGAGGACGAGCATCAGGTTGACCAGGAAGGCGTCCCGGGAAGCGGGACCCTGGTTCTGGGCGAGCTGGCTGATCTGGCGGCGCGCCACCGGGTCGTTGCCGAGCGCCGACCACAGCACCGCGAGGTCGTACCCCGGCAGGTACCAGCCGGCGTGCTCCCAGTCGACCAGCACCGGGCCGGCCGGGGACAGCAGCACGTTGGAGAGCAGGGCGTCGCCGTGACAGAACTGCCCCTGCACATGGGCCAGTCCGTGCAACAGCTTCTGCAGGTCACCCATGTCCCGGTCGGTGAGCAGCCCCAGCTCGTGGTAGCGCGAGATACGTGCCGGGTAGTCGATCGGCGCGTCGAACACGCCGGCCGGCGGCCGCCAGAGGTTGATCCGGCCGAAGGCGCCGATGGCCGCACGGACATCGGACCGGGGCGGGGTCTCGGTCGGATGGCGCTGTACCGACACGACCCGTCCGGGCATCCGCTCCAGGACCAGCACACAGCTCTCCGGATCCGCGGCGATCAGCCGTGGGACCCGGGCCGGCGGCCGGTGGCGGACGAACGCCCGGTAAGCCGCTATCTCGTGCTGGAACCGCTCGACCCACGCTGGGGACTGGTCCAGCAGACACTTGGCGACCGCGGGACTGCGTCCCGACGTACCGACGAGCAGTGCGGTGCGCCCGCTGCGGCGCAGCATCTGAACAGGGTTGAACTCGGGGCATATCCGCTGAACCGCGGCGATGGCCGTCCGCAGCTGAGCGCCCTGGGGGCCGGTCAAGTCGAGTCTCCCGCTGAGCGGATGGGAGGTGCCCGTCGGGAGGCCCCGCCGAGCGGCGGTGAGCGGCGGACGGGTGCGCAAGGAGGAGTCCGTACCAGCGGGGTGCGACAACCGGGGCGGAGCGGACACGGAGGACGATGCTGAATACATGAGGGGGAAACAGATCCCTTCGTGTGCCTGCGAGCTCATGACGGTGATGCGGTGCTGCGTTTGACGGTGCTGCGTCGGTGCGGTGCTGCCTCCGGCGGTGTCCGCGTCGCGGTGCCGCGACGTGGTGGCCGGTCGGTGGCGTCGGTGGCGCGGCCGGCGCGTGGACGGTCCGGAACCGGTGTCGGCGTCCGGACCCGCACCCTGGGGAATGCGGGTTCGGGCCGGTGGCCCGGTTCGTCCACGCGCCGCACGCCCCTCCCGGGGCCGGTCGTCCCCTGCACAAGAGAGCAGCTCAAGGCGGCTCACGGGTGACTCGAACGACCTTCCGGGAGCCGGCTAGTGCCGGGCCGGGGTGGCGCGTTCCTACATCACACCCTGGCGCGGGTGGCAGACCATCTGGCGCACCCTGGCGAAGCGTGGCGAATACTCGCGGGGCCTTTGTCAGCGGATTAGTGTCAACCGTGCCGAGGAACCTGGGGCTTGACGTGAGCAAAGAAGCCAACACCCGACTTGCGGACCTGTTCGGCCTTACCGGCTGGTCCAAGGGCGAACTCGCACGGTTGGTCAACCGGCAGGCGGCGGCCATGGGCCACCCGCAGCTGGCGACCGACACCTCGCGGGTGCGCCGCTGGATCGAGACCGGTGAGTCGCCGCGCGAACCCGTTCCGAAGGTGCTGGCAGCTCTGTTCACCGAGCGGCTCGGCCGTGTCGTGACCATCGAGGATCTCGGGTTCGACCGGCACCGGCACGCGGGGAAGAAGCAGACCGGAGACGGTCTGCCGTGGCCACCGGAACGAACAGCCGCGGTCCTCACCGAATTCACGGGAATGGACCTCATGCTCAACCGACGCGGTCTGGTGGGCGCGGGCGCCGCGCTCACCGCTGGCTCAGCACTGAGCAGCGCAATGTACGACTGGTTGCACACCGACCCGGCCCTGGTGGCCGATGCACCGGTCATCGACAATCCACTCCACGCCGAACCCGCTTCGTACGACCGGTACGAGGCGGCTCCGGTGGGTTCCCAGGAGATCGAGGCTCTCGAGCGCTCGGTCGAGGTGTTCCGTGCCTGGGACGCGGCCCGCGGCGGCGGGCTGCAACGCAAGGCTGTGGTCGGCCAGCTCAACGAGGTGGGCGGCATGCTCGCCTACCACCACCAGGACCATCTGCAGCGCAGGTTGTGGGGTGTGGCCGCCAATCTGGCCGTGCTCGCCGGGTGGATGTCCCATGACGTGGGCCTGGAGCCCACGGCGCAGAAGTACTTCGTGATCGCCGCGCACGCGGCGCGGGAGGGAGGGGACCGGCCGCGGGCCGGCGAGGCACTGTCCCGCGCGGCCCGGCAGATGGTCCACATCGGCCGGCCGGACGACGCGCTCGATCTGATGAAGCTGGCGAAGTCGGGATCGGGCGAGCAGGCGCTGCCCCGCACCCGCGCCATGCTGCACACCATCGAGGCATGGGCCCAGGCGTCCATGGGGCGCGGCCAGGCGATGCGGCGGACGCTGGGGGAGGCCGAGGACCTGTTCGTCTCGGACAAGGGCGATGTGCCGCCGCCGAGTTGGATGCAGATGTTCGACGAGGCGGATCTGCACGGGATGCAGGCGCTGGCGTACCGCACGCTGGCCGAGCACGACCCGTCGGCCGCGGCCCAGGCGCAGATGCACGCCAAGCACGCGCTGGAACTGCGGGTGGAGGGCCGGGACCGGTCGAAGATCTTCGACTACATCTCGCTCGCCTCGGCGTGCTTCATCGCCAACGACCCGGAGCAGGCCGACCGTTACGCCAGGATGGCACTGCTGACGATCGGCAGTACGTCCTCGCACCGGACATGGGACCGGCTGCGGGAGATGTACCGGCTCACCGGGCGGTACGCGGACTACACGACGATCCAGGATCTGCGGTCGGAGATCGAGGCCGCGATGCCGCCGCTTCCGAAGAACAGGAGCACCCGGCAGGTCTGACCGGGTGGATTCGGTGACCGGGTGAAGTCAACCAGGTCAACGGTGATCCGGTCTAACCGATTCTCGCGACGAGCACGCAGGCGTCGTCCTCGCGCTCGGGGGCACCGAACTCCTCGACGACCAGCCGTACGCAGTCCTGTGCGGTGCGGGCCCGGGTGAACAGCGGCGCCATCGCGAGCAGCCGCCGTGCGCCGTCCGTCGGCTCCGTCGCGGCCGGGAACGAGGTCCGGCGGGGCACGAGTCCATCGGTGTGCAGTACCAGCAGGTCGCCCGGGTTGAGGGGCTCGGCGGCCTGGGTGTACCGCGCGTCGGAGGTGGCTCCGAGGAGCACGCCCTCGGGCGGATCCAGCGCGCGACCCGTCCCGTCCCGGAAGAGCAGCGGGGCGGGATGGCCGGCCTGGGCCCAGGACAGGGTGCGGTCGGCGGGGTCGTAGCGGCAGCACAGCGCGCTGCCGAGGGTGGGCTGGGCCGAGGTGTCCAGCAGGTGGTTCAGCCTGCCCAGCAGCGGTCCGGGCTCCAGCCCGGCCATCGCCATGCCGCGCAGCGCGCCGAGCATCATCGCCATGCCGGAGGTGGCGCTCACCCCGTGTCCGGTGAGATCGCCGACGGTCAGCAGCGTCGCACCGCCGGGAAGCTGCAGTGCGTCGTACCAGTCGCCGCCGATCAGGGCGCTGGTACCGGAAG
Organism: Streptomyces sp. RKAG293; assembly: GCF_023701745.1. Classification (NCBI taxonomy): domain Bacteria; kingdom Bacillati; phylum Actinomycetota; class Actinomycetes; order Kitasatosporales; family Streptomycetaceae; genus Streptomyces; species Streptomyces sp. RKAG293. The sequence goes on along the minus strand of NZ_JAJOZB010000001.1, from coordinate 1,785,777 downwards.
GGAGGTAGTGGGCGGCCAGGTCCATGGTGGTGGGCCCGCCGCCCTGCGGGAACCGCAGGGAGCCGCGCCACGGCGGGAGCACGGCTTCCTGCAGCTCAACCGCCAGCCGGTGCTCGGACCGCGCGAGCTGCCGCTGGCGCTGGAGAGAGTCACGGGTCTCTCTCAGCGTCAGCTGGCTGCGGCGCAGCTCACTGACGTCCCGCAGTACGGCCCACATCGAAGCGGTGCCGCCGTCAGCGTCGAGCACCGGCTCGCCCACCATGTGCAGCGTCCGGGTGGAACCGTCGGAGCGGACGATGCGGAACTCACCGTCGATGGGCCTGCCGTCGACCAGACAGCCGGTCACCATCGAGGTGAGGGCCTGCTGGTCCTCCTCGAAGAGCCAGGAGGGGAGCTCGTCCAGCGTCAGCGGACCGTCGTCCGGGTCGCGGCCGAAGATGCGGTACAGCTCGTCGGACCATTCGGCCTCGTCCGTCAGCAGGTCCCACTCGGCGCTGCCGGCCCGGCCGGGAGCGTGATCCGGCACACGGTCAGGGAGGGCCGGGGACGGGAGATGGGCAGTGGCGAAGTCGCTGGGGACGAAGGGGGTCGCGGTACCGCCGTCGTCCGCTAAACCCTCGCGGAGCTGCCCCAGGTGCTCGCCCAGGTCGTCGAGCTGGTGCACCGCGAGATCGCACAGCGCGCGCTCCCAGCGGACCTGGGGGTCCGCACCGTCCGGGGCGGCGGTGTCGCGGCGTACCGCGTCGACCTCGCTGCGCAGCCGGCGGGCCTGGGAGATCAGCGCGTCCACCGCATCGGGGTCGGTCGACGGTGCGGCGGAGTGATCCGCGTGCAGATGGGACGGCATGACGCTCTCCGAAGGTGACTCCGATACCGGATACCGGTGCTGAGCGGCCAAGGCGGACGGAAGGGCCGGTAACGACTGTGGCACACGGCGTGATGGCCCGTAAGGGTTTCGGCAATACCCGATCCGGTGGTGCTTATGGCATATGCCATAAGCCTTCCGGGGCCTCTGGCGGCCCGGAGCGACACGGGCGGGGAAACCTCGGTAGGCTGCGGCCCGCCCCGGCCCCACACATTCCCACCCCTCCGCCAGGCTTGAAACGCCCGGTGGCCGGTAAGGATGCCGGGCACCCGCAACGGAAATCCCGTTGCCTTGGAACTCCCCGCACCGGATGCTGACCTCATGTTCGACCCAGACATAGCGCCCAGTGGAACCCTTCTCGGCCTCCTCCAGCGAGGACGCGGAGACGGGACCCTGCATGCCCTGGCGGCGCAGCGGGCAGATGCCCTCGCCGCTCTGGAGCAGTGCGTCCTGCGTGACCCCCGCCTCGACTGGCGGGTGGAATCGCGCTCCCTCTATTACGCGCGGCTGTACTCCGAACTGGAAGCCGGGCTCGACGGGATCGAACAGCACCTCTTCCATCCGGACGACCTCCTGGACCCCGACGAGCACCGCTGCGGTCTCGCGCTGTCCGTCCTCGGCCACCTCGCCGGCTACGGGCGCGGTGACGCCCTGCGCCTGCTGCGGCGCTACGCGGCCACCGGCGGCACCTGGGAGTGGGCCCTGGACGAGCTGGCCGTCCGTGACGACGAACAGGGACTGCGCGGCCTCGGGCCCGCCCTGCTCGCCCGTTTCCCGGAGACCGCCGAGGGCGATACCGAGCTGGCCGCGGCCGTGCGCGAGGCGTACGAGCCCCGGCCGTGGCAGTTGTGGGCCGAGGACTCCCGGCACCCCGCGACCGCCGCCCGGGTCCGCAAGGCACTCGAAGAGGTGTCGTTCGACCGCTGGCAGCGCCAGCTGCGCCCGACGGGACCGACCCCCGGCTGGAGCGTGCGCGCCGTACTCGAATGGGCCGACGAGGGCCTCACCCAGTACCCGGCCGCCCACCGCGATCAACCCGCGGCCCGCTGCCTGGCCGCCGTCGCCGGACCCGAGGACCGCCCCGAGCTCGTCGCCGCCGCCCAGGACGGCCCCGCCGCCGCCCGCGCCGCCGCGCTGCGCCACCTCGCGGACCGGCAGGACCCGCAGGCCCTGGACCTCATCGAGGCCGCCGCCGCCAGTCCCGTGGACCTCGTCGTCAGAGCCGCCCTCGAATCGTTCGAGCGGATGCGCAGCGACGACGCCATGGCCCGGGCCCGCTCCTGGTCCGAGCGCGAGGACGCGCTCGGCATCTCCGCCGCCCGCATCCTCGCCTGCCGCGGCGGCGACGAGGACACCGGCCGGGTGCTGGCCGGCCTGCGCAGACTCGTCCAGAGCGACGGCGCCGACGCCGAGGGCCTCGCCGTCCTCATCGAAGGCGCCGGCCGGCTCGCCATCGGCCGCTCGGCACCCGTGCTGCGCCACGTCTACCGCGAGACCTCCTCGTCCCAGCTGCGCGGCTGCGCCGCCCAGGCGCTGGCCGCCACCGATCCCGGCTTCGCCGCCGGCTTCGCGGTGGAGTGCCTGTGGGACTGCGAGGAGACGACGCGCGAACTCGCCGCCCACCAGGCCGCCACCGGAGACGTACGGGTACTGGCCCAGCTGCGCCGGATGGCCGCCGATCCGGCCGAGGAGGCCGAGGTGCAGACCGCGGTGCGGGGCCGCCTCAGCTCGGGCGAACCGGCCCGCTAGAGCGCTTCTCCGACGGCCCCCCACCTCTCGGCGGGGGGCCGTCGGCGGTTCACGGGGCCGGATCGGGCGGCTCGGCCGCCCGAAGGGTCATCACGCGTTCCACGGCGGTATAGATCGACGTGGCCCTGTCAACGCTCGGCATGGCGACAACGTGGGTATGCGAGTTGCGATCGTCACCGAGTCCTTCCCACCCGACCTCAACGGAGTGGCGCACTGCGCGCTCCGCACCGCAGAGCACCTCGCCAGGCGCGGGCACGAGCCGCTGGTCATCGCACCGGCCGGGCCGAACGACGTACCGCCCGGCGACGACCCCTGCCCCGTCATCCGCGTCCCCTCCCTGCCGCTGCCCCGCTACCCCCAGGTACGGGTGGCCCTTCCGGGCCGCCGGACGGCCGCGGCCATCGCCGCGCACCGCGCCGACATCGTCCACCTCGCCAGCCCCTTCGTCCTCGGAGTGCGGGGCATGGCGGCCGCCGAGCGGCTGCGGGTCCCGGCGGTCGCCGTCTACCAGACCGACCTGGCCGGCTACGCCCGCTCCTACCTCCCCGTCGGCGAGGCCGCCGCCTGGCGGCGCATCCGCGCCGTGCACGCGGCCGCCGCCCGCACCCTCGCCCCGTCCACCGCCTCGGTGCGGGAACTGGAACGGCAGGGCGTCCCCCGGGTGCACCTGTGGCCGCGCGGCGTCGACCCGGTGCGCTTCCGGCCCGCACTGCGCGATCCCGCGCTGCGCCGCACCCTCGCGCCGCGCAGCGAGCTGATCGTCGGCTACGTGGGCCGGCTCGCCCCGGAGAAGCAGGTCGGCCTGCTCGCCGGGGTCTGCGGGCTGCCCGGCGTCCGGGTGGTGGTCGTCGGCGACGGTCCCAGCGCCCCCGGGCTGCGCGCGGCGCTGCCGGGCGCGGTCTTCCTCGGCTCCAGGACCGGCGACGAGCTGGCCAGGATCTTCGCCTCGTTCGACGTCTTCGCGCACACCGGCCCCTTCGAGACGTTCTGCCAGACCGTCCAGGAGGCGATGGCCAGCGGGGTGCCGGTGATCGCCCCCGCGGCCGGCGGCCCGCTCGACCTCGTCGCGCACGGACGCACCGGCCTGCTGGTGCCGCCCGGTGACGCCGACGCGCTCTGCGACGCGGTGCAGCTCCTGCAGCGCGCCCCGGCGCTGCGCGCGCGGTACGGGGCGGCGGGCCGCGCCGATGTCGCCACACGTACCTGGGAGGCGGTCGGCGACCAGCTGCTGGACCACTACGCGCAGGTGCTCAGCGCCCGTACGGCGGTCGCGGCATGAGCCGGCCGCTGCGGATCGTCCGCCTCGCGAACTTCATCACCCCCGTCTCCGGAGGGCTGCGCACCGCTCTCCAGCACCTGGGCGAGGGCTATCTCGCGGCCGGCCACGAGCCGGTCCTCATCATGCCGGGAGCCGCGTCCCCCGGACGCCCGGCGATCCGCGCGGAATCCACCACCCAGGGGAAGGTCATCACCCTTCCCGGCACTCCGATCCCCGGCACCGGCGGCTACCACGTCCTCGCCCGCAGACAACCGGTCGAGGCGCTGCTCGACGCGCTCGCCCCGGACCGGCTGGAGGTCTCCGACCGGACGACGCTGCGCTGGACGGGGGAGTGGGCCCGCAGGAACCGTGTCCCGTCCGTCATGGTCTCCCACGAGAGCGCCGACGCCGTACTCCGTACCTGGGGGCTGCCGCCGGCCGCCGCCCGCGTCGCGGCCGACCGGCTCAACCGCCGTACCGCGCACGCCTACTCGCGGGTCGTGTGCACGACCGGGTGGGCCGCCGCCGAGTTCGAACGCCTCGGGGTGCGCAACGTCGTACGGGCCCCGCTCGGCGTGGACCTCGGCCGGTTCCGCCCGGCGCTCCGCGACGGCGCGCTCCGGGCCCGGTACGCGGGCGGCGCCGCGGTGCTGCTCGTGATGTGCTCGCGGCTGTCGGCCGAGAAGCGGCCGGGCCGCGCCCTGGAGGCCCTCGCGGAACTCCGGCGGCGCGGCGTCGACGCGGCGCTCGTCGTGGCCGGGGAGGGCCCGCTGCGCGGCCGCCTGGAGGCCCGGGCCCGCGCCGCGGGGCTCCCGGTCACGTTCCTCGGCCATGTGGCCGACCGCGACCGGCTGGCCGCCCTCCAGGCCTGCGCCGACATCGTCCTCGCCCCCGGCCCCGCCGAGACCTTCGGACTGGCCGCCCTGGAGGCGCTCGCCTGCGGCACCCCCGTCGTCGCCAGCGCCCTGTCCGCACTTCCCGCCCTCATCGGCCCGGCCGGCGCCGGCGCCACCGACGGCCGCGCGTTCGCCGACGTCGTCCAACGCCTGCTCTCCCGGCCCGAGTCCGTTCGCCGCGCCGCCGCCCGCCACCAGGCCGAGCGGTACGGCTGGCCCGCGGCCGTCTCCGCGTTCCTCGCCGCCCATGAGGCGGCGCCCCTGATCACGGCCTCTCCCTTCGGCGCTCTGCCCGCCCGCACACCGGGAGCCACGCCATGACCCGCCGCCGCCCGCTGTTCATCCGGGGCGCGGGGGAGACCCGGTGAGCGCCCCCGTCCTGGCACCCGGCCCCCGGCCGGGCGGCCGGCACGACCACCCGCGGGCCGGACGCCCGGCGGACGGGCACCCGCCGGCGATCCGCTTCGCCGCGCTGGGCGACTCGCTGACCGAGGGACTCGGCGACCCGGGCCCCGACGGGCGGTGGCGCGGCTGGGCGGCGCTGCTCGCGCCGGGGCTGGGGGCCGGACCCCGCGACGTGGAACTGCTCAACTGCGCCCACAGCGGCGCGCTCACCTCCGACGTGGCGGGGCGGCAGCTCGACGACGCGCTGCGCTTCCGGCCGCATCTGGCGTCCGTCCTGGTCGGGGCCAACGACACCCTGCGCGGGTCGTTCGACATCACCGTCGTCGCCCGGCGCCTCGATGTCGTCATGGGCGCGCTGCGGGCCGACGGCTCCGGCGTTCTGACGGCCTGTCTCCCCGACCCGGGCCGCGCCATCGGACTGCCCTGGCCGCTGGCCCGTCCGCTCGCCCGCCGGATGCGGGCGGTCAATGACGTGGTGCACGTCCTGTCGCAACGGCACGGCGCACTCCATCTGCACGCGGCAGACCGGCCGTGGACGGCGGACCGTGCCGCGTGGAGCGCGGACCGCCTGCACCCCAGCGAACTCGGGCACCGGCTGCTGGCCGGCGAGTTCCACGCCCTGCTCACCGTGCACGGCCTCGCCGCCGGCGAGCCCCCGCACCCCGACCCCGCCGGTCCCGGCCCCTCGCGGGCGGCGGGCGCCTGGTGGATGGCGACCCGCGGCACTCAGTGGATCGCGGACCGCTGTACGGATCTGCTCCCCGGACTCCTCCGGCTCGCCGCCGCGGAATGCCGCCACCGGGCGGCCGGCACCACCCACATCCTGGACACCCGGGTCCACGACCTGACCACCCGGGCCCTCGCCCTGCTCGACCAGGGCCTGTCCGGCATGCCTTAGCCGCGCCCGAACCCGCGCCCGCGCACCGGGAGGAACCGTACGGGCGTGCCGGGGACGGCCTGCGCCGCCGCGGCGAGCCGCGGCTCCGGCACGACGCCGATGACGGGATAGCCGCCGGTGGTGGGGTGGTCGGCCAGGAAGACGACGGGGCGGCCGTCGGGCGGCACCTGGACGGCGCCCAGCACCATCCCCTCGCTGGGCAGCTCGCCGTCGAACGCCCGCCGCAGCGCCGGGCCTTCGGTGCGCAGCCCGATGCGGTTGGAGGCGGCGGAGACGGTGTACGCGCCGGCCGCCAGCAGCCGTGGCGCGTCCTCGGCGAACCAGTCGTCGCGCGGCCCGAGCACGAGGGGCAGGACGAGTTCGGCCGGCGGGGCGGGCCACGGGATCGTGTCGGCGTCACGGGACCGGCCGCCGGGCGCGCCCAGCGGGAGCGTGTCGTGCTCCGACAGCGGCGGCGGGCCGAGCCCCGAGAGCAGGTCGGCGGAGCGGCTGCCGAGCACCGGCCCGACGTCGACGCCGCCCGCGAGCGCCAGATAGCAGCGCAGCCCGCCCTCGGCGGCGCCGAGTTCCAGGACGGCGCCGGCCGGCACCAGGACCGCGGCGCCCCAGGGGGCGGGGCGGCCGTCGATCCGGACCGCGCAGGGCGCACCGGTGACGGCCGCGACGACGGGGCGGTCCGTCCGCACCGCGCAGCCGTTGACGGTGGTCTCCAGGGTCGCGGCCCCGTCCGGGTTGCCGACCAGCCGGTTGGCCCGGCGGTGCGCGGGCGGGTCGAGCGCCCCGGAACGCGGCACACCGAGGTGAGCGTGGCCCGGCCGCCCGAGGTCCTGCACGGTCGTCAGCGCACCGGCCCGCACCACCCGCACCGACCCCCGCGTCATGCCGCGCCCCTCGTGCTGTGTCATGACGCGTCCCGGGTGAAATGCACCTGAGTGCCGGGGGCCAGCAGTGCCGCCGGCTCGCGCCGCGGGTCCCACAGGACGGCGTCGGTGGTGCCGATCAGCTGCCAGCCGCCGGGGGAGGAACGGGGGTAGACGCCCGCGTACGGCCCGGCCAGTGCCAGCGAACCGGCGGGAACCGAAGTGCGGGGGGTGGCCCGGCGCGGTAGGTGCCGGTGCTCGGGGAGCCCTGTCAAGTACCCGAAACCGGGAGCGAAGCCGCAGAACGCCACCCGGAAGACGAGGCCGCCGATGATCTCCGGGACCTCCTCGGGCCGCACCCCCCACAGCCCGGCGACCTCCACCAGATCGGGCCCGTCGTACCGCACCCGGATCTCCGTCTCCGCCCCCGCCTCCGCCGTGAGCGGCGGGACGGTCCACGTGGCCAGTTCCACGGCGAGCGCGCGCGGGTCGTCCAGGCCGTCGAGCAGGACCGTGCGGGCCGCGGGCACGATCTCGCGCACCTTCGGCAGCGTCCCGGCCGCCCGCCGCCGCAGCAGCTCGGCGTGGAACGCGCCGACCTCGCCGTCCGCGTCCAGCTCCACCAGCAGCGCCCGTTCCCCCACCGGGAGCGTCCTCACGCGAAGGGCCGCAACGAGACGCCCGCGTCCTGGAGTTCGCGCCGCACCCGCCGCGCGAGGTCCGCCGCGCCGGGCGTGTCGCCGTGCAGGCACAGCGACCGCGCGCCGGCGGCGATCCGCCGGCCGCCGGCCGCGACGACCTGTCCGTCACGGGCGACCGCCAGGGCCTGCGCGACGACGGCGTCGGCGTCCTGGAGCACCGCGCCCGCCTCGCCGCGCGGCACGAGGGTGCCCCGCTCGGTGTAGGCCCGGTCGGCGAACGCCTCGGCCACCGCCGTCAGACCGGCCTTCCCCGCCGCGGCCAGCAGCTCGGAGCCGGGCAGCCCCAGCACCGGCAGCCCGCCGTCCGGCCCGCCGGCCAGCAGGACGCCCGCCACCACGGCCGCCGCCTGCGCCGCGTCGCCGACCGTCCGGTTGTAGAGCGCGCCGTGCGGCTTGACGTACGAGACCCGTGAGCCCGCCGCCCGCGCGAACACGTCCAGGGCGCCGATCTGGTAGGCGACTTCGGCGGCCAGCTCGTCCGGCGGCACGTCCATGGCGCGCCGCCCGAAACCGGCCAGGTCCCGGTAGGAGACCTGCGCGCCGATCCGTACGCCGCGCTCGGCGGCGAGCGCGCAGACCCGCCGCATCGTGACCGGATCGCCCGCATGGAAGCCGCACGCGACGTTGGCGCTGGTGACGACGGAGAGCAGCGCGTCGTCGTCGGTGAGGGTCCACCGGCCGAAGCCCTCGCCGAGATCCGCGTTGAGATCGATGACCATGTCCGCCATGGTGCTGCATCGGGAACGGCTCTGCTACGGGTGACTTGTGGCCGGGCGGGTGATCCGTGCCGTTTCGTTCGATGTCGGTGGCACCGCCTAATGTGTGCGTCGTGACCGTAACCACCCCGTACCCGACGACGGGCGCGCCCCGCCCCGCTCCGGGCCCGGCCGCCGACGAGGGCCTGGCCCGCCGCCTCAAGGCGCTCGCGTGCACCGCGCCGCTGCACGACCTGGACGTGCGCAAGGCGAACCTGGCCGGTGAGTACTCGGTGTACGCGATGGCGGAGGTGGCGCTGTCCGCCATCGACATGGTCACGCTCAACATGGACTTCGACACCGGCGCGGACCCGGAGCAGATAGTGACCAGGCTGCTGCCCCGGGTCGCCGCCCAGTCACCGCGCCGGCCCGTCGAGGAGCACGAGCGGGTGGCCCGTTGGGTCCTGGAGAACCTGATCAACGTCGGCAGCGTGGACCGCGGCTTCCGCGCGGTCTACGGCACCTTCGGCCCGGACGGCGCGTACGTCCGCCGCGACTACGACTTCAAGCTGATCGAGGAGGTGCCGGGCCCCGGCGGCGGTGTGTACCTGCGCACCACCGACGAGGCGGTCAACGTCCTGGTCGGCGCGCTCGACACGGACGTCACCAGCGCCCAGATCGCCGCCGAGGTCAAGCTCGAGGTGCTGATCAGCCGGGGACGGCTGGCGGACGCCCAGCTCGCCGCCGAGCAGGCCCGCTACCGCACCGTGCAGTACGCGGAGACGCTGCGCCGCGCCCTGGAGGCGACCCGGCGCAACGTCCGGGCGGTGGACTGGCTGCGCGCCGTCCCGGACATGATCGCCGAGGCGCTCGACCACGTCGCCGACCGGTACCGGCACGAGAACGCGATCCTCACCAACATCCGCAAGGCGCGGGACGAGGCGGAGGACCCCGAGCACAAACGGCGGGCCGCCGAGCTCGTCGACATCGTCAAGGACTGCATCCGCCGCCACACCCAGCTGCAGTCCCGGCTGCTGGAGGCCGGGCCGCTGTTCCGCGCGGAACAGGACCGGCAGGCGTTCGCCTCGGCGCCCGCCCGGGCCGGGCTCGATCTGTACGGGCAGCTGGTCGCGCCCGTCCTGCCGCTCCCCGTCGAGCAGGCGTCCCGGGTCACCGACGCCTTCTTCGCCCGGGGCGCAGGCCTGCGCACCCCGCCCGCGGTGCGGATCTGCGACCTGGTGGACGTGCTGCTCACCCCGCCCACCGAACGCGAGCACCTGGGCGCGGCGATGCCGGAACCGGACCTGGTGGCCACCCCCGCCGACAGCCGCTTCACCGAGGAGCAGCTGGAGAGCGCGCTGGAACTGCTGGACCTGCCGGACGACGCGCCGCGCCGGCTGTCCGGGCTGCTCGCCGACGCCCGCCGCCGTGACCCCGAACTGCCCTACCTCGTCGCCCTGCTGGCGGTGCACGCCGCCAGCCCGCCGGTCGGCACCGCCTACCGGCAGGGCGAGCCGCGGCTGCTGTTCTCCGTCGACGACGGCGAGGAGCTGACGGATCCGGAGTTCGGCGGCGCCGACCTGATCGTGGGCACCGCCCGGCTCGACACGGCCGGCATGGCCGCGGCCCGTTCGGAGATCGCATGACAGCCGCCGCACCCACCAGCGCCCCCGAGCAGCCATCCGCCGTCCGCCCCGAGGAGATCCACCCGTGACCGAGTACCGCGACGCCGAGACCGCGCCGCCGGCCGCGTACGGCGATGCCGCGCCGGCCGCGCGATCCGGCGCCCCGTCACCCGTCACCGCGGCCGACGCGGCGGACGCCGCCCGGCTGGTCGCCTACGGGCTGCAGCCCAAACTGCTGCCCGCCCGTGACGCGGAGTACGCGGAACTGATCCGCAGACACCGCGAGGAGCCGGCCTTCGCCCGCCTCGCGGACGCCGTCGCCGCCGGGCTGGGCCTGATCGTCCTGGAGGTGTCGCCGCGCGCCGGGATGGCCGTGGCCGCCGCCGAGGACTCGGTGTTCGCGGTCCGGATGGGCGAGTACTCGCGGCGGGCCGCGTCCGACGCCGCCGACCGCTTCCTGCACGGCCTGGCGCACCTGGCCACCGCCACCATGGCGTTCCCCCGCCCCGAGGACCTCGCGGATGACGGCTACATCGGCCGGATCACCGTCAACGGCATCGACGGGTTCGTCCGCCAGGCCTGCCGCCGGCTGGAGGAGCGCGCCGAGGAGCAGGGCGAGAACACCGACCCGGCCAGCGACGCGCCCGGCCTGGAAGCGGCCTGGCGGGTCTGGACGCGCCGCAGCGCCACCGGCGCGACCAAGGACGCCCGGCGGCTGGCCGGTTCCACCACCGGCATCGTCGGCAAGGCGGTCGCCTTCCTCGTCGACTCCGGCTTCCTGCAGCGCACCGGGGACGACGCGGGCGGCACGTTCCGCACCACGGCCCGGTACCAGCTGCAGGTCCGGGACATGGCGGGCAGCGCGGCCATGGCGGAACTCCTGGAGCTGGGCGTCGTCCCGGTGAGCGACGGTTCCGCGACCCTGCTGCCGCCCGACGACACCGGGGAGCTGGACCTCGTGGCCGAGGCCGGCCTGCCGTTCCACGAGAGCGACAGCCACCGGGGCGACAGCCACCGGAACGACGGTCACCGGAGCCCCGGCCGCGAGAGCCGGTACAGCCAAGAAGACCAGCACAGCCACTCCTGAGCCGCACCCACCCGCGCGCCCACCCGCGCAGATAACGAGAGTCCGCCGCCATGTACGAGCTGTCCCGGCTCCGCCTGTACTCCATCGGCCCCGCCGGTGCGCGGTACGCAGACACCGTCCTGGACCTGCGGGGTGTCGGCGCGCCCGTACCGCAGCCCGCGCCCGCCCAGGCCGAGTTCTTCCAGGACGAGCCGACCGGCCCGCTGCGCCGCCCCGCCCCCGCGGGCGTCCTGTTCCTGGAGAACGGCGGCGGCAAGTCCGTCCTGCTCAAGCTGATCTTCTCGGTGATGCTGCCCGGCCACCGCAACACCCTCGGCGGGGCCAGCTCGGGCGTGCTCCGCAAGTTCCTGCTGGCCGACGACTGCGGGCACGTGGCGCTGGAGTGGCAGCACACCGTCACCGGCGAGCTGGTGGTCGTGGGCAAGGTCAGCGAGTGGCGCGGCCGCCAGGTCTCCTCCGACCCGCGCAAGTTCGCCGAGGCCTGGTACTCGTTCCGCCCCGGCCCCGGGCTCAGCCTGGACTCGCTCCCGGTCGCCGAGTCCACCGCCGTCCGGCCGCCCGCCGAGGGCGCCTCGGGCGCGACGGGCCGCCGCCGCACCATGAAGGGCTTCCGCGACGCCCTCACCGAGGCCGGCAAGTTCTACCCGCACCTGGACGTGGTGTGGGAGGAGATCCACGACCGGTGGAACGAACACCTCGGTGAGATCGGTCTGGACCCGGAGCTCTTCCGCTACCAGCGGGAGATGAACGCCGACGAGGGCGAGGCGGCCGGGCTCTTCGCCGTCCGGCACGACTCCGACTTCGCCGACCTGCTGCTGCGCGCCGTCACCGACACCCGGGACACCGACGGACTCGCGGACCTCGTCCACAGCTTCGCCGGCAAGCTCGGCCGCCGCGCCGAACTCACCGCGGAACGCGACTTCACCGCCGGCTCGCTGGAGCTGCTGGAGCGGATCGTCGAGCACGCCAGCGCCCGTGAACTGGCGCGCGGCATCCACACCCAGTCCGAGCGCCGCACCCGCGCCCTGGCGCGCCGGCTGTCCGCGCGTGCCCGCGAAGAGCGCGGCCGCGGCGCGGAGCTCGCGCAGAACACCGACCGGGCCGCCCAGGCCGTCACCGACGCCGACCGGGCCCGCGGCCGCGGCGCCCTGGTGGCCGCCGAACTCGCCTACCGGCACGCCTCGCTGGCCCTCGCCGCGTCCGACAAGGGAGCGGCGGGACTGCGCCGCGAACTCAACGAGGCGCGCACGCTGCACTCCGCCTGGCAGGCGGCCGAGACGGTGCTGCGGCACCGCGCCGCCGGTGACCGGCTGGCCCGGGTCAGCGCGGCCATCCAGGAGGCCGAACGTGACGCGGCTCCCGCGCTGGCCGCCCGCACGCTGGCCGCCGGCGACCTGGTGCGCGCGCTGCACGCGGCGGCGGACGGCGCCGACCAGCAGGCGGACCGGGAGGAGGAGCGCTCCGCCGCCCTCCAGGAGCAGTCGATGGCCGCCCACCGGGACGCCACCGCCGCGGCCACCGAGGCCCAGCGGTCCCGCAGCGAGGCCGGCCACCTCGGGCAGCGGCTCGCCGAGGTCGCGCAGGAGACGGCCGAGGCCGTCAGCGCCGGCTGGCTCGACGACTCCGCCCCTGACGCCGACCCGGCCCGCGCCGCCCTGGAGGCCTCCGACGCCGAGCGGGTCGCCGCCGCCGGCGCCGAGACCGCCCGGGAGACGTCTCGTCAGGCCGCGGAGCACGCCCGTGAGGCCGCCGCGGCCGAGTCCCGGGTGGAACTGGCCGCCGCCCGCGCCGCGGACGCCCTGGCGGCCGCCGAGGCCGCCCACTCCGCCGACTTCCGCGTCGCCGAGGCCCTCGCGGCGGAACCGCGGCTGTCCGAACTCCTCAGCCTGCCGGGCCCGCCCGCGGCCGGGTCCGTCACCCGGGATGCCATCCCCGGCCCCCGCGGCTCGGCGGCCGCCGCCGGCGACCGGCACCGCCCCGAAGCCGCGCCCGCCGCACCGCACCGGCCCGACGCCGGCCCGCTGGGCGCCATGGAGCTGGACGCGTTCGCCGAACCGCTGCGCGAGCTGCTGGACGGCACCGTCGCGGCCGCCGAGCGCCAGCTGTTCGACCTGCGCACGACGGCCGCCGACGACGCGCGGATCCTGGCGGCGCTCGGTGACGGCGGTCTGCTGCCGCCCGGCCCTGACGTGCTGGCCACCGTGGAGTACCTGGGCGAGCACGGCATTCCCGCGCTGCCCGGCTGGCGCTACCTCGCGCAGGCCGTGGACCCCGCGGACCACACCGCCGTGCTGTCGGCGCGCCCGGAGCTGGTGGACGGCGTCGTCGTCACCGACCCGGAGACGTACCGCCGGGCCCGCGAGGTCCTCGCGCAGGCGGCCCTGCTGCCGCGCTCGACCGTGGCGGTGGGCACCGCCGCCGCCCTGCTCGCACCGACCCCCTCGGGCGGCGACGCGTCCGATGTGTTCCTCGTACCGCCGAACCCGGCGATGCACGACGAACTGGCGGCCGACGGCGAACGCCAGGAGCTGCGGACCCGGGCGAGCGCCCGGGAGGCCGAGATCCGCGCGCTGGCCGCCCGGCTCGGCCATGACCGGACGCTGGCCGCGCGGCTCGCGTCCTGGCGGTCCGGCTGCCCGCAGGGTCAGCTCGGCCAACTCGCGGCGGCCGCGGAAGCGGCCGTGGAGGCCGTGGCGGCGGCCCGCGCGGAACTGACCGAGGTGCGCGCCCGGCGCGCCGAGGCGGACGAGGTGTCGGCCGAGGCGGCCAGGGAGCGCGACGCGCGCCAGGACGCGGCGCAGCAGGCCCGGCGCCGCGCGGACCTGCTGGCCGGGCTGGCCCACCGGCTGCGCGAACGGGCCAACTGGCAGCGCCGTACCCGGGAACTGACCGAGGACGCGTCCGAGGCCGAGGCCCGCGCCGAGACCTGTCTCGCGCTGGCCCAGGCGGCCGACGAGGACCGCAGGGCCGCCCAGCGCGGCGCGGACGACGCCCGCCGCACCGCCCGGGTGCTGCGCGCCGAGCGGTCCGAGATCGCGGGCGCGCCCGACGAGCCAGCGCGGGAGACGGCGCCGCCCTCCGGCGAATCGCTCCCGGCGCTGCGCGAGGCCTACCGTGCGGCCTCGCAGCTGTACGAGCAGGTCGGCGTCGGCGCGGACCTGCGCGCCGAACAGGCCCGCGCGGAGAGCACCGAGAGCTCGGCCCTCACCGAACTGGACCGGCTGACCAACAAGGTCCGCAGCCGCGCCGCCCAGCTCCTGGAGGGTTCCGACGGCGCCGACGGCCCGTCCCGGCAGGCCGCCGCGGCCCGCGCCGAGCAGCTCGTCCAGACCATCGAGGCCCGTGCCTCGGCGGCCAGCGAGCAGCTGGGCCGGCTGCGCGGCGAATCCGAGCGGCTCGCCCCCGCCACCGGGGAGTCGCACACCGAGCTGCCCGCCGAACTGCTGCCGCGCGACGCCGGGCACGCCCAGGAGCTGCTGCGCGGCGCCAACGGCGAGCTCGCCGCGCGCACCGAGGCGCTGGACGAGGCCCGGGGCGCGCACGCGGACCTGGTGCGCGCGCACCGGGCCGCGGAGGACGCGGCCGGCGGCTTCGACGAACTGGCCGCGCTGCTGCGCGATCTGCTCAGGGACGGCCCGGCGACCCACGAGGAGGCCGAACCGGAGCCGGAGCCCTACGCGGGCACCCTGGAGGAGGCCCGTACGGTCTCCGCCGAGGTCCGCCGGAGCCTGCGCGGCTGCGCCACCGACCTCTCGGCGGCCGAATCGCAGCTGCGCGAGGCGTCCGACATCCTCGTCCGCCATGCCAACGCCGCCCGGTTCGAGCAGGTCAGGACCCCGGCCCGGCAGCAGATCCGCGAACTTCCGGCGGCCGGACTGCCCGAGCACGCGGCGGCCTGGGCGGTGGCGTTCGCGCCGCGGCTGCGGGTGCTGACCGACGAGATGGAGCAGTTGGAGCGCAACCGCGGCAGCATCGTGGACCGGCTGCGCGGCCTCGTCGAGTCCTCGCTCGCCACCCTGCGCTCCGCCCAGCGGCTCTCCCGCCTCCCCGAGGGGCTGGGCGACTGGTCCGGGCAGGAGTTCCTGCGGATCCGCTTCGAGGACCCGGACCACGCGGCGCTCACCGAGCGCCTCGGCGAGGTCATCGACGAGGCGACGAGCTCCGCCGTCCGCAAGAACTCCGACCTGCGCAGGGACGGGATGTCCCTGCTGCTGCGCGGCGTCGCGGCGGCGCTCCAGCCGAAGGGGATCTCCGTGGAGATCCTCAAGCCGGACGCCGTACTGCGCGCGGAGCGCGTCCCGGTGGGTCAGATGGGCGATGTGTTCTCCGGCGGGCAGCTGCTCACCGCGGCCATCGCGCTGTACTGCACGATGGCGGCGCTGCGCAGCAACGACCGGGGCCGCGACCGGCACCGGCACGCCGGCACGCTCTTCCTGGACAACCCCATCGGCCGGGCCAACGCGACGTATCTGCTGGAGCTGCAGCGGGCGGTCGCCGACGCCCTGGGCGTCCAGCTGATCTACACCACCGGTCTGTTCGACACCACGGCGCTCGCCGAGTTCCCGCTGGTCGTCCGGCTGCGCAACGACGCGGACCTGCGCGCCGGGCTGAAGTACATCACCGTCGAGGAGCATCTGCGGCCGGGTCTGCCCGTCCAGGACACCGGCAGTGAGACGGTGCACGGGGAGATCACGGCCACCCGGATGTTCCGCCGCCCGCCGGAACTGCCGCGACCGCAACCGCAGTCGCGGGAGGCCTCGTCGCAGGAGGCGCAGCCGCAGCCCCGGTAGCCGTACCCGGGACGGGACGGGGCGGGGCGGGAGCGGGGGACCGGTGGCCGGGTCCAGGGTCCGGATCCGGCCTCGGGGGCCCTTCACGGCCGGTTCAGCGGCCGCGGCACGGCCCGTTCAGGCCCGCGACAGCGACCGGGGTATGTGCCCGCGCGGCTTCGGCTTCGCCGCGGTCCGCTCCTTGCGCCGTGCCCTGCGGCGCTCCCGGCGCAGCGCCCGCGCGGCGCTGCTCGGGCTGGAGACCACGCCGTTGCGCTGGTTCCACACCTGCCGGGTCACCCACACGTCCAGCACCGCCCAGGTGGCCACGATCGTGCTGACCACGGTGAAGATCATGGCCGGTGCGGAGAACCAGGACCCGCCGAAGGTCAGCAGTGTGGTGATCACTGCTTCTATGAGGGTCACGGACGCGATCATCACGGCACGGACGGCAGCGGCCCGGACAGGATCAGCCATCCGCGGGGTACCGACGGGATCTTCGACCCACAGGGAGAGGGGTTCTGTGTCCATGGAAGGTGACTGCCCGCAAATCGCCCTCGACATTCCGCAGTACCTTTCCAGCCACTCGCCGCAACGGTGCATCGCGCCCGAACCGGGGTGTCCCGCACCACCTTGCCATCCGGGTTGCCCGGATTAAACCCGAAAACGAGCCATCGTCGAATCTGGCCGACGTACTCCAGCCACCGGACTGGCTTTCGAGTTACGTGTGAGGCAGTAGTAGGCTCGCGCAGATTCCATGCGATCGAACACCCCCCGAACGGGGCTGACGTTGGGGAGGCCATGCGCTTTCGCGGTACGACGATCCGCCGGAAGATCGTGGCGCTGCTGCTGATTCCGCTGGTGTCGCTCACAGCCATCTGGGCATTCGCCGCCACGCTCACCGGCCGCGAGGTCTGGGGTCTGCTGGACATCGAGCACATCGTCAACGACGTCGGCTACCCGACCGAGGACGCGGTCCAGGCCCTGCAGCAGGAGCGGCGCGCCGCCATCCTGTATCTGGCCGACCCCCGCCGGTCGGACTTCAAGGCCGGGCTGGCCAAGCAGGAACAGGCCACCGACAAGATGCTCGCCCGGTTGCGCTCCAACGCGTTCGACTCGGGCGTCAGGGACGACCTCAGCGGCGACGCCAAGCTCCGACTGGACGCCGTGACACAGGGGTTCGAGGACCTGCCCGCGCTGCGCGCCAAGGTCGACGGCCAGACCATCACCCGTAACGACGCCTTCGGCGCCTACAACACGATGGTCGACCCCTGCTACGACTTCCTCGACTCGCTCAACCCGCTGAACAACGTCGAGATCGACAAGCAGGGCCGCGCCCTCATCGCGGTCACCCGGGCCCGCGACGCGATCAGCCGCGAGGACGCGCTGATGGCCGCGACCATCAGCGCCGGCCGGATGAGCCCGGAGGAGCTGCGCTCCTTCACCTTCGCCGTCGCCGAGCAGCGGGCCTACTACGACGACAACCTCAAGCTCCTTCCCGAGGACGAGCGGACGCTCTACGACGAGTACTGGCGGGGCGCCAACGGCAAGGCGCTGCGCACCGCGGAGGACTCCGTGATCGCCGCGGGCGCCGCCGCCGCGCCGCGGGCCGCCGACCGGGCCTCCTGGCTCGGCACCGCGACCACCGCGCTGGGCGACCTCGACCGGATCGGCGTCCAGGCGGGCGACCTGCACAAGAAGCGCGCCGAGCCCTACGCCCTCAAGCTGCTGATCATGGCGGCCGTCGCGGGCGGCCTCGGCCTGATCGCCGTCTTCGCCTCGCTCTTCGTCTCGGTACGCATCGGCCGCAGCCTGATCCGCGACCTGTCCGGGCTGCGCAAGGAGGCCCAGGAAGTCTCCGGCACCCGGCTGCCGCGCGTCATGCGGCGGCTCGCCGCAGGCGAGAAGGTCGACGTCGAGACCGAGGTGCCGCGGCTGGAGTACACCGACGACGAGGTCGGGCAGGTGGGCAAGGCCCTCAACACCCTGCAGCGCGCCGCCGTCGAGGCGGCCGTCCGCCAGTCCGACATGCGGCGCGGCGTCTCCGACGTCTTCGTCAACCTCGCCCGCCGCAGCCAGGTCCTGCTGCACCGCCAGCTCACCCTGCTGGACGCCATGGAGCGGCGCACCGAGGACACCGAGGAACTCGCCGACCTCTTCCGGCTCGACCACATGACCACCCGTATGCGGCGGCACGCCGAAGGCCTGGTGATCCTCTCCGGCGCCGCGCCCTCCCGGCAGTGGCGCAAGCCCATCCAGCTCATGGACGTGGTGCGCGCGGCGGTCGCCGAGGTCGAGGACTACGAGCGCATCGAGGTCCGCAGGCTGCCCAGGCTGGCGGTGGCCGGCTCGGCCGTCGCCGACGTGACGCACCTGGTCGCCGAACTCATCGAGAACGCCGCCGTGTTCTCCCCGCCGCACACCGCGGTCCGGGTGCACGGCGAGCACGTCGCCAACGGCTTCGTCCTGGAGATCGACGACCGCGGCCTCGGCCTCACCCCGGACGCGCTGCTGGAAGCGAACCTGCGGCTCGCCGAGACCCCCGAGTTCGAACTGTCCGACACCGACCGCCTCGGCCTCTTCGTCGTCAGCCGGCTCGCGCAGCGGCACGGCGTACGTGTCTCCCTGCGCCTGTCGCCGTACGGGGGCACCACAGCGGTCGTCCTCATCCCGGCCACGCTGCTCACCGATGCCGGTGAGGACACCGGAGCGACCCGCCTCGGCGGGATCCTCGGGGCGGAGGAGATCGACATGGATTCGACCGGAACCGAACTCTCCTTCCGGCAGTGGGGACTCGAGACCGCCGGGAGCGAGAACGGCAGGGAGCACGCCCAGGTGCCGGACACGGCCCCGGACCCCGCCGGCCCCGGTTCCGGCGGCGCCGGCGGCGACCCGCTGCCGTTGCCGCGCCGCCGCCGTACCGCCCCGGTCCTGGTCTCGGACCGCGGCCGGCCGGTCGCGCCGCCGACCGTCCCCGCGGCCCGCTCCGCGGAGCCGTCCGGCCCGTCGGGACCGACGGCGGCCCTGCTGCCGAAGCGCGTCCGGCAGGCCAACCTCGCCCCGCAGCTACGCGTCGAATCCGCGTCGCAGGACACCGGGACCGCGGCGCGGCCCGGCGCCGGGGCACCGCGCGAACGCACCGCCGACGAGGTGCGGGACCGGATGGCCGCGCTGCAGCGCGGCTGGCAGCGCGGGCGCGAACACGACATCGCAGAAGACAGCGTCGGCCCGCACGGCCCGGGCGACGAACACACAGCACCGAGAACGACTCCTGAGGGGAACGGTCGATGACCGCACCATCGAGCCCGACACGCGAGCTGAGCTGGCTCCTTGACGACCTGGTCACCCGCGTGGCCAGCATCCGCAAGGCCCTGGTGCTCTCCGGCGACGGCCTGGCGATCGGCGCTTCGGACGGACTGACCCGCGAGGACTCGGAACACCTCGCCGCCGTCGCCTCCGGCTTCCACAGCCTGGCCAAGGGCGTCGGCCGGCACTTCGACGCGGGCGGGGTCCGGCAGACCATGGTGGAACTGGACGAAGCCTTCCTGTTCGTGACCGCGGCCGGCGACGGCAGCTGTCTCGCCGTCCTGACCGACGCCGACTCCGACGTCGGGCAGGTGGCGTACGAGATGGCGCTGCTCGTCAAGCGGGTCGGCGCCCACCTGGGCACCGCGCCCCGCACCGACAGCGGCGCGGCGCTCAGCGGCTGACGGCATGACCTGAGGACGGGTACGGGGTGAGATGACTTCAGAAAAGGACCGATGGTACGACGACGCCGCCGGCCCGGTGGTGCGTCCGTACGCGATGACACGCGGCCGCACCAGCCACGCCGCCGAAGGCCGGCTCGACCTCATCGCCCTGGTGATGACCGAGCCGGACGGCGAGGACGGCGCGGCCGAGGGCGACCACACCCTGTCGCCCGAGCACCTCGACATCGTCGACCGCTGTCAGCTGATGGCGACCTCGGTCGCCGAGCTGGCGGCCGACCTCGATCTGCCGGTGGGCGTGGTGCGCGTGCTCGTCGGCGACCTGCTGGACGCGGAACTCGTCCACGTCAGCATGCCTGTTCCGCCGGCTGAACTGGTGGACGAGAGCATTCTTCGAGAGGTGATCAATGGGCTTCGGGCGCTCTGACCGACGCCGCAGGTCCGCCCCCGATCCGGTAGCGCTCAAGCTGCTGGTCGCGGGCGGTTTCGGGGTCGGCAAAACGACGTTGGTGGGTGCGGTCAGCGAGATCAGGCCGCTGCGCACCGAGGAACCGCTCAGCGAGGCCGGCCGGCCGGTCGACGACATCCACGGTGTCGAGGCCAAGAGCACGACCACCGTCGCCATGGACTTCGGGCGGATCACGCTCCGCGAGGACCTGGTGCTGTACCTGTTCGGCACGCCGGGACAGGACCGCTTCTGGTTCCTGTGGGACGAGCTGGCGCAGGGCGCGCTGGGCGCGGTCGTGCTGGCCGACACCCGCCGCCTGGAGGACTGCTTCGCCGCCGTCGACTACTTCGAACGGCGCGGCATCCCCTTCACGGTGGCCGTGAACGTCTTCGACGGCGCGACCCAGCACGCGACGGAGACGGTCCGCGACGCGCTGGACCTCGACCCGCACGTACCGGTCGTGATGTGCGACGCGCGGGACCGGGCCTCCGCCAAGGAGGTGCTGATCACCGTGGTCGAGCATGCCGCGAAGGTGGCGGCGGACCGCCGGGAGCCCGCCGCCACCTGATGCCTGAGGCCTAGGGCCTGTCGTCTGGATCTCCGCGGCGTCGCGGTGTCCAGCACGCACATCTGCCGCGTTGTCGACGGTCGACGACGCTCCGCGTCGCCTCCCTCCTCCGCCTTGCAGCTGCACGCACCGGACACCGCTCCTTCCCCCACGGAGATCCAAACGACAGACCCTAGGGCCGGTCGTCCTGGCCGTCCTCGTCCTGCCAGCCGAAGCTGCGCTCGACGGCCTTCTTCCACCGCCGGTACTCGCGCTCCCGGGTCGGCTCGTCCATGCCCGGGGTCCACTCCGTGTCGCGCTTCCAGTGCGCCTTGAGCGTGTCCAGGTCCGGCCAGACCCCGGTGGCGAGGCCGGCCGCGTAGGCGGCGCCCAGACACGTCGTCTCGGCGACCACCGGCCGGATCACCGGCACCCCCAGGACGTCCGCCTGGTGCTGCATCAGCAGGTTGTTGACGGTCATGCCGCCGTCCACCCGCAGTGAGGTGATCCGCACCCCGGAGTCCTGGTACATCGCGTCGACGACCTCGCGGGTCTGCCAGCTGGTCGCCTCCAGCACCGCCCGCGCCAGGTGCGCCTTGGTGACGTAACGGGTCAGACCGGTGATCACGCCGCGCGCGTCGGAGCGCCAGTACGGGGCGAACAGGCCGGAGAAGGCGGGCACGATGTACGCGCCGCCGTTGTCCGCGACGCTCGCGGCCAGCGGTTCGATCTCGTCGGCGGAGCGGATGATGCCGAGCTGGTCGCGGAACCACTGGACCAGCGCGCCGGTGATCGCGATCGAGCCCTCCAGGCAGTACACCGGCGGCTCCCCGCCGAGCTGGTAGCCCACGGTGGTGATCAGGCCGTTCTTGGAGGGCACCGGCCGGGTGCCGGTGTTGAGGAGCAGGAAACTGCCGGTGCCGTAGGTGTTCTTGGCCTCGCCGGGTTCGTAGCAGGTCTGCCCGAAGACGGCCGACTGCTGGTCGCCGAGCGCGGCGGCCACCGGCACCCCGGCCAGCTGCCCGACGGCGGTCCCGTAGACCTCGGAGGAGGACCGTATCTCCGGCAGGATCGCCTCGGGGATGTTCATCGCGCTGAGGATCGACGGCTCCCACTGCAGCGTTTCCAGGTTCATCAGCAGGGTGCGCGAGGCGTTGGTGACGTCGGTGACGTGGACGCCGCCGTTGACACCGCCGGTCAGATTCCAGATCAGCCAGGAGTCGATGGTGCCGAAGGCGATCTCGCCGTTCTCGGCGCGCCGCCGCAGGCCCGGCACGCTGTCCAGCAGCCAGGCCGCCTTCGGTCCGGAGAAGTAGCTGGCCAGCGGCAGGCCGGTCAGCTCGCGGAAGCGGTCCTGGCCGTGCTGGCCGCCGAGTTCGTCGCAGAGCGCGGCGGTGCGGGTGTCCTGCCAGACGATCGCGTTGTGCACGGGCCGGCCGGTGGCCCGGTCCCACAGCACGGTGGTCTCCCGCTGGTTGGTGATGCCCAGCGCGCTGAGCTGGTCCGCGCGCAGCCCGGCCTTGGCGAGCGCGCCCGCCACCACCGCCTGCACCTTGGACCAGATCTCGGTGGCGTCGTGCTCCACCCAGCCGGGCCGGGGAAAGATCTGACGGTGCTCGCG
Organism: Streptomyces sp. RKAG293; assembly: GCF_023701745.1. Lineage (NCBI taxonomy): Bacteria > Bacillati > Actinomycetota > Actinomycetes > Kitasatosporales > Streptomycetaceae > Streptomyces > Streptomyces sp. RKAG293. The sequence continues at coordinate 1,763,646 of NZ_JAJOZB010000001.1, read as the reverse complement.
CTGGTCGACGGCGACGATGGAGCCGTCGGTGTCGAAGACGATGCAGCGGCTGGAGGTCGTGCCCTGGTCGATGGCGGCTACGTACGTGACGGACTCGTCGCTCATGACGGCTTCCCTTAGAACGCGGCGTTGTAGAGGGCCCCCGAGAGCGCGCCGCCGATCAGCGGACCGGCGACCGGCACCCAGGCGTAACCCCAGTCGGACGTGCCCTTGTTGGGGATGGGCAGCAGTGCGTGGACGATGCGCGGGCCCAGGTCGCGGGCCGGGTTGATGGCGTATCCGGTGGGTCCGCCGAGCGAGAGCCCGATCCCGACGACCAGCAGGGCGACGATCAGCGTGGTGGTGCCGGATTCGCCCAGGCCCTTGTTGCCGGGGATGGCGAGCACCGGCAGCACGAGTCCCATGGTGGCGATCACCTCGGTGACGAGGTTCTGCCAGGGGACGCGGATCTCGGGGACGGTCGAGAAGATCCCCAGGGTGCCCAGCGGTTCCTCGTCCTGGCCGGTGTTGGCGGCGAACTGGCCGTAGTAGGCCAGCCAGGCCAGGGCCGCGCCGGCCATCGCGCCGATCAGCTGTCCGGCGAGGTAGTACGGGGCCTGGTCCCACTGGCCGGTGTCGATGGCGATGCCGAGGGTGACGGCCGGGTTGAGATGGCCGCCGGACAGCGGACCGGCGGTGTACGCCCCGGCGAGGACCCCGAAGCCCCAGCCGAAGGCGATGACGATCCAGCCGGAGGCTCTCGCCTTGGAGTGCTTGAGGGTGACCGCCGCGCAGACCCCGGCGCCGAACAGGATGAGGATCGCGGTACCGATGATCTCGCCCAGGAAGACGTCTCCGTTGGAATGCATGGCGGGCTCCTTCGTGCGGGCTGCACTGACCGGGCTTGTGCCATCCGAAGAGCGCGCGCGACATCACCAGCGGTGGAAAGGGACCTCCCGCGGGCCTGCGCACCACCGGAAGTGTTCACCTGGTGTGATGGAGCGTCAAGGCCGCGAGCGGTTCACCGCACGGCCACCACCGAGGAGCCGTGGCCGAACAATCCCTGGTTGGCGGTGATCCCGACCCGGGCGCCCGGCACCTGCCGGTCCCCGGCCAGGCCGCGCAGCTGCCAGGTCAGCTCGCAGACCTGGGCGATGGCCTGAGCCGGTACCGCCTCGCCGAACGAGGCCAGTCCGCCACTGGTGTTGACCGGGATGCGGCCGCCGAGCGCGGTCGCCCCGTCCCGCAGCAGTTTGGCGCCCTCACCGGGCGCGCACAGCGCCAGGTCCTCGTACCACTGGAGTTCCAGGGCGGTGGACAGGTCGTAGACCTCGGCCAGGTCCAGTTCCGACGGGCCGATCCCCGCCTCCTCGTACGCGGCCGCCGCGATGGACGCCCGCAGCCCCAGGGCGGGCGGCTCCACCGCGGCCGCCGAGTCGGTGGCGAAGTCCGGCAGGTCCAGCACGGTCTTGGGATAGGACGGGGTGACGGTGGAGACCGCGCGGATCCGCACCGGATCCGTGGTGTGCCGCCGGGCGAACTCCATGCTGGAGAGCACGACCGCGGCGGCCCCGTCGGAGGTCGCACAGATGTCGAGCAGCCGCAGTGGATCCGCGACGACCGCGGAGGCGGCCACCTCGCCGGCCGAGACGGCCTTGCGGTAGCGGGCGTTGGGGTTGGCGGCGCCCGCTGCCGAGTTCTTCACCTTGACCTGCGCGAAGTCCTCCAGGGTGTCGCCGTGCAGGGCCATGCGGCGGCGCGCGTAGAGGCCGAAGTACGTGGGGTTGGTGGCCCCCAGCACACGGAAGCGCAGCCAGTCCGGGTCGTCGGGGCGGTTGCCGCCGGCGGGGGCGAAGAAGCCCTTGGGTGCGGCGTCCGCGCCGATCACCAGGGCGACGTCCGCCATCCCGGCCAGGATCTGGGCGCGCGCGGCGTTGACGGCCTGCGCGCCCGACGCGCAGGCGGCGTACACGCTGGTGACGCGGGCGCCCTGCCAGCCCAGCGCCTGGGCGAAGGTGGCACCGGCGACATAGCCGGGGTAGCCGCCGCGCACGGTGTCCGCGCCGACCACGAGCTGGATGTCGGTCCAGGCCAGCCCGGCGTCGGCGAGGGCCGCGCGGGCGGCGGCGACGCCGTACTCGGTGAAGGACCGGCCCCACTTGCCCCATGGGTGCATGCCCGCGCCGAGCACTGCCACGTCGTCCGTCATCGGTTGCCTCCCAGGGGCTGCCAGTGCCAGGTGGTCCAGGTCGTCTCGTCGTCCTCGTTGAGCACGCCGGGGACGAGTTCGACCTCCATGCCGACGGCGAGGTCCGCCAGGGCGGTGCCCGGGGCGGCCTGGCCGAGCACCACCATGCGCTCCGCGGCGAGTTCGACGGCGACCAGGACGTACGGCTCCCACTCGCGGGCGGGGTCGGAGACATAGGGCGCGGGCGGCCGGTAGCGCCCGTCGGTGTACGACCAGACGCGGCCGCGACGGGACAGCGGGGTCTCCTCCAGCGTGGTGCCGGAGCAGGCCGGGTTGCGGCAGAAGGTGTCCTCCCGGGGGAAGAACACCGAGCCGCAGTCCTGGCAGCGGGTGCCGATCAGCCGGAAGCCGGCGCCGGTGTCCTCGGCGGCCGGTCCGTCGTCCGTGTGCGGTCCGGCCTCCGTGAACCAGCCGGCCACCACAGGTTTGCGCGCTCGCGCCACGTGCCGCCTCCCCTTTTAATCTGACGGTTCGTCAGAAGTCTGCCACGGCAGGGCGGGAGAGGGAATGGCGGGACCGGGGCCGGGGCGCTGGGCCCGGTCCCGGAAGGTGTGGGCGGCCGGGTCAGTCCTGCGGCTGCTCCGCGAGCCACTTCGCGGCGATGTCGCCCAGTTCCGCGTCCCGGCCGGCCAGCATCGTCGCGATCATCTTCGCGTCGCCGCGCAGCGACCAGGCGGGGTGGCCGAACGAGGCCGGGTTGTTCTTCTCGATCAGGAAGTGCGCCGGCCACGCCGTGCCGTAGCCGATCAGCGGCAGCGCCGCGAGATACCGCCGGCGCCCCCGGGCCAGTCCGTACGCGCTGATCGCCAGTCCGGTCAGCGTCCCGGTCAGGTGCACCCAGCGAGTGGCGGACCGGGAGTGCATCGCCACGTAGTAGGGCCAGAAATCCTCGAACGTTGCGAAGGTCCGCTGTGTCATGCCCGCACGCTAACCCCGCGCCCCGCCCGGCCGACAGGCCCCGAATCCCCTGGACGTCGTCAGAGGGCGGTGCTAAGTTCTTCTCGAACAGAGAATTACTCAATGTGAGAAGAACTCGACGAGGGGCAGCCATGGCACCGCAGCAGGAGGAGGACCGCTTCCTCGCCGCCTACGACCCGCGCGCCTTCGACCCGATCGCCGTCACCGTCGACGTGGTCGCCCTGACGCTGCGCGAAGGCGCCCTCCATGTGCTGCTGGTCCGCCGGGGTGGGCCGCCGTTCGAGGGCGCCTGGGCGCTGCCCGGCGGCTTCGTCCGGGCCGGACGCGAATCGCTCGGCGAGGCCGCGGCCAGGGAACTCGCCGAGGAGACCGGCCTCGACGCCGCCGACGGACTCGGCCGGGTGCACCTCGAACAGCTCGGTTCGTACGGCCGCCCCGAGCGCGACCCGCGGATGCACGTGGTCTCCGTCGCGCACCTCGCCTTCGCTCCCGATCTCCCGGACGCGAAGGCCGGCAGCGACGCCGCGGCGGCCGCCTGGATCTCCGTCGCGGAACTTGAACCCGGATGGCAACCGGACGCCGCGGACCCGCGTCCCAACGAACAGGGCCGGTGGTCCGGGGCCCACGGGGGTGGTCCCGGCCGCCGGCCCGTAGCCCCGGAGCTGGCCTTCGACCACGCCGGAATCCTCGCCGACGGCCTCGACCGCGCGCGCTCGAAGATCGAGTACACGCCGCTGGCCACCGCCTTCCTCGGCGAGGAATTCACCATCTCCGAACTGCGCGCCGTCTACGAAGCCGTCTGGGGCGCGACCCTGCACGCGGGCAACTTCCACCGCAAGGTGCTCTCGGTCCCCGGCTTCGTCGAGTCCACCGGAGGCACGGCCACCCACGGCAGCGTCCGCGGCGGCCCCCGCGCCCGGCTCTACCGCGCGGGCGACGCCCGCCTCCTGCACCCCGCCCTGCTGCGCCCGGACCGCGAGGAGACCGTGCGATGACCGTCACCAGCGGCGCCGTCCACAGCTTCGACCAGGCACTGGCCGCCCTGCGCCACGGCTTCCCCGAGGACCGGGCGGCCGCCACCCGGCTGCACCGCAGGCTCGCCCGGCTGCTGCACCCCGACACCGCGCCGCCCGGCCGCCGGCCGGAGGCCTCCGCCGCCTTCCTGACTCTGACCGACCAGTGGCGGGAGTACCTCGACGCCGGGGACCCCGCACCCCTCACCGTCACCACCCGCCGGCACACGTACCTGCTCGGCGACCCGCAGGCCACCGGCGACCTCGCCGTACTGCGCCGCGCCTCGTACCGGCGGGCCGACGGGACCCGGCACGACGCGCTGCTGAAGATCCCGCTGCAGCCGTACGACAACGATCTGATCGAGCACGAGGCCGCCGTGCTGACCCGCCTCGACACCGAGGCGGAACCGCGCCACCGCGCCTACGCCCCGCGGCTGATCGAGACGTTCCGGCACCGCGACACCGGCGGCACCGAGCGCCGGGTCAACGCGCTCGAACCGCTGGACGGCTTCCACAGCCTCGCCGAGGTCGCCGCCGCGTACCCCGGAGGCCTCGACCCGCTGGACGCCGTCTGGATGTGGCGCAGGCTGCTGGTCGCCCTCGGCTGGGCGCACCGGGCCCGGCTGGTGCACTGCGCGGTCTTCCCCGAACACGTCCTCATCCACCCCGGGCTGCACGGGCTGGTGCTCGTCGACTGGTGCTACGCGACCGCGACCGGCACCACGGCGCCGGTCCTCATCGAGCGGCACCGCGACCGCTACCCGCCCGAGATCCCCGGCCGCAGGCCGGTCACCGAAGCCACCGACCTCCACCTCGCGGCGCGCTGCATGGAACACCTGATGGGGGAGCGCACCCCGAAGCCGCTCGCCGCCTTCATCCGCGGCTGCACGCTCCCGGGTGAGGCGGGCCGGCCGCACGACGCGTGGCGGCTGCTCGCCGAGCTGGACGAGCTCCTGGACCGGCTCTACGGGCCGCGCACCTTCCGCCCGTTCACGATGCCGGCCGCATAGCGACAAACCGACAACCACACCCGAGCCAGCACACCTGAACGCATCAACGCACATCAACAAGGGGGAACACCATGGGCAGCGGAAGCTGGTCGACCAACGTCTACGACGCCGCCGCACGCTACCGCGCCGCATCCGGCGCCGGTGCCTTCGCGTACAGCGACCACGTCACCTCGTCCGCCCCGCGCGGCTCCTGGACGGCGCACCCGTCCCTCGACCCGAAGGACCTCACCGTCCGCGAGAGCCGCGACTCGGCGGAGCACCCCGCCTCGGTCGCCATCTCGGTGCTCTTCGACGTGACCGGCTCGATGCGCTCCGTCCCGCAGACGCTGCAGACCAAACTGCCCGAGCTGTTCGGGCTGCTGCTCCGCAAGGGCTACGTCGAGCACCCGCAGATCCTCTTCGGCGCGGTCGGCGACGCCACCTGCGACCGGGTGCCGCTGCAGCTCGGCCAGTTCGAGTCCGACAACCGGATGGACGACGACCTCGGCAACATCCTGCTGGAGGGCGGCGGTGGCGGGCAGATGACCGAATCGTACGAGCTCGCCATGTACGCGATGGCCCGGCACACCTCCATCGACTGCCACGAGAAGCGCGGCCGGCGCGGCTACCTGTTCCTCATCGGCGACGAGATGCCGTACGGCAAGGTCAAGGCCCGCGAGGTCCGCGACGTCATCGGCGACGACCTGCGGGAGGACATCCCGATCACCGCGATCATCGCCGAGCTGCGCCGGAAGTTCGACGTGTACTACATTCTCCCGGCCGGGTCCTCGTACGTCGGCAACACCGAAGTCCTCGGCCTGTGGCGCAAGCTGCTGGGCCAGAACGTCATCGAACTCGACGACCTGGGCGCGGTCTGCGAGACGATCGCGCTCACCATCGGCCTCGGCGAGGAGGCCATCGACCTCGCGGAGGGGCTCGCCGACCTCGACGACGTCGGCTCGGACGCGGGCGCCTCGGTCGGCAAGGCCCTCGCCGCGATCGGCCGGGACCGCGCCGCAGGCCCGGCCGCCGGCGCCCCCCTGATCGACGGCGCGACCACCAGTGGAGCCGCGGGTACAACGCGCCTGTGAGCTGAGCAGGGACGCGCGGGAGGGGGGCACGGCGGGGTGTCCCCGCAGGGCGGCGAACGAACGCGACCCGCACCTTCGAGCGGGCACGAGCGTTCGCCGCCCGAGGAGATACCCCGGCGGGTCCCCGCCCCTTGCACCCGGGCCGCGCCGGACGACCACCGCGCCGTTGACCGAACGACCCCCGGAGGGAAAATGCACACCATCGTCGTCGACCTCGGCTACGGGGACGCGGGCAAGGGCGCCGTCGTGGACCGGCTCTGCTCGGCGGATCCGGTCCGGGCGGTGGTCCGCTTCAACGGCGGCGCCCAGGCCGCGCACAACGTCGTCACCCCCGACGGACGCCACCACACCTTCGCCCAGTTCGGCTCCGGCACCCTGCACGGGACACCCACGTACCTGTCCCGCTTCATGCTCGTCGACCCGCTCGCCCTGGCCGCCGAGGCGGACCACCTGGCCGCGCTCGGCGTCCGGGACCCGCTGGCGCTGCTCACCGTCGACCGGGACGCCGCGCTCACCACCCCGTACCACGCGGCCGCCAACCGGCTGCGCGAGCAGGCTCGTGGCGGGGAGCGGCACGGCTCGTGCGGGATGGGCATCGGCGAGACCGCGGCCTACGCGCTCGCCCACCCCGAGGACGCGCCCCGGGTGGGCGACTGCGTCTCCCGCCCCCGCCTGCTGCGCAAACTCGCCCTGCTGCGCGACCGGTTGTCCGACGAGCTGGGGCGGCTGCCGGCGCCGCCCGTCGAGCACTGCGCGGACGCCTTCGCGGCCTTCGCCCGCGCGGTCACCCTCGCCGGCGACGGGCATCTCGCGCGGCTGCTGGCCGACGGGCCGGTCGTCTTCGAGGGGCGCAGGGTGTCCTCCTCGACGAGTGGCACGGCTTCCACCCGTACACGACATGGTCGACCACCACCTTCGCCAACGCCGAGACGCTGCTGGCCGAGGCGGGCGGCGCGGGCACGGCGCTGCGGCTCGGCGTCGTGCGCACGTACACCACCCGGCACGGTCCCGGCCCGCTCGTCACCGAGGACCCGGAACTGGCCAGGGAACTGCCGGAACCGCACAACGGTCACGGCCGCTGGCAGGGCGCCTTCCGCACCGGGCACTTCGACGCGGTGGCGCACGCCTACGCCGTCGAGGTCTGCGGGGGAGTGGACGCGCTGGCCGTCACCCACCTCGACGCCCCCGCCCGCTGTCCCGGACTGCGGATCGCCCGCGCCTACGGCATGGACGGCCGGCTCGTCGAACACCTGCCGGCCGGCGCCCCCGGCGATCTCGGGAGGCAGGCCGCGTTGACGGCCCGTCTGGAGGCGGCCCGGCCGGCCGTCTGGGACACCCCCGGCGCCGACCCGGACGCCTGGTCGGCCGCCGTCGGCGCGGCGCTCTCCGCACCCGTCGCGCTGGAGTCCTACGGGCCGACGTACGCGGACGTCAGGGACCGCCGGGAGACCGGGAAGTCGAAGTACGTGTCGGGGAACCGCTCCGGTGTGTATGTGTAGTGCCACCACTCCTCGGCGAGATTGACGAACCCCAGCCCCTCGAGGGTGCCCTTGAGCAGCAGGCGGTTCTCCCGCTGCACACCCTGGATCCGCGGGTCCAGGGTGTGCGAGAGCGTGTCGAAGTAGTCGAACGGGGTCCCCATGTCGACGCTCCCGCCGGAGAGCCGCACGATGGTCACATCCATGGTGCTGCCCCGGCTGTGCCCGGACTTGGCCGCGATGTAACCGTCCTCGAACAGCCGCGACTTGTCGACATGCGGATAGAACTCGCTCTTCATCCGCTGGTCGTCGAGGTCCTTGGCCCACGCCACGAAGTGGTCGACGGCGCGCTGCGGCCGGTAGCAGTCGTACACCTTGAGCGAGTATCCGCGGCGCAAGAGCTTCGACTGAGCCGCGTGCAGCGCCTCGGCGGCCGGCCGGGTCAGCTGGCAGATCGGCTGCCGGTAGCCGTCGATGGGCACCCCGACGAAGTTGTGCGGGGTGGCGTAGCGCATCTCCTGGAGGATCGTCGGGTCGACGTCCCGCAGCGCCACGAACGCCTTGGGGGCCTTCGGCCCGCCGCCCCCGGTCCCGTGCCCGTCCCCGGACCGCGCCTGTGCCGGAGCGGCGGCGGTGCCCGCGGTGACGGCGATCAGCGTGGCGACGGACACGGCGAGGGTGCGGAGCACGGTCGTGAGTCGTGGCATGGGTCCTCCAGCGGTCGGACGGATGTGTGGGACGGATGTCAGGCGTGGTCGATGACGCGGAACAGTGTCGCGGATCGGTGACGCGGGCGGGTGCCACCGGAGTTGATGCTCCTGGGACGGGTGATCGGATACAGTCCCGGCGTGCCCGATCGTGAGAAGGACTCCCACTGCTCCTCCTGCGGAACGGCGTTCGGCCCCGCCGCCGGATGGCCGCGGACCTGCGCCGCCTGCGGCGCCACCGCCTACCGCAACCCGCTGCCGGTCGCGATCGCGCTGCTCCCGGTCCGCGACGACACGGGCACCGGGCTCGCCGTCATCCGCCGCACCATCGAGCCCGGCCGCGGACTGCTCGCCCTCCCCGGCGGCTTCATCGACCACGGTGAGACCTGGGAGCAGGCCGTGGTGCGGGAGCTCGTCGAGGAGACCGGGATCGTGGCCGCGGCCGACCCCGTGCTCGCCGACACCCTCACCGACGCGGAGGGCGGGTTCCTGCTCGTCTTCGGGCTGCTGCCGCTCCGGGACGCGGCCGACCTGCCGGCCTCGGTTGCCACCGACGAGACCGAGGGCTGGGAAGTGCTGTACGAGCCCGCCGAGTTGGCGTTCCCGCTGCACACCCTGGCGGTCCGCCGCTGGTTCGACGGCGGGTACGGCGCACACGGCGAACACGGTGACCACGGCGACCACGGCGACGACAGGACAGCCCGGCCCGGAGCCCGCTGAGACCGTCGTACCGACGGCCGTCACCCATCACCCGTCACTCCGGCAGTCCGCGCACCCGCACCCGGTGGCCCACCTCGTCCTCCCCGTCGCGCTCCACCACCACCTGACCGTCGGCCAGCCGGGTCGTGAAGCGCTCCACCAGCGGTGCGGCCCAGCCGTCGCCCTCGTCGGTGAAGACGATCCCGCCGCCGGTGCGCCCCGCCACCGGGGCCCACACCTCCAGTTCCACGGCGCCGTCGTCGCCCGTCACTGGCAGGACCGCGCCGGCCCGCGCCAGCACCGGGATCCGGCCGAGCGGCGCGTCCAGCAGGATCTGACCGGGCCCCTCGTACGCGGTGCCGGTCGCGGTGTCGTACCAGCGGCCCCGCGGCAGCCGGATCGCGCGGGTGACCGAGCCGCGCTCCAGGACCGGGGCCACCAACAGGGCGTCGCCCAGCAGGAAGGCGTCCCCGCAGCCACGCAGCTTGCGGTCCTCCGGATCGTTCCACCACAGCGGACGGACATACGGTGCGCCGGTACGCCGCGCCACGTGGGCGAGCGTGTCGAAGTACGGCAGCAGCCGCCGCCGTTCCCGCAGCGCGCCCGCCGCGTGCTCCTCGACCCGCGGCCCGAACTCCCACGGTTCCCGCCGCCCCGCCGTGATCGCCGAATGGGTGCGGAAGAACGGCAGGAAGGCACCGAGCTGGAACCAGCGCAGATACAGCTCGGGGGACGGTGATCCGGTGAACCCGCCCACGTCGGGCCCGGAGTACGGCACCCCGCACAGCCCCAGCCCGATCACCAGCGAGAGCGAGGCCCGCAGCCCGGACCAGCCGGTGGTCACATCGCCCGACCACGTCCCGCCGTACCGCTGCATGCCCGCCCAGCCGGAGCGCGAGAACAGGAACGGCCGGGTGTCGGGCTCCAGTTCCCGCAGCGCCTCGTAGCCGGCCCGGGCCATCGTCAGCGCGTAGACGTTGTGGGCCTCGCGGTGGTCGCCGCCGCGCCCCTCCAGGGCGTGCCGGGCGGACCGCGGCAGGGTCGGCTCGCCGAACGCGGCGAACGACACCGGCTCGTTCATGTCGTGCCACACCCCGGCGAAGCCCTGCGCCAGCCGCTCCGCGTACAGCGTTCCCCACCACTTGCGGGCCCGCGCGTCGGTGAAGTCGGGGAAGACCGCTTCGCCCGGCCACACCACGCCGCGCACCTCCTGGCCCCGGGCGTCCCGTACGAAGGCCCCGGCGGCCGTCCCGCTGTCGTACACCGGGTTGCCCGGCTCCGCCTTCACCGCCGGGTCGACGATCGACACCGTCCGCACCCCGTCGCGCCGCAGCTCCGCGGCGAGCCCGGGGAGATCGGGGAAACGCTCCCGGTCCACGGTGAAGACCCGGTGCCCGTCGTAGTGGTCGATGTCCAGGTGCAGCGCCGACAGCGGCAGCCCGCGCTCGCGGAAGCCCGCCGCGACCCTGCGGACCTCCTGCTCGTCGCCGAAGCCCCAGCGCGAGTGCTGGTAGCCCAGCGCCCAGCGCGGCGGCAGCGCGGGCCGGCCGGTCAGGGCGGTCCAGCCCGCCAGGATCCGGGCCGGCGAGCCGGTCAGCACCCAGTAGCGCAGCGGCCCGCCGTCGACCCGCAGCTCGCAGCCGCCCGGCCGGTCGTGCCCGGAGCCGGCGCCCTCCTCCCCGTCGCGCAGCGTCACATGGCCGTCCCACGTGTTGTCGTGGAAGACCAGATGACAGCTGGCGTCCGCGACCACCATCTGCACCGGCATGGTGATGTACAGCGGGTCGTCGCCGGGGCCGAAGGAACCGCCCGGGTCGGTGTTCCACAGCCGGTACGAGCCCTCCCGCAACCGCGGTCCCGACGACCGGCCGCCCAGGCCGAACACACACGCGTCCGCGGCGGTCTCCGAGCGCTGCACCCAGCGGGTGCGGTCACCCGGCTCCCGGCCCGCCGGATCCCACCAGCGGGGCGGCAGATCGCGGCGCAGCAGGACGCCGCCCGGGGTACGGAACTCCACCGCACCATGGCGCGAGACCAGCACCGTCACCCGCTCCGACACGACCCGCCAGCCGTCCCCGTTGCGGTCGCTCTCCAGCTCCACCCGGGTGTCCACCGCGGGGCACTCCCCGGCCAGTGCGTACGAAGGCTCCGGCTCCGCCCCGTCCCAGCCGCAGAACACCGCGCCGCCCACCGCGACCCGCACCCGCAGCGACGAACGGGTGAACCGCACCACCCCGCCGCCCGGCAGCGGCTCCACCCCCTGCGCGGGACCCGGCACCCGGGCCCGTTCCGTTCCCCGCCGCGGCAGGTCCCGCCCGTCGGTGCGCTGCCTGCGCCACGCGGACCGCAGGGTCCGCAGGCCGTTCGCGGACCCGACCATCCGTACCGACCGCACCAGGTCCCGAGAATCCATGGCGCCCACCCTTCCACTGCTCCCGGCCGCCGTACCGCGCGTTCAGCCAGCGTTCACCTGTAGGTGAACCACATCGCGGCATTCCCCGTTGTGGGGGTCCCGCCCTGGCGCCGAAGACGATCACATGGCATCGTCCTGCCCAGCCCTGCCGTAGGACATTCCGCCCGCGCAGGGTCCAGCCGCACACAGAGCGACGTGTCGCCGTACCCGTCTCGTCGTACCGTCCGGGAGCCGCCCCATGAGCACCACGACCGAGCCCGCCCACGCCCCGGAGCCCTTGTGGACCCCCGGCCCCGAGCGGGTCGCCGGCGCGCGGATCACCCACTTCCAGGCCTGGGCCGCCGAGCACCACGGCGCCCCGGCCGGCGATCCCGCGGACCCGCTCGCGAGCTACCGGGCGCTGCACGCCTGGTCGGTACGGGAGCCGGCGGTCTTCTGGGGTGCCGTCGCGGAGTGGTTCCAGGTGCGGTTCTCCACCCCCTACGAGGCCGTGCTCGCCGACGCGTCCATGCCGGGCGCCCAGTGGTTCACCGGCTCCACCCTCAACTACGCCGAGCACGCGCTGCGTCCGGCCCTGGACCCGGAGCGCGCCGGCACGCCCGCGCTGGTCCATCTGGACGAACGGCCGGAAATCGCCGAGACCAGCTGGGCCGAGCTGAGCCGGCAGGTCGCCTCCGTCGCGGGCCGGCTGCGCGACCTGGGGGTCGCCCCCGGCGACCGCGTCAGCGGCTATCTGCCCAACATCCCGCAGGCCGTCGTCGCCCTGCTCGCCACCGCCGCCGTGGGCGGCGTGTGGACCTCCTGCGCCCCGGACTTCGGTGCCCGCAGCGTCCTGGACCGCTTCCAGCAGGTCGAGCCCGTCGTCCTGTTCGCCGTCGACGGCTACCGCTACGGCGGCAAGGAGCACGACCGGACGGACAGCGTCGCCGAGCTGCGGGCCGAACTGCCCTCGCTGCGCGCCGTCATCCACATCCCGCTGCTCGGCACCCCGGCACCGGACGGCGCACTGGAGTGGGACGCCGTCGTCTCGGAAGACACCGCTCCCGCGTACGAGCAGGTGCCCTTCGACCATCCGCTGTGGGTGCTGTACTCCTCGGGCACCACCGGTCTGCCCAAGGCCATCGTCCAGTCCCAGGGCGGCATCCTGCTGGAGCACCTCAAGCAGACCGGCCTGCACATGGACCTCGGTCCCGGCGACCGCTTCTTCTGGTACACCTCCACCGGCTGGATGATGTGGAACTTCCTGGTGTCGGGCCTGCTGGCCGGCGCCACCGTCGTGCTCTACGACGGCAGCCCCGGCTACCCCGACACCGGCGCGCAGTGGCGGATCGCCGAGCGGACCGGTGCCACCGTCTTCGGCACCTCCGCCGCCTACGTCATGGCCTGCCGCAAGGCCGGGGTCCGGCCGGGCCACGACTTCGACCTCTCGGCGGTCAAGTGCGTCGCCTCGACCGGTTCACCGCTGCCGCCCGACGGATTCCGCTGGATCCACGAGGAGGTCAAGGAGGACGTCTGGATCGCGTCCGTCAGCGGCGGCACCGATGTGTGCAGCTGCTTCGCGGGCGGCGTTCCCACCCTCCCCGTCCACATCGGGGAACTGCAGGCCGCGGGTCTCGGCACCGATCTGCAGGCGTGGGACGTGTCCGGCCGGCCGGTCGTCGACGAGGTCGGTGAGCTGGTCGTCACCAACCCCATGCCGTCGATGCCGGTGCGGTTCTGGAACGACCCCGGGGACGCCCGCTACCGCGAGAGCTACTTCGAGATGTTCCCGGGGGTGTGGCGGCACGGCGACTGGATCACCATCACCTCGCGCGGCACCGTGATCATCCACGGCCGTTCCGACTCCACCCTCAACCGCCAGGGTGTCCGGATGGGCTCCGCCGACATCTACGAGGCCGTCGAACGCCTCCCGGAGATCCGCGAGTCGCTCGTCATCGGCGTCGAGCTGCCGGACGGCGGCTACTGGATGCCGCTCTTCGTCCACCTCGCGCAGGGCGCCGCGCTCGACGACGCGCTGCGCGGCCGCATCAAGGACGTGATCCGCGCCGAGCTCTCCCCGCGCCATGTCCCGGACGAGGTCATCGCCGTCCCCGCGGTGCCCCACACCCTCACTGGCAAGCGCCTGGAGGTCCCCGTCAAGCGCCTGATGCAGGGCGCGGCGCTGGACAGGACGGTCAACCCCGGCTCCGTCGACGACATCGAGGTGCTGCGCTTCTACGAGCGGCTGGCACAGGACCGCCGGGCCTGAGGCCTGACGGCGAGTGCCGTGCTGACGCGGCCGACCGCGTCAGCACGGCGCCGCCCTCACCCGGTGTACTGGGCGAAGATCTTCGAGAACTCGTAGGGCGACTGCGGGACGTTGGTGCACAGGTACAACGCCCCGTTGCAGGCGTTGCGGTCGCGGGTCTCCTCCCAGAAGCCGAGCATCCCCAGGTGCTTGCCCTGGGCGAACGACACGAGCTGCCGGGAGTCGGCCTGGTCGAAGAGGTGCCCGTCGTCGTTCTGGCCGAGCATCGGGGTGACGCCGGTCATCGCCCACAGCTGGGCGTCGGTCCTGTCGGGGTACAGGGTCTTGAGCTGCGCCTGGGTGCTCTGCGCCGCCTGGACGGCCGCATCACCGTAGTCCGTGGCGCGGTAGTAGTCCATGGCCATGACGTTGACGGCGTCGAGGGTGACGCCCGCGTCGCGCGCAGACTTCACGATGGTGATCCCGTCGGCCGTCAGACCCTCGGGCAGCACCGGCAGGGTGAGCGAGATCCGCAGCCCGGGGTGCGCCTGCTGGAGCCGGGCCAGCGCCTGCGAACGGCGGTTGATGGAGGCGGGGTCGGCGGTCGCCGCCCCTTCGATGTCGAAGTCGGCGTAGGTCAGGCCGTACGCGGTGACGACGGCGTCGTACTCGGCGTACAGCGAGTCGACGGTGGAGCAGGCCTGGGCGAGCTCCGATCCGGAGGCGCCGCCGAAGGAGATCTTCACGTCGCCGCCGCCCGCCCGGATGGCGTCGACCTGGTCCTTGGCCCAGCCGGCGCGCGGGTCATAGGCGTTGAACCACATGGCCTTGCAGCTGGAGGCGGTGATGAAGGCCATGGTGAAGCTCTTCAATCCGCTCGCGGTGGCCATGGCGGGCATGCTCGGCGTCGGCCAGGCACCCATGTCGACATACGGGGCGGTGTGCACAGCGCCGGGGCCCGGGCCGGGGCCGCCGCCGGTGGTCGTGGTGCCGCTGACGGCCGCGCTGTAGGCGGAGGTGTTGCCCGCGGCGTCCTTGGCCCGGACCCGGAAGCTGTAGCCGGTGGTGGGCTGCAGCCCGGTGGCGGTGTACGAGGTGCCGGTCACGGCCGCGGGTGCGGCGCCGTCCCGGGAGACCTCGTAGCCGGCGACCGAACCGGAGTCGTCGGTGGAGGCCGTCCACCGCACGGTGAGCGAGGAGCCGGTGGCCGAGCCGACGGTGACGCCGCCGGGCACCGAGGGGGCGGTGGTGTCGGGCGGACCCGCCTCGCAGGAGCCGCCGTTCAGCAGGCAGTTGGCCGGAGTGCCCGATCCGGCGGCGACCCAGCCGAAGACCGCCGACGCGCCGGGGGCCAGGGTGCCGTTGTAGTCCCGGTTGGTGAACGTGTAGTGCGAGGCGTTCTTGGTGAGCAGCGCGTCCCAGTAGCTGCCGACACTGCTTCCCGACGGCAGGTCGAACTCGACCTTCCAGCTGGTCAGGGTGGTGGTGCCGCCGTTGGTGATCCGGTACTGGGCCTGGTAGCCCGAGCCCCAGTCGGAGGTCTTGCCGAACACCGCCGAGGCGCCGCCCGCCGCGGCGGCGGGCGGCGTGAGGAAGAGGACGAGCGTCCCGAACAGTGCCAGGACGAGCGTGAGGGATCTTCGCATACTGGACTCCCATAGGTCTGTACCAATGCCGCCCAGTACGTGAATACTTGACCACCAGGTGCACGTCAAGGTTCACGACCGGAGTCACTGATGACCCGTCAACCTCCGTAGGTGCTCTCCGACTCACCCAGCACCGCCGCGAAGTCGCCCGCCAGCCGGGCCGCGTCCGCCACCGGCAGGGCTGCCGTGGTGATCCGCACCCCGGGCGCCGACGCGGTACGGAACCGGGCGCCGCCCGCGACCCACCACCCGTGCGACCGCAGCCCGTTGACCACCGCCGACTCGTCCCTGACCGGCACCCAGACGTTCAGCCCGCTGCGCCCGTGCGCGGTGATCCCGCGCCGCCCCAGTTCGCCGATCAGCGCCTCCCGGCGGGCGGTGTACGCGGTCTCGGCCCGCGCCACCAGCGCCGCCGTCGCCGGATCCGTCAGCAGCCGCAGCACCGTCTCCTGCAGCACATGGCTCACCCAGCCCGAGGTGAGCAGCAGCAGCCCGTCGTGCCGGGCGAGCGACGTCTCGTCGCAGGCGAGCGCGGCCCACCGCAGGTCGCTGCCCAGATGCTTGGACACGGTGCGGACCTGCGCCCAGCGGGGGAGACCGCCGGTGGTGAGGGAGTGCAGCGGGACCCCGGAGGTGTCCGCCGTGTAGTCGTCCTCGATGACCAGGACCTCGGGGGCGGCGGTCAGCACCGCCAGCAGCTCCGCCCGGCGCCGCTCGGAGAAGCACGCGCCCAGCGGGCTCTGCGAGCGCGGCATGCACACCACCGCCCTGGCCCCCGCGCGCAGCGCGGCCCGCAGCGCCTCCGGCCGCATCCCCTCCTCGTCCACCGCCACCGGAACGATGCGCAGCCCCAGCGCCGGGGCGAGGTCCAGCAGCCGGTGGAAGCCCGGGTCCTCCATCGCCACGGCGTCGCCCGGCCGCAGTTCGGCCGAGAGCAGCCGGCCGACGCAGTCCAGCGCGCCATGGGCGAACGTCACGTGCCCGGCCGGTACGCCGTCGCGCTCGAACCAGCGGCGGGCCACCGCCTCCAGTTCCGGCATCCGGGGCGAGGTCCGGTGCGACCCGGGCCCCGGCGTCACCCGGGACGGCGGCACCAGATCGGGCAGGAACGCCGGATCGGGGTGGCCGCCGGCCAGGCTCCGTACGCCGTCCGGGGTCTTCGGCGGGCGGCGCGAGCCACTGGTCCCGACGGCGGGGGCCTCGGCGACCACCGTCCCGCCGCGCCCCCGGGTCAGCACGATGCCGCGCTGCCGCAACTCCTTGTAGGCCGTGGCCACGGTGCCAGGACTGACCCCGAGATCCTCGGCGAGCCTGCGCACCGGCGGCATGGCGCTGCCGGGCGGCAGCGAGCCGTCCGCCACCGCCCGCTCGACGGACGCGGCAATGCCCTTGGCGGTCGTACCACTGATCGCATATTGTGTTGCCACATTCGCAAGTATGTATTGATACAAAGACGGCGTCAAGGGGGAACGGGTGCGGAAGCGACCGGGGACGGGGACAGGGATGGCGGCACGGATTCCGGGAGGGCCAGACGGCCGCCGGATGCTCTGGATCAACTTCGTGGACAAGACCGGGTCCGGTCTCTGGCTGAGTGTCACGGCGCTGTACTTCCTGGTCGTCGCGGACCTCAGCGCGAGCCGGATCGGTCTGCTGATGGGCCTGGCCGGCGCCGTCGGCATCGCCGGTTCACCCGTCGCCGGCCGGCTCGCCGACCGCTTCCCCCTCACCCGGCTGCTGCTCGCCGTCCAACTCCTGCGCGCCGCCTCCGGCCTGCTGATGCTCGCCGCCCACGGCTTCTGGCAACTGCTGCCCCTGGTGGCGCTCGGCAGCTTCGGCGAACGCTCCGCCTCCGTGCTCACCAAGCTCTACGCCGCCCGCGTCGCCGGCCCCGACCGGTCCCGCTACCAGGCGGTCCAGCGCACCGTCGTCAACGTCGGCTACACCCTCGGCGGCCTCGGCGCCTCGGTCGGCCTCGCCTTCGGCAGCGCCACCGTCTACCGCGGCCTCCTGCTCGCCGACGGACTGTCCTTCTGCGTCGTCGCCGTACTCGTCGCCCGCTGCGCCGAACCACCGTCCGCCACCCGGACGGTGGCCTCGTCCGCCACGAAGCGCCCGGCCGCGGCCGCCGTCCCCCCGGCATCGCCCGCCGGCCCGTGGCGCGACCGCGGTTACCTCGGCTACGCCGCCACCGACGCCCTGCTCTTCCTCGACGGCTCGGTACTGCGCGTCGGCATGCCGCTGTGGATCATCAGCGCCACCACCGCCCCGCACGGGCTCGCCGCCCTGCTCTTCGTCATCAACACCGTCGTCGTGGTGCTCTTCCAGGTCCGGCTCTCCCGCCACGGCCGCACCCCGCGCCTCGCCGCCAGGACCCTGCGCCACGTCGCCGCCTGCTACTTCCTCGGCGGAGCCGCCGTGGCCGCCTCCGTCGTCGACGACCGCTGGGCCGCCACCACCGCGATGCTCGTCGCCGCGGTCGCCTTCACCTTCGTGGAGATGTACCAGGCCACCGTCTCGTGGGAACTGTCCGTGGCCCTCGCCCCGGACGACGCGCAGGGCGCGTACGTCGGGGTGCACGGACTGGCCCAGTCCGCCGAACGCGCCGCGGGACCGCTGATCATGACGACCGCGGTCATCGCGGCGGGGCCGCTCGGCTGGCTCGGCCTCGGCACGGCCCTCGCCGGCACCGCGTTCCTGCAGAAGCGCATGGTGCTGCGGCGCCTCGACTCCACACGGCCGGTGACCAACCCGTCCGGATTGTCAGTGTCTCCGATTACGGTGAGTGACAACTGATCGTCGCGCCGAGGGGGAGCCATGGCACACACCGGGAACGGGAAGAAGAACAGGAACACCGGCCGGACGAGCGGCCGTTCACGGGACCGCTCGGGCGGCCGCCCGCCGGAACGCTCAAGGGACCGTGCACAGGACCGCTCACGGGGCGTTGTTCCGCGTCGGGTGAGCCAGCGGCGCGCCCTGCGCCGTGAAGCTCCCGTCATCGTCGCGCTGCTCGCCGGCGAAAGGGACTTCGCCACGATGCGCCGCTACCGCGGCTTCCCGTGCGAGGACCATCCCCAGTACCTGCGGCAGACGGACGGCCTGCTGCGCGCGCTGCTCTCCCAGGGGCTGTTCGTCACCGTCACCCTCTTCGACCCCGGGGAGTACGCGGAGTACTGCGCCGACACCGGCCAGGACCCGGACGCCCCCGCCACCCGCGCCCGCTACACCGCCGACATCACCGCGGGCGGTCCCGGCATCCCGTACCGCGGGCAGCCGGTGCCTCAACTCCTCGCCCAGCTGGGCCACGAGGCCGACCGGCAGATGGCCTGGGACCGCGCCACCGAGGTCCTCACCGCCGCGGAAGGCCGCACCGACGGGGGCCGTGAACGCGCGAGCACCGCCTTCGAACTAGCCTCCCGGGCACTGACAGGACTCATCGAAACCGCCGGCACCGGCATCCATCACGTCGTCTGCAGCGTGCCGCTCGACGGCACCCCGCTGCTCGCCGTCCTCACCACGGAGCGCGCCGAGTCGGGCCGGATCCACTTCGCGGAGGCCGACGCCCTGGTGTTCTGCACGGTCCTCGCCGCGGCCGCCGTCAGCGACACCCCCGGCGGCATCGTCGTCCGGTCCACCGGCGCCGACGGACGGGATGAGGTACGCGGCTGGTCCCTGCGCGACGGCTGGCCGCAACCGCTCACCGAGGCGGAAGTCTTCAACGCCTACTGCACCGACGCCGAAACCGGCGAACCGGTACCCCCGGAACCCGGCGTCACGTACCGGCCCGGCCTGCCGCTGCGGCAGGCGCCACGCGACTGACGCGTGCCCCGACGAGCGAGGGGCGTTCCGCCGGAAACCGGCGGAACGCCCCTCGGACCTGCATCGGCCACACACGCCGGCGATCACTCGCCGGACAGCACCGCCTGCGCCGCGCGGCGCGCCTCGTCAGCGGTGTCGGTCGCCCGGGCGGCGGCCGCCGCCCGCTCGCACTGCGCCAGCGTGTACTTCGCGAGCGTGGCGCGCACATAAGGAATGGACGCCGCACCCATGGACAGACTCGTCACACCCAGACCCGTGAGCACACAGGCCAGCAGCGGGTCGGCCGCCGCTTCGCCACAGACACCACAGCTCTTGCCCTCGGCCTTGGCCGCGTCGGCCGACGCCGCCACCAGGTCGAGTAGCGCGGGCTGCCAGGGGTCCTGCAGCCGGGAGACCGCGCCGACCTGCCGGTCGGCCGCGAAGGTGTACTGCGCCAGGTCGTTGGTGCCCAGCGACAGGAACTCGACCTCCTGGAGGATCGACCGCGCCCGAAGCGCCGCCGAGGGAATCTCGACCATCGCGCCGAACTTCGCCCGCAGACCGGCCTCGCGGCACGCGTCGGCGAACGCCTTGGCGTCGATACGGTCGGCCACCATCGGCGCCATGACCTCGAGATACACCGGCAGGCCCTCAACGGCCTTGGCCAGCGCCCGCAGCTGCGTCTGCAGCACATCGGGGTGCTCCAGCAGCGACCGCAGACCCCGCACACCCAGCGCCGGGTTCGGCTCGTCGGCGGGGGTGAGGAAGTCCAGCGGCTTGTCGGCGCCCGCGTCGAGCACGCGCACGACCACCCGGCCCTCGGGGAACGCTTCGAGGACCTTGCGGTACGCCTCGATCTGCTTCTCCTCCGACGGCGCCTTCGCGGAGTCGTCGAGGAAGAGGAACTCGGTGCGGAACAGGCCCACACCCTCGGCGCCCGCCTCCAGCGCCGCGGGGACATCGCCGGGACCGCCCACGTTGGCGAGCAGCGGCACCTTGTGACCGTCGGAGGTGGCGCCGGGACCGGAGGTCGCCGACAGCGAGGCCTTGCGAGCGGCGGCGGCCTCTTCCAGCTCCGCGCGCTTCTCGGCGCTCGGATTGACGAAGAGCTCGCCGGTGCTGCCGTCCACCGCGATGACGGTGCCTTCGGCGATCTCACCCGCGCCGGGCATCGCCACCACGGCCGGCACACCCAGGGCACGCGCCAGGATCGCGCTGTGACTGGTCGGGCCACCCTCCTCGGTGACGAAGCCGAGGACCAGGGTCGGGTCGAGCAGCGCGGTGTCCGCGGGTGCCAGGTCCCGGGCGATCAGTACATACGGCTCGTCGCTGTCCGGCACACCCGGCATCGGAACACCGAGCAGCCGGGCCACGATGCGGTTGCGGACGTCGTCCAGGTCGGCCACCCGGCCGGCCAGGTACTCGCCCGCGTTGGCCAGCAGCGCACGGTAGGAGGCGAAAGCGTCGTAGACGGCGCGCTCGGCGGAACTGCCCACCGCGATCCGGCGCTCGACGTCGGCCATCAGCTCGGGGTCCTGGGCCATCATGGCCTGGGCCTCCAGCACGTGCTGGGCCTCACCGCCGGCCAGGTTCCCACGCGCGATCAGGTCGGCTGCCACGGCCTCGACGGCCTGCCGGGCACGGCCCTGCTCACGCGGAGCCTCCTCCGCCGGGATCTGCTTGGCCGGGGGCTCCAGAACAGCGGTACCCATGTGCCGTACCTCGCCGATCGCCACACCGTGGCTGACACCGACGCCTCGCAGCGTTGTCTCCATCTCACCTGTCTCCGGTCACTGCGACGATCGATGCCGTCGCTCAGATTCTTCCGACGTCCTCGTTGACGCCCCCTGGGGGTACAGCGGTAATGCGGGGGACTACTGCCAGACGAAGAGCGGGGCGCCGGCCTTGACGTCGCCCTCGGCGGCCACATCGCTGAGCGCCTC